>JAJPKM010000007.1 GCA_021323735.1 Gammaproteobacteria bacterium
CACTCCGCTGTTGGTGGGTGCTGAGGGGATCGAACCCCCGACCCTCGCCGTGTAAAGGCGATGCTCTACCAGCTGAGCTAAGCACCCCCTGGAAGAGGCGCGGAAGTTTACGCGAGGTCAAAGGGCTTGGCTAGTAGCATTTTCCAAATGGATAGCCCATCAAGCAGGCCGGATTGGAGGCGGGGTCAGGAACTCGCACGCGACTCCATTTGATCTGGAGAGAGATTCATCCAGAGTCGCGAGCGGGAGCTTCAGCGCTTCGGCGATGGCCACATACCACGCGTCGTAACTCGTCACATTGTGGCGAAGCGCCCAAATGCGATCGGCGAAAGGCTCGAAAGGAAATAACTCGATATCGAGCTGCATGAGATCCTCTTGCGCTGCATTCGCTTCCGGCGTCGTAATGAGCTTTGCCCTCTCCAAGCGACGCAATATGTTCGTTGCTTCAGCGCATACCAGCTCGGGCGCATGTAGCGAACTTCCGGCCAGTATGTTCTCGGCCCACACTCCGTTGGCGCCTGTGTCAATGAGCCCAGCCACCAGCACGGACGAATCGACTACGACATTCAACGTCGGTCAGCGTTCCTGTTCTCGAGGATTTGCTTGGGGGAAACCTGAGTCTGTGCCGCGCGCTTTCTCTTGCGCACCTGTTCCAGCCAGGAGTCAACCGAAGGGCGCGCAACCATGCGCTCCAGCTCAGCGCGCAAATATTCCTGCATCGACTTACCCTGCAGGGCAGCACGAGCAGCCAGTCCGTCGCGGACTCGTTCCGGAACATCACGAATGTTGATCTGAACCGTCATGATTGCATGGTGCCAGCAATGCTTGCATAATGCAAGCATACCTGCATCGCAGGCGCGCTTCGGGTTCTCGAATAACGCGCGCTAGTGCGCCCGGACTTGGCCCTTCGCGCGCCCCGGCTTGCGGGCGGGCTTCTCGCCCGCAATCACTTCGGCCGGCTTGACCGGATCCGGCGTCGCGGGCAGCGGCACCGGCATGTGGGCGAGCGCGACTTGCAGCACTTCGTCGATCCATTTCACCGAGCGGATGTCGAGCTTCTCCTTGATGTTGTCGGGAATCTCGGCCAAATCCTTGGTGTTGTCGTCGGGGATCAGCACCGTGGTGATGCCGCCGCGATGCGCCGCCAGCAGTTTCTCCTTCAGTCCGCCGATCGGCAGCACTTCCCCGCGCAGCGTGATCTCGCCGGTCATCGCGACATCGGAGCGCACCGGAATCTTGGTAAGAGCGGATATCAATGCAGTCGCCATGCCGACGCCGGCACTCGGGCCGTCCTTCGGGGTCGCGCCCTCGGGCACATGGATGTGCACGTCGGCCTTTTGATAGAAATCGACATCGAGTCCCAGCATCGCCGAGCGGCTGCGTACCACGGTCATCGCGGCCTGGATGGACTCCTGCATGACCTCGCCGAGCTGGCCGGTGTGCGTCAACTTGCCCTTACCGTTGACCACCGCCGCTTCGATGGTGAGAAGCTCACCGCCAACCTCGGTCCATGCCAGACCGGTGACCTGACCGATGCGATTGCTCTCCTCGGCCTTGCCGTAGCGAAAGCGGCGAACACCCAAGTACTTGTCGAGATTGTCCGAATCGACCGTGACGGTCTTTTCCGCCGGGTTGAGCAACAGCTGTTTGACGGCCTTGCGGCCGATCTTGGAGATTTCGCGCTCCAGGTTGCGAACTCCTGCCTCGCGCGTGTAGAAACGGATCATGTCGTGAATCGCCGTGTCCGCGACATGCAGTTCGTCCGGTTTCAAACCGTTCTGTTTCACCTGTTTGGGCAACAGGTAGCGGCGCGCGATATTGCTCTTTTCATCCTCGGTGTATCCCGGGATACGGATCACTTCCATGCGATCGAGGAGCGGCGCGGGGATATTCAGGCTGTTCGCGGTACAGACGAACATCACCTCGGAGAGATCGAAATCCACCTCCAGGTAATGATCGTTGAAGGTGCTGTTCTGTTCCGGGTCGAGCACTTCCAACAGCGCCGAGGACGGATCGCCGCGAAAGTCGGTCGACATCTTGTCGACTTCATCCAGCAGGAACAGCGGATTGCGAACGCCGCACTTGGCGAGGTTTTGAATGATCTTGCCGGGCATCGAACCGATGTAGGTACGGCGATGGCCACGGATCTCCGCCTCGTCGCGCACGCCGCCCAACGACATGCGCACGAACTTGCGGTTCGTGGAACGCGCGACGCTCTGTCCCAAGGAGGTCTTGCCGACGCCGGGCGGTCCCACCAGACACAGGATCGGACCGCGAAGATTCTTCACGCGCTGCTGTACGGCCAGGTACTCGACGATGCGCTCCTTGACCTTCTCCAGCCCGTAGTGGTCGGCCTCGAGCACCTTCTCGGCAGCCGCGATGTCCAAATGGACCTTGCTGCGCTTCTTCCATGGCGACTTGACCAGCCAGTCCACGTAGTTGCGCACCACGGTGGCTTCCGCCGACATGGGCGACATGAGTTTCAACTTGGCCAGCTCGGAATTGGCCTTCTCGCGCGCCTCCTTGGGCATGCCGGCCGCTTTGATGCGCTTCTCGAGCTCGCCGATTTCGTTCGGCGCATCGTCGAGCTCGCCGAGCTCCTTCTGAATGGCCTTCATCTGCTCATTCAGGTAGTACTCGCGCTGGCTCTTTTCCATCTGCTGTTTGACGCGGCCGCGAATGCGCTTTTCGATCTGCAGCACGTCCATCTCACCCTCGATGACGGCGAGCATGTGCTCGAGCCGCTTACGCACATCGGGGATTTCGAGCACTTTCTGCTTTTCGGACAGCTTCAAGGACATATGAGCGGCGACGGTGTCGGCCAACCGGCCCGCCTGCTCGATGCCGGCCAGCGACGTCAGGATCTCCGGCGGAACCTTCTTGTTCAACTTGACATATTGCTCGAACTGCGTGGTCACCGAGCGCGTCAATACGTCCATCTCGCGCTCTTCGTAGCGCTCGAGGTCGGGCAGCGGCGTCACTTCCGCGGAGAAGTATTCGCCTTCCCACAGCTTGTCGATGCTGGCCCTATCCACGCCCTCGACCAGCACTTTCACGGTGCCGTCAGGCAGCTTGAGCAGCTGCAGGATGGTGGCAATGGTGCCCACCCGATACAGGTCGCCGGCCTTGGGGTCGTCGACATCCGCCTGTTTCTGCGCGACCAAGAGAATGCGCTTGTCCGCCTTCATGGCCAGATCGAGCGCCACGATGGATTTCTCACGCCCCACGAACAGGGGTATGACCATGTGCGGGTAGACCACGACATCGCGCAGCGGCAATACCGGCGTGCCGCTCACCGGCGGCGCCACTTCGGGAATCAAGCTTACGGGTTCATCGCTCACTGGCAGGCCTTATGGTTGTGGCACGTCGGGCAAAACTATCGCCTGAGGTACATGCGGCCGTCGAACTTCAGTTTCAAGCTCAAAGATGGTCTGAACCCGTGGGGCGCCGCTGTTCCTCGACCGGAGCCACCAAACGAGTCTCCTCGGTTCGGTGGACTATGTAGGGTTTGCTGTGGCCTTCGATCACCTGTTCGTCGACCACGACCTTTTGCACATTACGCAATGAGGGCAGGTCATACATCGTGTCGAGTAACACATTCTCGAGAATGGTGCGCAAGCCACGAGCGCCGGTCTTGCGCTGCATGGCTTTTCGCGCCACCGAGCGCAACGCATCTTCCCGGAAATCCAGTTCCACGCCTTCCATGTCGAACAGTTTGCGGTACTGCTTGGTGAGGGCATTCTTCGGCTGCATCAAAATCGAAATCAGCGCGTCCTCATCCAGCTCTTCCAGGGTCGCGACCACCGGCAGACGTCCGACGAACTCCGGAATCAAGCCGTACTTGATCAAGTCCTCCGGCTCGGTGTCGTGGAACACATCGTTGCCGTGCGGCCGCGCATTGTGCTCGCGCACTTCGGCGACAAAGCCGATTCCGCTCTTGTGGGTGCGATTCATGATGATCTTTTCAAGGCCGGCAAACGCACCGCCGCAAATGAAAAGGATATTGGTGGTGTCCACTTGCAGGAATTCCTGCTGCGGATGCTTGCGACCACCCTGCGGAGGTACCGAGGCGATCGTCCCCTCGATGAGCTTCAGCAGCGCCTGTTGGACGCCCTCGCCCGACACGTCGCGCGTGATCGACGGATTGTCCGACTTGCGCGAAATCTTATCGATTTCATCGATGTAGACAATGCCGGTCTGCGCCTTCTCGACGTCGTAGTCGCATTTCTGGAGCAGCTTCTGAATGATGTTTTCGACATCCTCGCCGACGTACCCCGCCTCGGTCAGGGTGGTGGCATCCGCAATCGTGAAAGGGACATTGAGCAACCGGGCCAGCGTTTCAGCCAGCAGCGTCTTGCCGGAACCGGTCGGTCCAATCAGCAGAATATTGCTCTTCGCCAGTTCCACGTCATCGCGGGAACGCACGCCCTCGGCGCCGCGCGTTTG
Organism: Gammaproteobacteria bacterium; assembly: GCA_021323735.1. Classification (GTDB taxonomy): domain Bacteria; phylum Pseudomonadota; class Gammaproteobacteria; order Steroidobacterales; family Steroidobacteraceae; genus Bog-1198. The sequence goes on from JAJPKM010000007.1 coordinate 4,447, forward strand.
CAGCCGTTTGTAGTGGTTGTAGACGGCTACCGACAGGACGCGCTTGGCGCGCTCCTGGCCGATGACATACTCGTCGAGAACCTTCTTGATTTCCTGGGGCTTGGGGAGCTTATCCCGCGTGCGCTCGGCACGCTCCTCCAACTCCTCCCGGATTATGTCGTTGCACAGCTCCACGCATTCGTCGCAGACGAAAACGCTGGGGCCGGCGATGAGCTTCCGAACCTCATGTTGGCTCTTTCCACAGAAGGAGCAGTACAAAAGCTTGCCGTCATCATGTTTGCCGCGCGAATCTTCGCTCATGCTGTCCTCAAATTGGCAGTGCCGCAAACCGAAGGAAGGCCCACGACACAGCTATGGTGGAGACTATATAGCACCCAACGGACCCCGCGCAAAGATAAGGTCCCTCGGGCCGTGATCGGGTTCCGCAGCAGCCCGCGCGACGCCGGTTTTGCCTCTCTTAAGACTACAGGGAATACCCTAGACAGGCGCCTAGGCCTTGACGGGAATCTCACCGCGTTTTTCAAGCATGGAATCCACGATTCCATAGGCACGGGCCTGCTCAGCGGTCATAAAGTTGTCCCGGTCGCTGTCGGCCTTGACCCTTTCGACCGTTTGGCCGGTGTGTTTGGCCAAAATGGCGTTCAGGCGGGTCTTTGTCTCCATCACGTCGCGCGCATGGATGTCGATGTCCGAGGCTTGGCCTTGGAAACCGGCAGATGGTTGGTGGATCATGATTTTGGAGTTCGGCAGCGAGTAGCGCTTGCCGGCCGCGCCTCCGGCCAGCAAAACCGCGCCCATCGAGGCCGCTAACCCCACGCAAATGGTGCTGACATCCGGCTTGACGAACTGCATGGTGTCATAAATCGCCAGACCCGCGCTCACCGATCCGCCGGGCGAGTTGATATAGATATTGATGTCCTTGTCCGGGTTCTCCGATTCCAGGAACAGCAGCTGGGCGACCACCAGGTTCGCCATGTAGTCCTCGACCGGACCGACGATGAAAATCAATCGCTCCTTGAGCAACCGCGAATAGATGTCGTAGGCCCGCTCGCCGCGAGCGGTCTGCTCCACCACCATGGGAACCAAATTCAATGCGCGCGTGGTCATAGTTGCCTTTCGATTGTCAAAATAAAATCAACTGTCTGCTCTGTGAGGGCTTCATAACACCATTTCAAGGGATTTCCTAGGAACCTGCCTCACGGACTGTGCGTGCGCCTCGATATCCAACCGCGCGGCCCCGCCTGAGGGCCGCTTCAAGGTCACACCTTGAGGTTCAAGGTCACGCCTCAAAGTTCATCAGTTCCTTGAAGGTGGATGGCACCTCGTGCACCTTGGCATGCTGCAGAATCCAGTCCACGGCTTGGTCTTCGAGCGCCAAACCTTCCACCTGGCGCATGGCCTCGGCGTTCTGCAGATAGGCGCGCTTCATCGCACCCGGGTCGCCATAGGCTGCCACCATCTCGTCCAGACGCTCATTCACACGCGCCCGGTCGACGATGAGCTTCTCGCGCCGAACGACATCGTTCAACAATAGCCCGAGGGTCACGCGGCGGCGCGCCGGCTCCACGAAGGGATCCCGCGGCGGCGCCTGCGATGCATCCTTCGCGCCGGCCCTGCGCATTGCCTCGACCTGCAAGTCGCGGATCTGACTCTCGATGAGCACATTGGGCACCTCGGTGGGATTCGCCGCGTACAGCTTGTCCATCACCGACGCCTTGTTGCGGTTACGCAGCGCTTGATCGAGTTCGCGGCGCATATTGGCCCCGACATCCTCGCGCAGCTTCGCCACGCCACCTTCGGCGACGCCGAAGGATTTGCAAAACTCTTCGTCGAGTTCCGGCAGCACCGGCTCTTCCACCGCCTTGATGTCGGTTGCGAAGACGGCGGTCTTTCCGGCCAATTCGGCGGCGCGGTAATCGGCGGGAAAATGCACGGTCACGCTGCGCTTTTCGCCCGCGACCGCGCCGATCAAACCCTGCTCCAGATCCGGCAACATCCGCCCCTCGCCCAGCACAATGGCGACATTTTCTCCCTTGCCGCCGGCAAATGGCACGCCGTCGATGGCGCCCTCGAAATCGATGCTGACCTTGTCGCCGTCGGCCGCGGCCCGGCTCACCGCCTGATGTTTCACCTGCTGCTTGCGCAGCCGTTCGACCATGGCGTCGATATCGCTCTCGGCGACTTCTGCGGTGAGCCGCTCGACTTGCAGCGATTCGATCGGCTGCAGTTGAACTTCCGGGAACACCTCGAAAGTCGCCACGTACTTGAGGTCCTGACCCTCGTCCATGCTCTGCGGTTCGATGCGCGGGCTGCCGGCCGGCGCCAACTGGTTCTGCGTCACCGCCTCGGCGTAGCTGGACTGCAGCAATTCGCCGATCACTTCGCGATGAACTTGTGCCCCGAATTGTTGGCGAATGACCTTCAGTGGCGCTTTGCCCGGACGAAATCCATTCAAACGCGCCGTACGGCTGATGGATTGCAGACGCGCGGCGATCTGTTCAGCCACGCGTTCGGCGGGCACCTGCACTTGCATACGGCGCTCCAATTTGCCGATACTCTCGACGGAAACCTGCATGATGATCCTCTATGGGTTACGAACTTTAAGGCGCGTGGTGCGAAAGGCGAGACTCGAACTCGCACGGGTTGCCCCACCAGATCCTAAGTCTGGCGCGTCTACCAATTCCGCCACATTCGCAAAAATTCAGCCCACAAGTATAGCTAACGGGGTTCGCTTTCGCGAACCAAGAGGCGGGCGACCTCGCGCAAGGCAGGAAGGCCATTCTCCAGCATGAAGTACAGCGGGCTGTCTCCATCGAAGGGCGGGCGCTGCATCGGTGCATGCACCCAGGCCCAAGCCCGGTCCGCAGGCCCAGGCTCGACGGTCAGGGAAAACTGGATATTGGCGATGAGCGCCGCCCTTTCCTGCTGCGTCGCAGAGAGCCGCGGCGCCTGACCCAACCGGTAGCGCTGCAATACTTGCGGGGAGGGAATTTTGAGCAGCCGGCATTGCTGCAGCGGCGATAGCTCCCAGGCATCGGCAATGGCAAAGAAACGCTTCAGTACGCTGCTGCTGGTATGGCGCGCTGCGCGGCGGCTTGCCGGTTGCAACACCAATCGCGGTCCGGAACGAGTCTTGCTGGGCAATGCGGTTCTCACGCGGTAACCGTTAAGCATACTCCCTATTGGTAGGCATACTCCCTAATAAGGGAGGCACTTGCTATCATGGGGCGTGCCCAAGACCTTTGCCGAAAGGCTAACCCACGCACAACACACCAGCGGCAGCCTGGTCTGCGTCGGGCTCGATCCGGACTCCGCCAAATTACCTCAAGATCTGGGCAAGACCGGAACGCCGCTGTACGCCTTCAATCGCCGTATCGTCGATGCCACTTTCGACATCGCAGCCGCGTACAAGCCGCAAATCGCATTTTACAGTGCGGTCGGCGCCGAGGAAGAGCTGGTCTCGAGCATTCGCTACATTCGCGAGCGGGCACCCGATGCGCTGGTCATCCTCGATGCCAAGCGCGGCGATATCGGCAATACCGCCGAGGCCTACGCCCGCGAGGCCTTCGAGCGCTACGACGCGGATGCCGTCACCGTGAATCCCTACATGGGCGCCGACTCGGTGCGGCCGTTCCTAGCGCGTCCCGACCGGGGGGCCCTGCTGCTCTGTCGGACCAGCAATTCCGGCGCCAAGGACTTTCAAGACCTGCAGGTCGACGGGCTGCCGCTGTATCGGCACGTGGCGCGTCACGCCGCCTGCCAGTGGAACCCGCACGGCAATCTCATGTTGGTCGTGGGCGCCACCGTACCGCGCGAAATGGCGGAATTGCGTACGGCACACCCCACGGTGCCGTTCCTGGTACCGGGCATCGGCGCACAGGGCGGGGATTTGGAAGCCACCCTCGCCGCGGGCTTGGACGCCCAGGGCGCAGGGCTGCTGATCAGCGCTTCGCGCAGCATCATTTACGCGGGCGGCAGCGCACCCGCGTCCATCCGCGCCGCGGCCGCCGAACTGCACGGCGCGATCAATCTCGGGCGGAACAAGTCTTAAAGACTACGGCGCGGTGTCCACCGGCACCGAATTGAGCTTGTACACCACGCCATCGACATCATTCAAACGACTATCCGCCGGAGGCTATGGACACCGCAGCCGCGATGAGCGCATCGACTTCCTCAGCGGGTGTCGCATAGGAAGTCACCAGGCGGAGCGTGATGCCGGATTCGGCAATATCCAACGGCCAACGATAGAACTGGAACCCATGCCTCTCCAAGGCACTCACCATCCGCTCCGGCAGCTCGACGAAAATCTCGTTCGCATCGACCGGCTGCAGCAGGCGTGCGCCGGAAACGGATTCGAGGCCCTGCGCCAGTTTTTTCGCCAGTGTATTGGCATGGCGCGCATTCTCGAGCCATAGACCGTTTTTCAAATAGGCGTTGAGCTGTGCGCTCAAGAACCGGGTCTTGGACATCAAATGTCCCGCGCGTTTGCGCCGGCGCTCGAAATCCCGCGCCATCGCCGGATCGAAGAATACGACGGCGTCGGCGCCAAGCGCACCGTTCTTGGTGGCGCCGAGCGAGAGAACATCGACGCCGCACTTCCACGTCGCCTCGGCCGGCGTACAGCCTAGATGCACCAGGGCATTGGCGAATCGCGCACCGTCCATATGCATGGGGAGCGCGTATTGTTTCGCTATCTCGCCGATGGCGGCTATTTCGTCGGGGGAGTAAACCGTGCCCCACTCCGTGGCTTGGGTCAAGGTGACGGCACCCGGCTTCACGTGATGCAGCCCTAAGTCCTCCGCGTAAGTGACAGCCTTGGTCAGTTGTTCGGGCCGGATCTTGCCGTCCTTGGCGGGAAATCCGATCAGCTGCGCACCGCCGGTAAAAAAGCCCGGCGCTCCGGCTTCGTCGGTCACGATGTGCGCCGCTTCATGGCAATAAATGGCGCCAAAGCTCGGCACGAGCTGCGACAACGCCAGTGCGTTGGCGGCTGTGCCGCTCACGACCGGAAAGATGGCGACCTGCTTTTCGAATAACTCGCTGGCCACGGACGCAAGCTTCGCCGTCAGGTCATCGCCGCCGTAGGAAGTGACGAAGCCCTCATTCGCCTTGTTGATCGCCGCCATGATGGCCGGGCACGCGGGAGCGACGTGGTCGCTGCTGAAATTTCGAGCCAAGAACGCTCCTTTGAGTAACGCCTCGAGATTTTATTTGGCGAGGGATTGTACCCGACATGTCATCGAGGTCATCGGCCCCAATTTGCCGCCATGAATTGATAACTCTGTGCCTCACGCTGCCAGACCGCGGCCTGCCGCGAAACCGTCAGCAACCATATGCGCTGCTCCAAGGGCTTGCGCGGCTTGAAGCAGGCTGGCTGCAACACGGCCACCGCCGCCGCATGCAGCGGGTCGCGCACCGATTGGTAGCGAATGGCATCGATGTCGGCCTGTCGCGCAATTTCCGCGAAACGCTGTGATGCCGTGTAGCTGTTGGGATCGGTCCATTCCGCGTGCCGTCGCTTGAAGGGGGCCGCGGTGAGATCGACCATATTGGCGTCGATGGCAGCGCGGAATACGGTCTGAGGGGAAGGACCCAGGCTTTCGAGACCGCTGGAATCCATCAAGAAGCGCCAGCGCCAGAACCCCAGTTCAGCACAGGCTGTGCGCTCCTTCTCAGCCCCATACCAGACACCCGGATCGGACGGCCCGCGAAACCGCGAACCGATCGGCGAGCTATATCGAAACGGCGTCGCCAGCAAGAAATGCAGATCGGCGGCGGTGCTCGGAACCTTGGGTTTGCTCAGGTCCAGTAGTCGTTCGAGCACGAGTTGCTCCTCGACGTTGGCCACCAGCCTCAAAGTCGAGGCGATGTGCTGGGCCTCCACGGCGCGCCACAGTCGCCGGGTGGTGCGCTTCGCCTCAGAGCCGACCGCGTGCGGCGTCAAGATATTGGACGACACGAACCAAACCTTCGGTGTTGCGTATCAATTCGATGGGGCGTCCAGTCAATGCGCTGTTGTGCCCGTTGAGCCACGCGCGGGCTGCCGAGTCGTTGGAGCCGATCACGGCATCCAGGGAGCGAAACAATCTGACGAACAAGGCGCCGAGCTCCCACTCTTTCCGCTGTTCATCCAAGGTGTAAGTGCCGTTGGCCATTCTCGACACCGTGGACGGGCTCAGCCCGAGAATCTGCGCCAGAGTCGACTGTGTGATCTCGAGCAAGGCGGATGCCCGCAACACCGCACCGGTCAGTACCCGGCGGGGTTCGGGCTTGGGTGCTGGCAGGACGCGCGGCATGATATTTCTATGGAAGTAAAACGTGTGATCACATTCTATAGAAATACCATCGACAGCGCAAATCAGCTCCATTCACGCTGAGTACCGATCGCGGACGGCGGTTCCACCAATGACGCCGCGCGGCCCTGATAGCCCGCATTACGCCGGGCCTGAACGCCAGCGCTTCTTGAATTCGTGCCGTTCGGTTTCGGTTTCCAGCTCCATCGCCACCGTACTGACAAGTTCCTCGGCGCTGGCGGCTCGCGAGGCGGCGGACTTTACCAAGTGCTTGGCGATCGGGCCGATGTACCCGGCCAGCAGCCGCTCGATGCGCAGCACTTCAGCCGGATCCAGCGTGGAGGCGGCGTTCGGCGCATCGCCTTCTCGAGGCTGCTCAGTCATGCACGAATGCCCCGGCAGAACGGGTCGCCAGCGTCGAGCCTCAGCACAGCGGCATGAACCAACGGTACAGCGTGCGTGCGCGCTCAAGATCGCCCATGCGCAGCGCCTCATCGACCCGCAGAGCCGGATCAAATTCCGTGGTGGCGGCGGGAAACACACCCAACCATGGGCATGACGCGGATTCGGACATGGAGCACGCCCAATAGTCGTTGCCTCGAGGAACGCGGATCGTATACGGTGATGGCATGAGCGGGCAAGAGACCATCGCCGTGATCGGCGCCGGCGCGATCGGGACGGCGGCGGCCTTCGCTCTGGCGCGTGAGGGGCGACAGGTGCTATTGCTCGATCGCGACGAACCCGGTGTGGCCGGCGCGAGCTTCGGCAATGCAGGCCACATCGCCCAGGAGCTGGTGCAACCGCTGCCTTCTCCCGGGCTACTGTTCGGATTTTATCGCGAGCTGTTTCGCTTCGGCGGAACCCTCGATCTCCCGCCTCGCCAAGCGCTGCGCATGTCCGCGTGGATACGCCGATTTGCGGCGGCTGCGTTTCGGCGCGGCGAAAACACCCGGCACTTGGCGCCGCTGGTGCGTCCCTCGGTGGCGGCGTGGGCGCGAGTGGTCGAGGCGATCGGCCGGCCCGAACTGCTCCGCCGGCATGGGCACTACGAGATCGCATTGGGTCCCCGAAGTCCGGCGCGCATGAAAGCGCAGGCAGACGAAATGGCTCGAGTCGGTGTCAGGACCCTTCCTCTGTCGGCAGAGCAACTACTGCCCGTGCAGCGGGGTGCGAACGCCGCGGTGGCCGCAGGATTGTGGTTCGAGGATTCGGCGAACGTAATCGATCCTTTGGAAGCGGTGCGGGCATTCGCCGCAGCCGCGCTGCAAAGCGGCGCTAAGTTCCGGCGTCTGGACGTGAAGGGCTTGCGCCCCCGCGGCGATAAGCTCGAGATCGTGAGCGATCAGGCCCCGCTCGTCGTGGACAGTGCGTTGGTGTGCGCGGGAGTCCGCTCAGCGCCCTTGCTGGCACCCTTCGGATTGCACGCTCCGCTGCAGGCGGTGCGGGGCTACCACATTGAAATCCCACAGGGCGCGGCGTTTTTCGATGCGCCCGTGGTTTACACCGAGGAACGTGTGATCGTCACGCCCATGAGCGGTCGCCTGCGCGCCACCAGCTACATGGAATTCACCGACGTCGATGCGCCGGCGGATGCGCGCAAACCCGCCCGCCTGCGCCGCACGGTGCGCGCGCTCGGTTATGCATGCGAGCCCGACGGCGTAAGCTGGGTCGGCTCCCGTCCCGTGCTGCCGGATTACCTACCCGGCATCGGGCGCGCGCCCGGACCGGCAAAGCTGTTCTACGCCATTGGACATCAGCATATCGGGCTCACGCTGGCGCCCATCACGGCGGAATTGGTGGCCGACCTCGTGGCGATGCGAACTCCGCGGATTCCGCTGGCGGCCTATGATCTGCAGCGCTTTTAACCTCGATCGCAACAAGGATCTTGCATGCACCCACTCACTCCCCGACTGCTCGCCGCCTGCGTCCTGACCTTGGCGGCAACGGCCTGCACGCGCGCACCGAGCGCGGACGCTCGCCTGCAAGCCATCTACACCGAAGAGTGGAAATGGCGTGAGGAACAATTTCCGGACAATGAGGATGAGCAGAGGCCGATTCAGGATCACTTGCCGAAGGTCGATCCGGCCAGCCAGACGATGCGCATGCGCAAGTGGCAGGAAGTGCTGCAACGGATCGACACCGTTCCGCGTGCCGAATTGTCCTTGCCTGAGCAGCTGAATTTCGATGTCTATCGCCCGCAGATCCAGGCTCTGATTGCCCAGCAGCAATTTCGCGAATATGAAATGCCGGCGAATTCGGATACCACTTTCTGGACGGACATCGGCTACACGGCGCGCCGGCCCTACCGACGATTGCAGGACTACCGCAATTGGATCGGGCAGATGAAAGATATACCGCGGTATTTCCATGAACAGATGGATGAGATGCGCGCGGGACTGAAGCGCGGCTTCACGCCGCCGCGGGTCACCCTGGAAGGGCGCGATGCCTCGATCACGGCGGTCACCGAGGCGACCCCGGAGGGCAGCCTCTTCTATGCGCCGTTCAAAGACATGCCCGGTATTACCGAGACCGACCGGAAAGCGCTTCGCGATGAGGCGATCGGCGTCATTCGCGATACCGTGCAGCCGGCCTATCGTGAACTCTTGAGCTTCTTCCGATCGGAATACCTTCCCGGCACACGCACCACATTGGCCGCTTACGATCTGCCGGACGGCGCTGATTACTATCGTTCGCAGATTCGCCAATTCACCACACTCGACCAAGACCCGCAGGCCATCCATGCCTTTGGCGAATCGGAAGTCGCCCGCCTGCATGAGCAAATGTTGAGCGCCATGAAGGAGACGGGATTCGCCGGTGACTTTCCGGCCTTCTTAGCCTTTTTGCGCAAGGATCCGCAATTCCAGGCGAAAACGCCCGAGGAACTGTTGATGCGCGCGGCCTGGATTGCCAAACGCTTCGACGGCAAGGCCTCGCAATATTTCGGGCTGCTGCCGCGGGCACGTTTTGCGATCCGCCCGGTTCCTTCGGACCTAGCGCCGTTCTATACGGCCGGGCGCGGCGGACCCGGGGTCTACCTGCTCAACACCTACAACTTGCCGAGCCGCCCTTTGTACAATCTCACGGCACTCACCCTGCATGAGTCGGCGCCGGGTCACGCCTTCCAGTTGCCCCTGTCGCTCGAACACAAGCAGCAGCCGGAATTCCGCCAGCACACCTATTTGTCGGCCTACGGAGAAGGTTGGGCCCTGTACTGCGAGCTGTTGGGCCTGGAAATGGGCATGTATGACACGCCCTATGATCGCTTTGGGATGCTCAACTACCAAATCTGGCGGGCCGCCCGCCTGGTCGTCGACACGGGCATTCATGCCCAAGGCTGGACTCGCGATCGGGCAATCGCCTATCTGCGAGACTATACGGCGCTTCCGCAGCATGAGATCGAAACGGAAGTCGATCGCTACATCGCCTGGCCGGCGCAGGCGCTGTCCTATTACTTAGGTGAGGACGCCATCATCAAATCCCGCGCCAAAGCGGAAAAAGCGCTCGGACCGAAATTCAATCTGCGCGCCTTCCATGACGCGGTGCTGGAGCTTGGATCCGTCCCCATCCCGGTGCTCGAGGCGCGCATCGATGGTTTCATCGCCGCGGGTGGCGCAGGCCCGTACCCCGAATTGGAATAGCGGCCGTCGCTTGACCCGCAACGCTCGTTTCAAAGCGAGCGGGCGATGATGACTTTCATGATCTCCGTCGAGCCGCCATAGATGCGCGCGATGCGCGAGTCGCGGAATATGCGGGCGATCGGGTAGTCGTTGATGTAGCCATAGCCGCCGTGCAATTGCAGGCAGTCATCCACGATCTGCCACTCGGTTTCGGTGGTCCACATCTTGGCGATGGCCGCCGTGGTTGCGTCTAAGGAGCCTGCAAGCACTCGTGCGATGCAATCGTTGACGAAGACCTTCGCCACCGTGGCCTTGGCTTTGGCGTCGGCCAATTTGAACTGTGTGTTTTGAAAGTCCATCACCCGCTGGCCGAACGCCTTGCGATTGGTCACGTACTCTATGGTCGCTTCCAACGCTTTTTCCATGGTAATGACGGCGCCGATGGCGATCAGCAGGCGTTCGCGCGGCAACTCCGCCATCAGCTGCGCGAAGCCTTTGCCTTCCTGCATGCCCAACAAGTTCTCGGCCGGCACCCAGACATCATCGAAAAAGAGTTCGGACGTGTCCTGCGCATCCAACCCGATCTTGTCGAGTTTCTTGCCGCGCCGAAATCCCTGCACATGTTCGGTTTCCACGATGAGCAAGGAAACGCCGCGCGCCCCCAGACCCGGGTCAGTCTTGACGACGACGACGATGAAATCGGCAATCTGTCCATTGGAGATGAATGTCTTCGAGCCGTTGATGCGATAACCGTCACCGTCGCGGCGCGCCGTGGTGCGAATGGCTTGCAAATCCGAACCCGCACCCGGCTCGCTCATCGCGATGGCGCAGACCCTTTCGCCGGAAACGAGCTTCGGCAGCCAGCGCTGCTTCTGTTCCTCAGTGCCATGGAGCACCACGTAGGGAGTGACGATGACATTGTGCAGGCTGAGGGCGAAGCCCTCGAGATTTTGGCGTGCTACGACATCGAGCAATACCAGTTCATGGCGAAAATCCGCGCCGGGTCCCCCATACTGTTCGGGCACCATCACGCCCAGAAAGCCCGCCCTGCCGGTCTCGCGCCAAAATTTGCGTTCCACCTGGCCCTCTGCGCGCCAGCCGTCTACGCGCTCGGCGGGCGCCGCGCGTTCGAAGAAGCGCTTTGCGGATTCGGCAAACATTTGGATTTCCGGTTCCAACATGAATGCCGGGGGTGGTACATCGAGGATTGACATCGCTTACTCCCTGTTTCGCGCGGCCGTTCGATTTGCGCAACTCGCATGGCCAACCTTACTATGATGCCATAACGTTCATTGGGGAATACCATGCGCGACGCCTGGATCATCGATGCCTGCCGCACCCCGCGCGCCATCGGCAAAATCGGCCGCGGGGCGCTTGCGCACATGCACCCGCAACATCTCGGGGCCACCGTGCTGCAGGCGATTGCCTCGCGCAACCAGCTGGACACCCGCGAGGTCGATGATGTCATCTGGGGCACCTCCACTCAGGTAGACAAGCAGGGCGCCGACTTGGGCCGCATGGCCGCATTGGATGCCGGTTACGACATCGTCTCGAGCGGGGTCACCTTGGACCGGTTTTGCGGCTCTGGCATTACCGCGGTGAGCATGGCGACTGCCGCCGTCATGTCAGGCATGGAGGATCTCGTCGTTGCCGGCGGCACGGAGATGATGTCGTATACGGCCGGCCTACCTCACCTGGGAGCGCCCTTGATGGACCGGGGCAATGAGCGGCTGCGCGCGCTCCATCCCCAATCGCACCAGGGCGTGTGCGCCGACGCCATTGCGACACTGGAAAAGATCAGCCGCGCGGACCTCGACGCATTGGCGTTGGAGAGCCAGCGGCGTGCGGGCCGGGCCATCGAGGACGGGTTGTTCGATCGCAGCCTGATTCCCGTCATGAACACCGATGGCAGCGTAGCCCTCGCTCAAGAACAGTTTCCGCGTCCGCAGACTACGGCGGAGGGACTCGCGGCGTTGCAGCCGTCGTTCGCAGGCATAGCCGACTATGCCTTGGACGACAAGGGCATGACCTACCGCGCGCTGATAGAGCGTAAATACCCGGGGCTGCGGATACAGCATGTGCACCATGCCGGCAGCAGTTCGGGCGTGGTCGATGGCGCGGCCGCGGTTTTGATTGCTTCGCCGGCGTATGCGCGCAAGCGCGGGCTCAAGGCGCGTGCCCGCGTGCTGGCCTACGCCAACATGGGCGATTCCCCCACGCTGATGCTCAATGCACCGGTACCGGCAGCGAAAAAGGTGCTGCAGCGAGCGGGACTCACGACGCAGGACATCGACCTCTGGGAGATCAATGAAGCGTTCGCGGTGGTGGCGGAGAAATTCATTCGAGATTTGAAGCTGGATCGCAACCGGGTGAACGTCAACGGCGGCGCCATCGCACTGGGTCACCCCATCGGGGCCACCGGTGCCATTCTGATCGGTACCCTGCTCGATGAATTGGAGCGCCGCGACCTGAAGCGCGGCTTGGTCACCATGTGCGCGGGCGGTGGCATGGCGCCGGCCATCATCATCGAGCGGATCTGAAGCGCCGCTCGCAGCGCTGCCACCCTAGCTCACCGACGAAGTCCTAGGACGTCCGCCACCAGGTATCGCCGTCAGGACCCTTGACCGCCGTGCCCGCGGCGCCGACGGGTTCGCGAGCACCGTCGGTCAGCCAATGAATCGCCGCGCGATCGGTCTCGGGCACTTTGGCGAGGAAACGCGAACCCTGCGTCGAGCGCGCCACGATGACACCTTGGCGAGGCGTCCCATCCCGGTCGTAGAAGACCGTGTAGGTCTCCACGGTTGCGGGGCCCAGGTAGCTCTCTTCGATGGGCGGCACGGGACCGCGGATCGCATCGGCTTCGGACTGATAGTCGAAGTTCTGCGGGAAGCGATTCGGCCCCAAGGGCTCGCGGCTCAATACCATCGAGTGGCTATGCGTGGCCAGCCCGCCATTGGCGAACAGCAGCCCGTGGCGTCCGCGCTTCCTCAATGCCTGCACCAGGCTGACCACGGCATGGCTCATGTAATTGCCGACCGGGCCGCCGCCGAACGTGAGCCCGCCAAAAACGGTCGCCGCCCTGTGCAGAGGCCAGCCGATCACTCGGCGCGCCATCTTCGGCACACAGGGAAAGCAGCTGTACAGTTCGGCGAAGTCCAGGTCCGCGGTGACCAGCCCATTCAACTCGAGCGCGCGGCGTAAAGACACCGCCATGCTGGGTGATTCGATGAAGCTCGCTCGCGCCAGGACATCCACCGGCTCGTGGGCCGCGGCACCCCGGCCGACAAAGATCATCCGGTCGTCGGGAATACCCCGCTCTCGAGCCGCCTTAAGAGTGGTCACCAGAAAGGCCGCCCCCTGGTTGACGCTGCTGTTGGCCACCATGAATTTGCTATAGGGGAAGGCAATCGGACGATTGGCCGCCGATACGGTTTTGATTTCCTCGGGAGACACGCGGCGCCGCAGCCAAGCCCCTGGGTTATCGGCCGCCACCGTGGAGAAGTGCGACCAGATCTGCGCGCTCTCGTCTTGGGCTTGCGCCAAAGTCTGCCCATATGCGGCGCGGCCGGCGTTTTCATACAGCGGGTACACGTCCACCGGCGCAATCAATCCGTAGCGATGGCGGTAAGAGGGCCCGCGGCGCATGGAAACCGCGCGTACCGCGTTGTCCGATGATGATGGCGCCCCGGCATCGGCCCGCGCGGCCGCGCGCCGAGCCGCGGTGCGCAGGGCCTCGCCGCCGGCGATCGCGGCGACCTGGATTTGCCCGGCGCCGAGGCGATTGGCGGCTTCGTTCAACAGCAGGATCGGGCTGTCGCCGCTGCCATACGCCGACTTGTAGCAGATGCGCGGAGTCGCGCCGATACGCTCGGCCAGGGGCGAGGATACGTCGCCCAATTCCGGAAAGGAGATCTGATCGACGACGCCCAGCGAGTCCAGCGCCGCCAGCCATCCGCCTCCCGCGTCGTCATCCGCGGCGTGCAGTGCCGCCTCCATCAGCGCCAAGGAATCAAGACCCGCGCCTGCCTTGTCCGGCTCATCGCGATCATTGACCTGGCCCACACCGATGATGACGGGAATCTGCTCGTCCACGGCTTACTGTACTGACTCTATCGGGCAAGTCCAAGTTGCTATACTGCCGCGTGATCGATATCGACCCGCGAGCAACATGATCAGCGCCAGCCCCACGTCTCATGGCTACATCTCGCAGCGTTTGAAGCTGCACTACGTCGACTGGGGAAATCCAACCGCCCCGCCATTGCTGCTGATTCACGGCGGCCGGGATCATTGCCGCAGCTGGGACTGGGTGGCCGACCGCCTGCGCGCCGACTGGCACGTCATGGCCACGGACCTGCGCGGCCACGGAGACAGCGCCTGGTCGCCGGACGGCGACTACTCCATGGCAGCCTATGTCTACGATCTGGCGCAGATCGTTCATCAGCTCGAACTCGCGCCCGTCACGATCGTCGCCCATTCGCTGGGCGGCAACGTTGCGCTTCGCTATACCGGCCTGTACCCGGACAACGTGCGGCGCATCGTTGCGATCGAGGGACTCGGGCCATCGCCGAAAATGCTGGCGGAACGCCGCCAGCGCCCTCTACAGGAGCGCTGGCAGGAGTGGATACGCGACCGGCGCGCCGTGAGTGCGCGAACGCCACGCCGCTACGCCACGTTGGCTGATGCGCTGGAGCGAATGCGCAACGAGAACAAGTACCTCACGGAGGAGCAGGCGCAGCACCTCACGCGGCATGCCGCCAGCCGCAATGAGGACGGTACGTGGAGCTGGAAATTCGACAACTACATGCACGTGTTCCCGCCGGTGGATATCGCGCAGGAAGAATTGCAGGAATTGTGGGGCGCCATCAGCTGTCCGACGCTGCTGTGCTATGGCGACAAGAGCTGGGCATCGAATCCGGAAAAAGACGGGCGGGCACGGCATTTTCGCCACGCGAAAGTGGTCAGCTTCCCCGACGCCGGACATTGGGTACATCACGACCAACTCGACGCCTTCATGGAGGAACTCGGAAAATTCTTCCGCGAATGAGGTGAGCGAGCCAAACCCGGTGATCTTCGAGCGCAAAGGAGGCATACTGGACTTTGGCTCAAGCACAGGTGACGCATGAGAAGAATCCATATACGCCGTCTCGCCTCTTGCCTTTCGATCGCGGCCATTCTCGCCGTTGCAGCGAGCGGGATTGCGAAGGACAGTCCTGACTTCGTGCGCATCACGCCATCGGACCTCGTTTGGCACGATGTCCCCGATGGGCATGGCGTTCAGCAAGCCATCGTGTTCGGCGATCCGAACAAGCCCGGTTTGTACATGATTCGCGTCAAGTTTCCGCCGCACGTGATGGACATTCCGCATTGGCACCCTAATGCCCGATATGTCACGGTGCTCCAGGGAACCTGGTACACCGGTACCGGCGACACCTTCGATCTTGCCAAAGCGGTTCCGCTGAAGGCCGGGAGCGTCATGGTCCACCCGGCGAAAGCCACGCACTGGGATGGGTCAGGTGGCTCCGAGACCGTCGTCGTGCAAATCTTCGGCGAGGGTCCGGCGGCAACTACTCCCGTTGAATCCGGCAAGGCGTTCTGGCTCGAAGTAGCGCACTGAGCGGCGAGCTCGGGGCGCAGGCTCGAGCCTCAACATGCGTCCATCCGCTCCCGGTTAGCGCCGCGCGCTCAGGGCGCAGGCTCGAGCCGCAACACGCGTCCATCCGCCTCGTCGGTCGAGACATAGAGATAGCCATCCGGCGCGGCGCGCACGTCTCGGATGCGCCAGTGCAGATCGTTCAGCAGCTGCTCCTGGGACACGACGTTGCCGCTCTCATCGAGATGCACACGGCGCAGGTGCTTGAACGCCAGAGCCCCCACGAACAAATCGCCCTTCCAGGCCGGAAATTTGTCGCCGCGATACATGGCAAGCCCCGATGGCGCGATCGACGGCGTCCAATAGATCACAGGCTGTTCGAGCCCCGCCCGCTGCGTATAAGGAGACACATAGGCACCGGAATAGTCCATGCCGTAGGTGATCACCGGCCAACCGTAGTTCTTGTGCGCTTCGATGATGTTCAGCTCATCGCCGCCGCGCGGCCCATGCTCGGTCTCGTACAAGCGCGCGCTCTGAGGATCGAAAGCCAATCCTTGCTCATTGCGGTGGCCCCAGGTGTAGATTTCCGGACGGGCCGACGCCTGACCGATGAAGGGATTGTCCGGCGGAACACTGCCGTCCTCGCTCAGGCGGACGATCTTGCCCAGATCGGAGCTAAGATCCTGTGCCTGCTCTCGATATTCGAACCCCTCGCCAATCGTGAGGGCAAAGGTACCGTCCGGCAGAAACGCCATGCGCCCGCCGTAGTGGTTGTCCGTATCCTTCAAAGGCATTGCCTTGAATATCACTCGAAGGTCTTGCAGCGCCTTGCCGTCGAAGCGGGCGCGCGCCACTTGCGTGCCGTTGGCCCGGGCAGTTCCCGCCGCGTAGGTCAGAAAGACGACACTGTTCTGGGCAAAGTTGGGGTGCAGCACGATGTCGAACAATCCGGCTTGGCTGCCGGTATGTACCGGCGGGACACCGGCGATCGATTGGGGCTGCAAAACCCCATTTTTGATCAACCGCAGCCGCCCCACCCGTTCGGTCACCAGCATCGAGCCGTCCGGCAAGAACGCCATCGACCAGGGATGATCGAGTCCGCGCGCAATCTCCGTGACGCGATAGCCCGCCGTAACGACAGCCGCAGGCTGCGGCGCCGGCGGGACTGCGCGTTCGGATACCGTGCCGGCGCCGGCTAGGGGAATCGTTATCGCTGCCGAAGCAGCCTGGACAAGGAGTGCGAGGCGCGTAGGAATCTCCTGCTGGGAACCGTGTTCCGCTAATATAAAGACATCTCACCCGTTTTTCAGGACATCATCAAATGACACCCCAGGGTAGAGCTCGGATGTTACGACGTATCATCGCTTTTATCGTCGCGGTCGGTGTGATGGTGGTGCTGGGTTCGGCCGCCCATTCGTACTTCGTCCAACAAGCGTGGTCGATCGCCGCCGGCAGTGGTGACGGAACCGGGCCCGCAACCCTCCCGTTCGCCGATCGCATCGCCTGGGCCGCGCACGACCTGGGCGGAATGATCCAGTCTTACGCGACCCTGACCACCATCGCCTTGTTCGTTGCGTTCTTGGCGGCAGGCCTGTTGGCGCGCTTCACCGGACGGCGCGTGCTGGTTTTCGGCCTTGCAGGCGCGGTTGCGCTCTTCACGTTGTTTAGCGTGTTGAAGATGGTTTTGGGCACGGTCGGCATCTTCGGCGCACGCGGCGCAATCGGTGTGGCGGCGCAAATGGCGGTGGGACTGCTGGCCGGCGTGGTGTTCGCCAGGCTTACCGGTCAGCCCGCAACGCCCCGGTAGCGCGTCGCGAGCACGCCCTTGGGGCTGGCATCGGCTGGAATCGGCCGAGGCACTCGCCGCAATATGCATAGGCAGGGTGCCCTCGCGAGACCCTGACCTTGTCCGCGTCGACACCGTTTGGAGGCGTTATGCAGAAGCGAAGACTGGGAAAGAGTGACCTTGAAGTGTCGGCACTGGGCCTCGGCTGCATGGGCATGAGCCATGGCTACGGCCCGCCGGGCGACAAGCCGAAAATGATCGAGGTTATCCGCGCGGCCGTCGGTCGGGGCGTCACGTTCTTCGACACGGCAGAGGTCTATGGCCCTTTCACCAACGAAGAACTCGTGGGCGAGGCACTTGCCCCATTCCGGGGACAGGTCGTCATCGCCACGAAGTTCGGCTTCGAGATCGTCGACGGGAAACAAGCAGGCCTCGATAGCCGGCCCAAACACATCAGGGAAGTCGCGGAAGCCTCGCTGAAGCGGCTCAAGGTCGATGCCATCGACCTGTTCTATCAGCACCGTGTCGATCCCGACGTGCCCATCGAGGAAGTCGCAGGCACGGTGAAGGACCTGATACGGGAAGGCAAGGTCAAGCACTTCGGCTTGTCCGAGGCGTCGGTCCAAACGATTCGTCGCGCCCACGCGGTTCAGCCCGTCACCGTGCTGCAGAGCGAATACTCGCTGTGGTGGAGGGAACCGGAAGCTCAGGTATTACCGGCGCTCGAGGAACTTGGCATCGGCTTGGTTCCGTTCAGCCCGCTCGGCAGAGGTTTTCTGACCGGGAAGATCGATGAGCACAAAGCGTTCGACAGCACGGACTTTCGCAACGCCCTGCCCCGCTTCACGCCGGAAGCCAGGAAGGCCAATAAGGCAGTGGTGGATCAGCTGGCGGCGATTGCGGTACACAAGAACGCCACCCTCGCGCAGATCGCGCTCGCCTGGCTGCTCGCCCAAAAACCCTGGATTGTTCCGATCCCCGGTACCACCAAGCTGCAACGCCTCGAGGAAAATCTCGGCTCGGCGGCGCTCGAGCTCACGTCCGACGATCTGCGAGCGATCGACAGCGCGTCCAAGATCACCGTGCACGGGGCTCGCTACCCGGAGCACCTGAATCGCATGGTCGGCCGGTGACCTTGCTGCCGCCAATTCCCGCAAAGCTATCGAAGATTGATGAAGTTACGATGGGCGAACACTTTTCGCTCGATGCAACCGACACGTGTTTCTATATCTGGGAATATGCCGCGCGCAAGAACCATGCCGCCGGACCCACGAATCAGCTGATCAAGAACCTCAAAATCAAGCCCAGCGAAATGGAGAAAACGCCGTCGCGCCGCTATTACAAGCAACAAGCCATCGGTCACGCCGCGAAGGCACTGCGCGAATTGCTGGGCCGGCAAACCGCCGAAGGCGAGTTTTCATTTGTCCCGGTTCCCTCTTCCAAGGCCATAGGCGACATCGATCACGATGATCGCATAGCGCAAATCTTGCAGTGCGCATTCAGCGGCTGGCCATCCGACGTGCAGCCAATTTTACGCATAGGGCACAGCATGCAAGCGGATCATGAAAGCGCCGATCGCACGACCTATGACGACCTGCTTGCGCTCACGGAGGTTCTACCGCCCGTAAAGCCTTTGCGGCGGACGATCGTGATTCTCGACGATGTGCTCAACAGCGGGAAGCACTTCAAGGTCGCGAAATCGCTGCTTACGGCAGCCAACCCGGCCGCAACCGTGCTGGGATTGTTCATAGCAAGATGTATTCGCGAAAGCTGCGAAAAACTTCCGCAAACTTAAGGGTCTCGGCATGACGTCGAAAGGTAGCTTCGGGAGCGCGCGCCATTTCACGTCCCTCACGTCCCTGGCGCGCGCCTCCGGGTCTTGAATGCTTACTGCTTGGCCTGCGCCAACTTCGTATCGAGCAATTTCGCGTCGAGCGTAATGCGTACGGAAAGTTCGTCGCTCACGAGCGGCAGGTACTTGATGACGCCGAAATCCGAACGCTTGATGACGGCCGTCGCGTCGAAACCCGCGGCCTGCGCCTTGATCACGCCGGGGATTTCGAAGATGCCGATCTTGTTGACCGTGGCATCCAGCGTGACCGGCTTGGTGACGCCGTGCACGGTGAGGTCGCCGGTCACTTTGAGGCCGTTCTCGCCACTCTTTTCAACCCGGGTGCTCTTGAAGGTGATTGTCGGATACTTGGTGGCATCGAGGAAATCCGGGCCTTTCAGCTCCTCATCGAGCTTCTCGACCCCCGTGTCCAATCCGGCCAGTGGTAAGGAGACCGCAATCGACGAGCGGGTGAGATCCGCGCTGTCGAGCAGCACATTGCCTTCGATCTTGTCGAAGCGCGCGGTCGGATTGGAGAAACCGAAATGGTTCCAACCGAAGATGACCCCGCTGTGCGTGGGATCGATAGCGTATTTCTCGCCGTCCGGTGCTTTCGCGCCGGTGGCGGCGAGGATGGATGAACTGGCAAGCAACAAGGCAGTCAAGGTCAAGCGTTTCATGTAAACCCTCCGAAGTTGAAGTGAGAACCATGTATCTCAGGCAGCTGCCGGGGTTGCGAAGTGAGTCCGGACCCACGCCGCGAACTTGGTCGGCTGCTGGCCGGCGACTTTATTGGCGAGTGCGATCGCCTCGCGCATGTCCGCTCCCAGATACGTGTGCGCTTCGAAGTAGGCGAGCATTGCCGCGACGCTCTCGGCACCTGGGAACCAGCCGGCAAAAGCCTCGCGCGAGACTCGCTGGAACGAGAACTTGCTTCCCTGGCGACCGAGGGTGGCGACGATTTCGTTGAAGCTGAGGAAATCGCCGACCAGAGGCAAATGCTCACCGTGCCCCGCGAGTTCCGGCTGCGCGAACGCACCGGCCACGACGCGGCCGAGCTCGGTGATATCGCCCATGTGGATGACGCGCCGCTCGGGATCGAGCGGCAGCGCCCAACCCAAGGAGCCATCCGCCTGCTTCTGTGGAGCCATCGCGCCCAACAGGTTTTGATAGTAGAACGGAGCGATCACGAACGTGTGGTAGGCGAATCCGGCAGCGCCCACGATGCGCTCGACCTTCGCCTTGTCCGTGAAGTGCGGGACGTTGATCTTGCCGCGGCTGATCGTCGCCACGTCCGGTAGCGTCGACCAGATGAGGTGCTGTACGCCGGCGTCTTTTGCCGCAGTGACGGCGGCCAGTGCCTGGTTGGATTCCTCCGCTCCAGCTTCCCAGGCGTTGGTGACCAGGAAAACGCCGTATGCTCCGGCAAAGGCTGCTTTCAAGGTTTCCGGACGGTTAAAATCCGCCAGAACGACTTCGTCGCCCAGCTTCGGATGCTTGGCCGGATTGCGCGTCAGCGCGCGCACCTTGAATTGACCGCTCGCCTGCAATGCGCGAACGACGGCTCCGCCTTGCTGACCGGTGGCGCCGACGACGGCGATGAGCTTATTGGGGTTCGACATGGCCTTCTCCAGTAGATAGTTGATCGGCGGAGAACAAGATAG
This sequence comes from Gammaproteobacteria bacterium, assembly GCA_021323735.1. Lineage (GTDB taxonomy): Bacteria > Pseudomonadota > Gammaproteobacteria > Steroidobacterales > Steroidobacteraceae > Bog-1198. Next base: position 25,228 of record JAJPKM010000007.1, read on the forward strand.
GATTCCGCAGGCCATCTTTGAAGCCTATATTATTCGATGTTAACCATCGTTTTTGGAGATAGGTCATGCTTGACGGTGTAACCCTGGACCAGCTTCGTACTTTCATCGCCGCCGCCGAGCAGGGCAGCTTTTCCGCCGCCGGCCGCAAGCTTCGGCGCGCGCAGTCCGTTGTCAGTCAGACCTTGGCGAATCTCGAAGGACAGCTCGGCGTTGCCTTGTTCGATCGCAGCACCCGCTATCCGACGCTCACGGAAGATGGGCGCGCATTGCTCGAGAATGCACGCGCAGTGGCCGACCAGATGGACGGATTCAAGGCTCGCGCGAAGACCTTGCGCGAAGGGCTCGAACCGGAGCTATCCCTCTCGATCGATGTGATGTACCCCATGAGCGAGTTGATCGAGGCGGTCGACAAGTTTCGCGACACGTTCCCGCACACACCGCTGCGCATGGTGGTCGAAGTGCTCGGTGCCGTGATCGAGCCCGTGCTGCAAGGCGCTTGTCAGATCGGCATCGTCGGTTCGCTGCCGGTCCTTCCCGAAGCCATGCACAGCGAGTTGTTGCTCGATGTGCCCCTGGTGACGGTGGTCGCGCCCACGCATCCGCTAGCCAGATACAAGGGCGTCGTTCCGCAGTCCGAACTGCAGCGGCACGTGCAGCTCGTGCTGACCGATCGCTCAACGCTGTCCAAAGGCCAGAACTACGGGGTTTTCTCTAAAAACATATGGCGGCTCGCCGACATGGGAGCGCGACACGCCTTTCTGCGTGCCGGCTTCGGCTTTGGGAATATGCCCCGATTCATGGTGGAACACGATATCGCCGGCGGCAGACTGCGTGTGATTCGCGTCCAAATGCCCAGCAATTCGAAGCCGCTGATGCCGATGCGCGCGGTCTACCGGAACGATGCGCCGCCGGGCCCCGCGGGTCGTTGGTTGATTGACCGCCTCAAGGGGCGCAGATCAGTCCACCCGACTGCTGCGGCCAAGCGCCGATCGACCCAGACAACTTGACCGCGTGCCCACATGAGGACTCACAATTTTGGGGTGCAACTGCCGGCAATCAGCACCGGATGCGGCAATCTCCCATGTGTACGCTCTGCATCCTTTAGAATCCTCCTCGAACATCCGGCGACCTGGATCGCCGAGCAGGTGATGTTGGATTCTTCCAATTCGGAGCCTCGTTCCCCATGCTGCCCTTTCTGATGGTTCTGGTGATTCTTGGCTTGTATGTCGTCTTGCTGGGCGGCTGGCGCCGAGATCGAAGACTTCTGGGCGAAGCACGCAGCGCCTTGCGAGTTCTGGGCGCCGAGCGAACGGATGAATTGGCGAAGGCCAATGAGGGTGTGCTTACCGATATCACTGAGCGCAAACGCGCCGAGGAAGAACGTCAGGCCTTGTCGCGCAACTTGCAAGAAAGCAAAGCCTGGCTCGAGGAAGCCCAGCGCGTCGCTCACGTCGGCTACTGGGTATGGGACCTCGATGCGAATCACCTGATCTGGTCGGACGAAACCTACCGCATATTCGGGCTGTCGGCACAGGAACATACCATCGACATCGACAAAGTCCGCGAAATGATCCACCCCGATGATCGCGAACGTGTATTTCTGACAGTAGAAGAGTCCACTCGTTCCGGCGCGCGCGCCGACTGTGAGCACCGGCTCTTTCGTCCCGATGGGGAAATGCGTGTCGTCCACAGCCTGAGTGACTTGAAGAAGGACTCGTCGGGACGAGCCTACCAAATGTTCGGCACGACTCAGGACATCACTGAGCGCAAACGTGCAGAGGAAGCCCTGCAACGAAACCAGTTTTACCTGAGCACGGGGCAAAGCCTAGCCCACATCGGCAGTTGGGCAACGAATTTCGTCACAGGGGAAATCGTTCACCTGTCCGATGAAACGTTTCGCTTGTATGGCTTCGATCCGGACCAAGGTCCCGTTCCATATGAGCGCCTTTACGCCGCCCTTCACCCGGAAGATGAACCAGCAGTGAGGGCGACTCTCGATAACGCCATCCGCACAGGAACGGACTATGACCACGAGTTCCGCGTTTGTCTTCCCGACGGCAGCATCAGATTCCATCATGCCATAGGACATCGGAGCCCATCCGGAGAAATCGGTGAGTACGTCGGTGTCACGATGGATATCACCGAGCGGAAGCGGGCCGAAAAGGAGCGCGAAAGATTGCGCCAGGTAGAGACCGATTTGGCGCACATCAATCGCGTAAACATGCTGGGAGAATTGGCGGCCGCACTCGCGCATGAGGTCAAGCAGCCCATTGCCGCTTCGATCACCAGCGCCAACGCGCTTTTACGATGGCTCGAGCATGATCCCCCGGACCTGGGAAGAGCGCGGGCAGCGGCGAGGAGGATCGAGCAGGATGGGAACCGAGCGGCTGACGTCATCAACCGGTTACGGTCCTTCTACAAGAAAGGGCCTCCCCCTGAACGCGAAATGGTGGATATCGGGGATATAGTCCGAGAGATGGCCGTCATGCTCCGAGACGAAGCCATGCGCAACTCCGTGACCATTCGTTCCGAGTTCGACGTAACCCTGCCGCAGATCTTGGCTGACCGCGTGCAGCTGCAACAGGTCCTCATGAACCTAATGCTGAACGCGATCGAGGCCATGAAAGACGCCGGCGGCGAATTGACGATCCAGTCGGCATTGAATTCCGAAGGCGATCTGCTCATTTCGATCACCGATACCGGCGTAGGATTGCCGAAGGAGAATACCGAGCGAATTTTTGATGCGTTCCATACGACCAAGCCGCAGGGGACGGGCATGGGTTTGGCCGTTACTCGTTCGATCTTGGAGTCTTATGGCGGGCGAATCTGGGCGACTGCCAATCAGGGGGCGGGGGCGGCCTTCCATTTCACTCTCCCCGTCGAAACCACCTAACGCAGCCATGTCGGCCATCCCCCGCCTCGCGGCACTTCTTGCCGGTTCGGCGCGAACCGTCGTGTTCACCGGCGCAGGCATGTCCACTGAATCTGGAATTCCGGACTTCCGCAGCCCGGGTGGAGTCTGGAGCCGGATGAAACCGATCGACTTCGACACGTTCCTTCACCACGAAGACGCGCGGCACGAGGCTTGGCGGCGCACCTTTTCCGGGGTGGCCGGCTGGGTAGGCGCCAAACCGAATGAAGGTCATTTTGCCATTGCGCGTCTGGTGCGCACCGGCAAAATCGGCCACGTGATCACGCAGAATGTGGACAATCTACACCAGGACTCGGGCGTGCCCGCACATCAGGTGATCGAGCTTCATGGCAATGCCGGCTATGCGACGTGCCTTATCTGCGGACTGCGGCACGAGCTCACAGACTTGCGCGTCCCGTTCCTGGAGCAAGGCACGCTGCCAAGCTGCCGAGCGTGCGGCGGCATCGTCAAGACGGCGACGATCTCCTTCGGGCAGCCGATGCCCGTCGAGCCGATGCGCCGTGCCGACGCTGCTTCGCGCGAGTGCGACCTGTTCATCGTGCTCGGCTCGTCGCTGGCGGTCTACCCAGCCGCCGCACTACCGATGGTCGCAAAGTCGAACGGTGCCGCGCTCGCCATTGTCAACCGCGAGCCGACCCACATGGATGGCAGCGCGGATCTTGTCCTACACACTGAAATCGGCGCCGTACTGAAGGAAATTGTGCCCTGATGCAACTATCTCTAAACCGTCGCGTTAGATACCAAAAGGAAGGGTAACCCCTGAGTGGCCCCCGCGCGTGCTCGCAGCGTGCCCTGGTTCATGAGGACCACGTCATCGGCATGCGGTCTGCCCGAGTTGGCGCCACAAATAAGTAAATTCCACCGCACGGGCAGTCGACCTGAGATGCCAGTCGCCGGGCGCCGGCCCGCCCGCAAGTTCCCAATAGTGCCCGCCCTGCGCATCCTCAAAATACAGGTTGTCGTGTCCCTTCTCCGTAAGAAGAGCCGAAAATCGCCGCGCCTGCCCCGGCAACACGCGATCATCGTCCGTCGAAGTGATGATGAGGGCCGAAGGGTAGCGAACATCCGGCGGCGCAATGTTTTGCATCGGTGAATAGCTGCTCAAGTACTGGCGCGCAACGCTGTCGCGAGGATCACCGTACTCAGCCGTCCAGGTGGAACCCGGCGGGAATTCGATGAAATTCAGCATGTCGGTCAGAGGTCCGCCGACGATGACGGCATTCATGAGCTGAGGGTAGCGCTCCATGACGGCTGCGGCCATCAGTCCGCCATTGGAACGGCCCAATATCCCTGTGCGGCTCGGCTCCGTGACCCCGCGGCTGCGCAAGTCCTCGAGGACCGCAGCCATGTCATCGAACGCCAGATACCGCTTGTCTCGCATGATTCCCCAATGCCACTCGGGCGCGCGTTCGCCGCCGCCGCGAAGATAGGCATGCACATAGACGCCGCCGCGCTCCAGCCAGAGCCTCCCAAACAGCGGCTCGTAACGGGGCGTCAGCGGAACATCGTACCCCCCGTAGCCATAGACAAGAGTTGGCGAACAGCGGTCGAACTTGAAGTCGCGGCGGCGCGTGACGCTATACGTGATGAGTGTGCCGTCGGAACTGCGCGCCTGGTTGTACTCCGTGAGGAGATTGGACACATCGAAGAATGCGGGTTGTTGATACAGGGGCTGCTTTTCACTTCCGGTTTGCGGGTCAACCTGCACAATTCGGTCGGACAGGAGCGGAGATTGTTCATGCAGCAACAATTGGCCCTGCGCGATATCCATGATCTGGATGTATCGTCCACCCGGCCGTGGAATGGTCCGCGCCTCCCACCCGCCTGCCTCGCGCGGGGTCAGCTCAACCAGCCGACTCGAGTAGTCGTGAAGCAGTTCTACAAACAGGCGTCCGTCGCTGGACCGGGTGCTGCGAATCGCATCGTCGCCCGCGGGAGCATAGATTACTTCGGCTGATGAAATCTTCCCCTCGCGCATCAATGCGTTCAGATCGATCGCAGCCAACGTCCCGTTGGGCACCACGACCCCACTCTCCAGGGTCCAGTCCCGGTTCGGACGGATCAACAGTTTGCCCGCGTGTACGCCCATGACAGCCGCGGCTTCCGGCAAGGCAAGCGGATGCGATTTTCCATCGAGCGAGACCAGCTGATATTCGCGCCGCTCGAAGTCTTTGTGCCGAGCGGCGACGAAGTTGCCCGAGTCCGCTGCATTGACCAGCTCGGCATTTACACCGGCGTCCGAGTCGCGGCCCTCGAACAACGTGCGTGACGAACTCAACGGGGTACCGCGCCGCCATACCCGAATCGTGCGTGGGGTCAGTCCTTCCGTCATTTCGCGGCGAAGGAACGCGGGCGCGACGAGTAAAGTGTCTGCGTCGTACCACCACGTCTCGGTCTTGCTTTCCGGGACGTGAAAACCATTGCGGACGAACTGTTTGCGGTTCAGATCGAATTCCCGCTGCTCGGCTGCATCCTTTCCATTGCGAGACAGTGAAATAAGACAGCGGCTCTCCAGACAGTCGGCACCGGCGAATATGAATCTGGCATGCTCCGCTACCGCGAGCGCCTGGACGTCGATGACGGTCTCCCACTTCGGCGCCCCGGCGAAATAGTCACCTCGCCCGGTGCGTCGCCATACCCCGAATGGGCTGTCACGGGTCTGCCAATATTGGTAGACGTAGTCACCCATGAACGTTACCGGGGTGAGACGGCGGGGATCAGTCAGGATGTCAGCCGCCGCGCGCTCAAAGGTTGCGAAGCGCGGATCCGCCCGCAACTGCAGCAGGGTTTGCGAGTTCCGCTCCTCCAGCCACTTGATGGTCTGGGCACCGTGATCGTCGAGCCAGGCAGGCCCATGCTCCGGCGCGCCGCGCGCAATCGCTGCGAGCAGCGCAAGAGACATCACCGATATTCGAGCAAGGCTACTTACGCGGATTTTCACGGGTTTCATTCTCTATCGCTCGGCAGCCGTCTCAATGATGAATCCCTCGAAGTTGCCGCGTACCGTATGCCATGAACGGCAGCTTACTGGCAAGCACTCAAGGTCACCATGGTTTCCAGGTCGTTTCTCCTAATGATTTGTCTACCACTTGCCCCACACGCGTCTCTTGAATTCATGCTTGGCGTCGCAGTTGCCTTAGCGCAGCCATGCCCCGTGCCGCGATCCAGAATCCGTCATGGGAATGGCTCACTCAACGGCTCATCTTTCATCGACAGGGCCAAGAGAGATTGCCTGCCTTCCCATGAATCGTTCGATGATGTGCTCCGCAAGCATTTCCTCAAAGGTGCGCCTTTTGCTTATCGCTGTGTTGAGAAGCACGATAGCCGCAAAGTTTTCATCCTGGTTAAAAAAAGCGATACTGCTGTACCCGCCAGTCGCGCCATTGTGCCAATAAGCGAACTTGGAATTGAACATCCAAGCAAATGCAATCTTGGATCCCGACCCCACGTCGGCTTGTAGCTTCTGGGACTGAATGATCGCAGCGGGAAGCGTTCGAGCATTCGGAGAGTTCAACAAATTAATCTTTTGCGGATGGAGTTGTGCCTCTAGATACTTCAACATGTCGCCCGCCGTCGATCGTACGCCTCCCGCACCAGCGAAAGCATTCAGATCCCAAGCATGAGCGGGTTGATGATTTGAAAGATGACCTGGGATGAAGCGATGCTCTTGACTCTCAGAAAGCGATATCGAAGTATCGTTCATGCCGAGCGGATCAGTGATCTCGCTACGCAGCAACTTCGCGTAAGTGACGCCAGCCCGATTCGCCAACCCTTGACCCAACAGACCCACCCCGACATTGCTGTAGAGAAATCCCGCGTCCGCCGGTTTCTTTACCCCGTGCTGCGCAACATATGTATAAAGGTCGGGGACAGCATAGTCAGCGTACGGATTACCCGGATCGGCCGGTTTGAAATTGTCAGGCATGCGCGGTAGGCCTGAATGTTGCGTGACAAGGTCAAGCAGTGTGATTTCGGGGCCGTCCGGTTTCGCAACCGTGCCGCTGGGCAGCAACTCGCGAATCGGCTCGTCTAGCCGAACTTGGCCTTGCTGAACCATCTGAGCCAAAATCAAGCCGGTGAAGGTCTTTGTAATTGACCCTATCTCGAATATAGACTCTGGCTTCGCGGTACCGTAGGCAAAAACACGGCGGACGCCTTTTCTGACGAGGCCGATTGCGACACCTGCCGAAGTTGCTGGCGCGAGATCGCCTTCCTTGAGCGCCTGTGCCAAATCGCGCCTTAGCACTGATTCCATATCAGCGGCTTTGACTGGTGCTATTGCCTGATCATAGTGAACAGTGGGTGGCGCCAGCAGCGGTCGAAGCTTCTCCTGTCGCTCAAAAACTAAGGGCGCCTCGCCGCCTTGATTCCAAATGCCCGTGAGTGTTTTCGCGTCTTCGGAGATTCTGCCGGTCCAATGGCCCTTCACAATCGGAATGTCAAAAGATAAATTCCGGTCGGAATGGATGATGTTCGAACACGGAAGGCCAAAAGAATCCTGATCGAGGCTGTCCAGAGAACAAGCCAACTGACCGTCCTCGGTCGTAACCGTCAGTTGAATGCGCAATGTTACGGCCGGAGCATGCAATGTTCCGAGCCAAAATCCCTCAGCTGACGGGGATGTGTCCGGAGCGACCGCGGAGCTTCGTTGGGCGAGAACGAAATTGGAGAAAGCTAACGAGATTAGGAATGCTGCGAATCTCAAGTACGCTCTCCGCCATTCTACCGGCATTGCTAGCGTGACGGTTGCTCGTTTGCCGTCGCGTATTACCGGTTTCATATGCTTTCCCCTGAATGCTGCTACGCATGCCTCGTCGAGACGGCGGTAGCGGGTGGACAATGTCACGATCGGATCTTCAATCTTGCCCTCCGGCGTGACCGTGAGCCAACTCCCTGCCCACAGTCGCCGTTGAAGACTATTCTTTTATCGACTCGTCAACTGTTCCTTCATCTTGAACTCAATCGCTTTTGTTTGTATGGAATAATCAACTCCTTGGCCAACCGTATTGAGAGATCGCAAATAAGCCAAGTCCGCCGCCGTAATTGACTGCGATGCTTTGCGCGTGCAGGCGGTCGCCATCAGGTCAAGAATGCTTGGCAGTTCGCCACAATGATCAATCAGGCGGACTTGTGACAGAGTCAGCATGGCAATGTAGTCTGAGATTGCTCCCAGGGGATATCCCAATATCTTCCTTCCATCGACTACAACCAATGTGAAGAGAATGAAACTGTATACGTTGCTGGTAATATGGGTTGCCGAAGGTGCAATCAGCGGGGGCGCCCAAACACTATCGAGCACAACACCGGATAGATCCGCGTCAGATGCAAGGCCAGTTACATGCCACGCCTGAATAGGGCGGTCGATAGTTTTAAGCTTTTTAAGTTGCGCCGAGTAATGATATCCGAGTAATTCCGGATTTTGTTCGGCCAGCATGTCAATGAACCTTTGGGGCTCATTGGTGAAAATGACATGGACGTTTGGCCTGCATGGATTTCGCTTCTCTTGCGGAATTTTGACTGCCGCGGCAATCGCTTCGACTCGCGCCGAGACATAATCGTCAAACGCTGGAGGCAATCCTTCGGTCTTTACGCAGACAGCTTCTTTCCATCGTGACAGCGTACCCGTTACGCTGTCTTTGGGTTTGCTATGGGAATTGATGAAAATCTTGATATTGTCGCCGGCAACTTCGCTTGCGGTAGGGGGTCTCGGCGCGATCACGGTGATTTCTGCCAAGTCCGGTGGTGGTGCGGTTGGCAATGAAGTGATCTGTGACCACGCCGTGGAAGGACCGGAGAGGCATTCCGATGC
>JAJPKM010000015.1 GCA_021323735.1 Gammaproteobacteria bacterium
ACGCACAGTTTTTTTTGGGCGTCGATGATGAGCTCCGCCCGTTCGAGCTTGCGGCGCAGGCGCGCATTATCGCGGTTCAAATGTTTGATCTGTCGCGCCGCTGCGTCCGGCTTCGGTCCCCGACGTTGTGGTGCGAGCGCGGCGCTGTCGGCCGCCCCGAGCTGTTTGCGCCAACTCGAGAGCATCGAGGAATAAATGCGTTTGCGACGCAGGAAAGCGCCGAGCTCGCCGCGCTCCTTGCACCGATCAGCCTCGGACAAAAGCATCCGCTTCTCGCTGGCAGAGAATTGACGGCGCGTCGCGATCTCGATCACCTCAGCGTCAGGGCTTCGATCCTCTGATGACTGCGCTATGGTAGAGGATCGTAGAACGCTTGAACCGGCGGAATCGAGGGAAGACGCAGAAAGATTGTTCATAGAAGACTTCGATACTTGGGCCATGACTGGATACTACCTGTACTCTAAATTGTTGAGGTCAGGTGTCTCAGCTCACATTGGCACGGGGGGCCGGCGCGCTCGCTCTTGATGAGCTGCGGGCTCGAACCGTATTCTCACGCGATCTCCTCGACGCAGCGGAGGGCCTCGCAATTCTCGCCCGCGGTGGGAAGCTTGAGTTGAACGACGAAGGCCGCGAACGCGCTGCGTTATTAGCGAGCATTGTGCAAGCGGCCGATCACCGCGCTGATTCGGGTCCCGGAGCAGCGTCGGGGCCATAACTACGACTTGTAGTCCTAACTAGTTTTATCGAGAGACTCTTGAACGACGCGCGCATAGATTTCTTCGCGATGCACCGCGACGTTTTTGGGGGCGTTGATTCCCAAGCGGATTTGATTCCCTTTCACGCCCATTACTGTCACCGTTACCTCATCGCCGATCATGAGTGTTTCGCCAACGCGTCTGGTGAGTATTAGCATCCAATTGCTCCTTGTCCCTGAGGATTCCAGACTCTCCTAAACGACTGCGACTTGTCCAGTTGCAAAACTGAACGATCGTCGCATATTCGCGAGCCGAATCGATACGTGCGGCAACGGCCGTCTTTGAACTCTGCGCCACTCATGCGCGGCCGCCTCTTAGATCGCGGGCGCCGCACAGTTTTCTCGTTTGACCGCTTTTCCCATGGAGGTGGTTGTGATATAAGGGAATCCATTTTTTATTATATAAATCAATGAGTTACCATATTGCGTATTATGCGAAGTACGCATGTAGGCTCAAAGTATAAATGTCGGGTTTCTCCAACGTGAAAATGTCGTGTTTCGCGGCAATGGGAGTCTACCGACATGGCGACCAGGACGCTTACGATGAGTCATACGGAGCTGGATCGGTTCGGCGTGAGCACGCGAGTGCGCGAACGTCGGCTTACGCAGGTTGAAGCTGCCAGGATGCTGAACCTGGGCGTTCGGCAGGTTCAGCGACTATGCGTAGCGGTTGCCCAACAAGGCGCCGACGGTTTGCTGTCTCGCAAGCGAGGCCGACCCAGCAGCCGTCGGTTTCCGGATCAGTTCCGGCGAGCCATCGTTACTCTGATCAGCGCCCATTACTCTGACTTCGGGCCGACCCTGGCTTCCGAGAAGCTGCTCGAACGTCAAAAGATCAAAGTCTCTAACGAGACCGTCGGGAAGCTGATGATTCAAGCTGGCATCTGGCAGACTCGAGCCCAGCGCAAGCCCAAGGTCCAGCAACCACGATTGCGCCGACCATGCTTTGGCGAACTGATCCAGATCGACGGATCTGACCACCGGTGGTTCGAGGATCGAGCAAAGCCATGCGTCTTGCTGGTCTTTATCGACGATGCCACCGGGCAGCTGGTAGGCATGCATTTTTGCCATGCAGAGTCGACCTTCGAGTACATGAACGTCACCAAGCGCTATCTACTCGAGTACGGCAAGCCAGTCGCATTCTACAGCGACAAGCATGCCGTATGTCGCGTCAACAAGGCCGGCGGCACGCGCGGTGAAGGCATCACGCAGTTCGGACGGGCGCTTCATGATCTCAACATCGAGAGCATTTGTGCCAACAGCCCGGCGGCCAAGGGTCGTGTCGAACGCGCCAATGGAACGCTGCAGGACCGTTTAGTTAAGGAGCTGCGGCTCGCCGGCATCTCATCGATCGCCGATGGGAACACCTTCCTGGAGTCCTTCAGACGCGATTACAACGCTCGTTTCGGGCGAACACCGGCGTCGGATCACGATGCACATCGCAAGCTCATCAAGGCCGAGCGTGTCCGGATCGACGACATCTTCAGCTGGCAGGAGTCTAGAGCCGTCACACGGTCGTTGACCTTGCAGTACGACAAGGTCGTCTACCTGATCAAGCCGGGCCCAGAGAACGATAAGATCGCCGGGCAACACGTGACCGTGTTCGACTATCCGGACGGGCGGTTTAAGATCCGATATGAAGGGCGCGAACTGCCCTACTCCGTCTTTGATCGCCTGAGCCAGATTCGCCAAGCCGACATCGTCAACAACAAGCGCCTTGGTGCCACGCTGGCGATGGCGTTAGAGTCTCAGCTTGAAAGCAATGAGCGGCGCAGTAAAAGTTGCCCATCGAGACCATTTCCAAGCGCCAGTAGCATGCAATAATTCGTCGATTATCACTCCACCATTCGAGCGTAGCTCGCGATCTACCGGACAACTGCGTGTGACTTCAAAATGGTTGTGCCTCGACTGTTCTAAGGATTTATTAGCCCCTGGGGCCGACTATCACTCGATAAAGAACGAGCTGTTGCGACAGATTGTCCCGCGCACTCAACGGCACAGCATGCTTTGTCATGGCTGCATTCAACGTCGACTCGGACGAGCACTCACGCCCGAGGGCTTTTACCAGAGATCTGAGGCTGTCGATTCTGATGATCCCCTTAGCGGCCCAATGACTTTAGAAGACTATGGCATTTTGGATGATCTACGAGTTCCAAGCCTCACGCCCGTAGATTTGTAATTGATTGAGACTTACATCACCCCGTGCGCGACTCCATGCGATCGCTGCCAAGCGCGACAACTCTGCACGGTGTCGCCCGAATCGTTCCGAGGCAGCCCCCTTGTTGTGATTTTCCCGTTTGATCTGTAAACCAATTTTATGCTCGGAGCATCTAAGAGGGGAATGATCGGGATCAAGCTTGGGCTACCTAAGGCTGAAGGGGTCGATATGAACGGCGGTTCGCGTCATGATACTGGTGGGTTCTGGCTGCCGTCCTTGCTTTTTGTCCTAGGGCTTGCGGTCAATTTTGCGAGCGAGGCCGCAACGGCGACGGAGGCAGGCTCGCAGACTATCCGGCCGACGCTGGCAGCGGAGGATCTTCACGTCTTCCTCGACAGCTTTGTTGCGAAACAATTGGCCAGCTCCGGAATTCCCGGTGCCGTGGTGGTTGTAGTCAAGGATGGTCGCGTGATTTTGTCCGAGGGCTATGGCCTTGCTGACGTCGGATTGCACCGGCCGATGACCGCCGATCACTCGCTGATGAACATCGCCTCGATCAAGAAGCTGTTCGAAGGCATCGCGATCATGCAACTGGTCGAGCAGGGTCGACTCGATCTGGACCAGGACGTCAGCGACTATCTTGATTTCTCCATCCCGACGCCGGCGGGCGGTGTACCGGTCACGCTGCGCCGGCTCATGACTCATCGAGCGGGGTTCGAAGACCGGTTCAAGAACAGCAACCGCACTTTCGCAGAACTCTTACCGCTGCGGCTGTTCCCCTATGGCGACGTTCCGGCCTATTCCAACTACGGCGCGTCGCTGAGCGGTTACATCCTCGCACGCATGTCCGGTAAAGCAACATCGGATGAGGTAACCGATCATGTCCTTACACCGCTCGGCATGATGTCTTCAAGCTTCGCCGTACAACTGCCGCCGGCGCTAGCGCCATTCATGGCGAAGGGCTACCAGGTCAAGCCCGGATCGCCACCGGCGCGGCTGGACGAGTACTTTACCGATCTGCAGCTGAATACGACCGGGGATGACATGGGGCGCTTCATTTGCGCCGTGCTCAATGGGGGAGAACTCGACGGCCAGCACATTCTGCGTCCTGAGACCCTGGCGACGATGATGGCTCCCCAGGTTGCCGAGCCCCTCAGCGTCATGGGTCTGTATTTTTATCAGCGCGAGGTTGCCGGTGTCCGCTTCATGGGCCACCGCGGCGACACCAGCGCTTTTCAGAGCGATTTGATGTTTCAGCCGCAGACGGGATTCGGTCTCTATGTCGCATACAACGCTGAGGGTGACGGCAGTCCTCGCGACGACCTAGAGCAAGCGCTGGTTGAGCGCTATTTCACGGCGCCTGTGCATGCAGAGCCCGCCTTTTCACCTCGGCCAACCGACGCCGCGGCGGTGGCGGGATGGTATGAGCGGACCCGGCGTGCAGATTCGAACCTGTTTAGCGTCGAAGAGTTGTTCAACCAGCGAAGAATCAAGGCGAATTCGGACGGATCGATCACGACGGGCAACGCCGGATGGTCGCTCAAGGCCTCCACATCGCTTATGCGTCGCGAAATCGCTCCCTTTGTTTTCGAAGAGCCCAGCGGCGATCGATGGGCCTTCGAGTCCAAGCATGGCGGCTTGGAAATCCTGGAGAGCACCGACGGAACGTCCGGCCGAGAACGCGTCCCTTGGTATCGGACGGCCGATTTCGTACAACCGCTCATGGCGGCCACCCTCGCGATTTTAGCGCTGGCGTTGCTATCCTGGCCTGGCGCCGTGCTGTTGCAGATAGCTGGCGTAATGCGCCCGTCCGACCATCAGAGCGTTCGCCATCGCGCACTTTTAGTCCGGCTGGTGCTTTGCATCGATATGGCGGTAGCAGCGGCGGTCATCTTCCTGGTGCAGGCCGATTGGGACAAGCGCCAGATCTTCGTTGACGCACTCGATCCATGGCTTATCGCACTTTACGTTGGTGCGTGGCTGGGTGTACTGGCGACGCCGATGGTTGTTTGGATTGCGTATAGCTTATGGAAAGAATCGGCCACTCCACTCTGGACACGCATTCACTACACCCTGGTCGCCACTGCAATGATGACTGCCGCATGGATCGCCATCGAGTGGCGCATCGCTGGTACTACGCTGAATTATTGACGCTGTGCCTCAGTCGGCCGCGCCTGTACACAGGGCGAGCGTCGGCTATTCTGCCGCGAGCGAGAGCGGGCCAATTTCTGCAGTTGGCCGAGCGGTGTGCCGCACAGCCGCATTGGCAAGGGAAGTTCACACCCCGCGACTACGCGGCGCTGACTCCGCTGATTTGGGAGCACGGGAAACGCGGCACGCAAAGCCAAATTCGCCAAGCCGATATCGTCAACAGCAAACGTTTTGGTTCCGTGCTCACGATGGCACGCGAGGCTCAACTCGCGAGCAACGAGCGCCGCAGTAAGAGCTGCCCCTCGCGGCTGTTTCCGACTGCAGCAGCATGCAGTGAGGTCCTTTCCTGAACACCGTCGTCGGAACCCGAAGGGTCTGGCCAGTGCACATGTTGCACCAGTGTGCCATATGCACTATGATGCCGCAAGCCCACAGTGGAACGGTTCAATCGCTGTCGCATCGAGATGTACTTCAAAGACCACGCGCCTCCGCACTTTCATATCATCACGACAAGTAACGAACGTATATCTGTGGTTATCGAATCGCTCGAAGTATTGGCGGGCACGGCCGATTCACGCGATGTAACTGAGGCGCTCACTTGGGCCAAGACTAACCGCGATACGTTGCGTCGCCTATGGCGGGAATACTCGGAGTGAAGACTTATGAGGATCAATGAAGGCAAGGTGCATCGAATCACGAGCGTGAAGAGCGCGGGAGATCGAGCTGTACGGCTACGCTTTGACAATGGCAAGACCTACACGGTCGATCTACGCGTGCTTGTGCGCCACTCAAGGGGTTTGAAGGCGTTGCGCGGGGCATCGCTCTTTGCGCGCGTCGCCCTTGGTGAAGGTGGCCACAGTATCGCCTGGCCCGGCGATCTCGATCTCGGTGCGGATACGCTCTGGGAACTGGCCCTTGAACAGAACGGCCGGACCGATGCGGTCGAGTTCATCCGCTGGCGCTGGCGTAACGGACTGAGCCTGACCAACGCAGCTGAGGCGCTCGGGCTCTCCCGGCGTCAGGTGGCTTACTACGCCAGTGGCGAGCACGAGGTTCCACGCACCGTACTCCTGGCCTGCAAGGGCTGGGAAGCCGAGCAACGTGCGGCCGCATAGACCCGACAGAATCGAAATTAGGACGGGGCTCTGCATCAAATTCTTCGTCGGCCGCTCGAACGGGGGAGCTTCTGCCGCGGATGCGGCAGATCGCGCCTATCAACGCGGGAAAAGCACAGAGGAAATAAGGCGCCCTCCTCTTCAACAGGACATTTCCACTTTGGAGAGAACACGTCTTGTGTATGTTGGAGAGACAATGCAAGCAACGCGCAACTGTGGCCCCCGGGGCTTCTGGTAATGCCAATCGCGCGATCACCGTCGACTACCCCCGGGGGATTACGTTTTCGGCTTGCGCGAACACCCGAATTCCATTATCTAAATGTTGTGACAAATGATAATCCTGACTGTCCTAGCGCGAGACCAGCGCTTCATTGGGGAGATAATACTGTCGCGATCACGGTAGTAGTGACTTAGGTCATGAGCCTATGGACTGGGCACTGCCGCGCTACTCGGAAAAGTTCTTCACGCTCAGCGGCGCTCAGGTCACCGGTAACTGCTAAAACGTTGTACTCAGACGATAGATGCCGGCGCGTTCTTGACTCGCGTCGCGATCCACAGAAACCTCGATCCCCTCCACCGGGATATGCTTGTGCTTCGAGTACCAGAGCACCGTTAACGCGATACACGCGCCCAGCGCTGAATCGTAAAGATCATGAGGATTGGGTCCCGATGCCTCTCCGCCTTCCTCGGTATTGACGTCGGTGGTTAGAATATTTTCACCGATGTGGATATCATGCCGCATCGGTATCGGTGCCCGCTGATCTCGAACGACCCGAATTGTCACCGTTTTGACTCCTCGCGGGATGTGGGCAGACGATCGTCACCGCGCCCCTCCTGATATTCATAGATCACGAGTCCGTGGCCTTCTGCGGGCGGCGATGGCGCGCATGGCCGGGGATAGCTGGTCACTGCAATCACACCGCAGGGAACCCAGCCCTGCGCCGGTAAAGCACTGAGAATGAATGCGTAGCAGGGGAGCTTCTCGTCTCAGATCGCCCATGATCAACGCCAGTGCGGTATCGACGCGCTGAACACCGTTCGTGGCCTCTCGCGCGAAGCCGGCGGCGCTGAACATGCCCCACTTGGTGGGCATGCGTGCGGTCGCAACGCGACGAAGTATTCCCATTTTCGCAGTCGCTTTCATGTACGTCTCGTCGCCTCGTAGATCCTTTGCTGAAAAATGTGCGAGTCGCTCGCCGATACTTTCTGCGCTCCTATCTGGGAAATCGCCTATCCCTCGGTCGCTCGTGTGGGCTCCTTTTTTGCCGGCACGGCACCGCTCGCGTGCAATGCGTCGATTTCGCTCGCGCTGAACCCGAGTTGCCGGAGGACCTCTTCATTGTGTTCTCCCAATGCCGGGGCGCGCCTCGCCGGAACTTTGGCGATACCATGCACTTGAATGGGACTGCTAATCGTCGTGCCCAGCTTGCCGCCTGCACCGTCAAGCGGAACGACAATGTCATTCAGCCGCAGCTGTGGATCCTCAATGACTTCCCGTGGTCCTCGGACTGCGCCGAACGTGACGTGAACGCCACTGAAAACCTGGTACCAATGCGTCATCGGCTGTGCAGCGAAGACTTGGTCGAGAATTTCTGCCAGCTGTGGCATGTTTTGCATCAGCTTGGCGGGATCAGCAAATCGAGGATCTGTCAGGAGATCCGCCCGCCCAATGGCTTTCGCCACCGCCACCAACTTGTCAGATGTGACGATGAGCACAAACCAGGTGTCGTCCGAAGCGCGATACACGTTGAGTGCCGCGTTTGCGGGATGCATTCGGTCGTGCAGACCGAAGAAATTCGCTCCGCACAGCGCGGCCTGGATCGAAACGCTTGCCGACCAGACACCTTGCGCGAGAAGCGACGTGGTGACGTAGGATCCGTTGCCGGTGCGCTCACGACGATAGAGGGCCGTCACGATCGCGGAGTACAAGCCGACGGCGGTGGCATTGTCACCGCTGCCGGCCACCGGCCAAGTCGGCGGTGCCCCGGCATCGCGCGTCATGGACAACAAGCCGCTTCGCGCCCAGTAGGCGGTGATGTCGAATCCCGGCAGGTCGGCATCGGGCCCTTTTTCGCCGAAACCGGTGAGATCGGCATAGATCAGCCTCGGATTCCACTTCGCGACGTCGTCGTATTCAAGATTCAGTCGTTTGCGCGCGGGATGCGGTGTGTTGACGATGAACACGTCCGCCCACTCCACCAGGCGCTTAAGAACCTGCCCTGCACTTGGGGATTTCAGATCGAGCGAGATTCCCCGCTTATTGCGGTTGGCCAAGTGCCACGGATAGGCATCGCTTGCTTGCGGCTGCGGCGGAATTTTGTGCCCCACTCTCCAGGTATCGCCGGAGGGCGGCTCCACTTTGATGACGTCCGCGCCGAAGTCCGACAGGATCACAGCAGCACTGGGTCCGGCGATGAAACTCGCCAGGTCCACCACCTTGATTCCAGAGAAAATGTTGTCGCTTGCCATGGGTGTCTCCGAAATCGTCATGAGCATTTCTTTAGCGGCCGCGGAATTGGGGTGCGCGCTTTTCGAGAAAGGCGGATGTGCCCTCCTTCTTGTCTTCGGTCCCGGCACAGAGGCCAAAATAGGACGCCTCGAGCAGCAGTCCCTGGTCCTGGCTCGTCTCCAGCCCCTTGTTCACAGCGGTGATCGCGAATTTCACAGCCATGGGGGCGTTCGACGCGATTTTCTTTAAGATTGCCTCGGCGCGCGTGAGCAGATCCGCAGCCGGCACGATTTCGTTGACGAGCCCAATGCGGTATGCCTCCTGCGCGCCGATCATCTCTCCTGATAGGATGAGCTGCAGGGCGCGACCCTTTCCCACCAAGCGCGGCAATCGTTGCGTGCCACCACCGCCCGGGACGAGTCCGAGGGTGACTTCGGGCTGGCCGAACTTCGCCGTGTCCACTGCGATGCGGATCGTGCAAGCCATCGCTGTCTCGCAACCACCGCCGAGTGCAAAGCCATTGACGGCCGCGATCACGGGCTTGCCGAGATTCTCGATGAGATCAAGGACCTCCTGCCCGAAACGGCTAGCCCGCTCCGCATCGAGCGCAGTGGCTTTGCTAAGCTCACTGATGTCGGCGCCCGCAATGAATGCTTTGTTGCCCGCGCCTGTCAGGATGATACCGTGCACTGCCGTGTCATCTCGCGCGTCCTCGAAAGCCGTTCGAATGTCTGTCCACGTCGGCGTGTTCAAGGCGTTGAGCACCTTGGGCCGATTGACGGTCACGTAGGCGATGCCGTCCTTCTTCTCGTAGAGGACATTGGCGAGCCTGAGCGTTGCTGTGGGCTCCGTCTCGGTCACGGGCGAATCCATCGTGATAAGTTGGGCGGGCTAAGGAACAGGGCCCTCAATTGAAGGCACTCAGCCCGGTGATGGCCTTGCCGACGATCAGATTCTGGATCTGGTACGTGCCTTCGTAGGAGTAAAGAGCTTCGGCGTCCGCAAAAAAGCGCGCAGCCTTGTAGTCTGCGACGATGCCATTGCCGCCCAGCAGCTCGCGGGCCCATGCAACGGTCTCGCGACACTTGGCCGTGGCGAATGCTTTGGCAAGTGCGGCATGGGCGTCCGTCAACTTGCCTTCGGTGTGTAGCTGCGCCTGGCGCATGATCAGGCACTGCGAAGCCGTGATGTTGGCGATCATCTTGGCGAGTAGATCCTGCACCAGCTGGAACGATCCGATCGGTTTGCCGAACTGCAGGCGCTCTTGGGCGTACTTGAGTGCGGTCTCGTAGGCGCCCATGGCGCATCCCGTGGCCATCCAGGCAACTGCATAGCGCGTCATCTTCAGCACCTTGGCGGTGTCGCGAAACGAGTTGCCACCCAGGAGACGGTTAGCCTCCGGCACCCGAACCTCCTTCAGCGTGATGTGACCGTTCTGGACAACCTTGAGCGCAATCTTGTTCTGGATCTTTTCGACGCTGAAGCCTGGGGTCGCATTGTTCTCGACGATGAACCCCTTGACCTGATTATCGGCCAGATCGCGCGCCCAAATGACGGAGACATCGCACCATGGCGCATTGCCGATCCAGCGCTTCTCGCCATTGAGGATCCAGCTGTCCCCCTCGCGCTTCGCCGTCGTGGTAAGGCCTCCGGAGGCGCCGGAACCCACGAGCGGCTCGGTGAGGCCGAAGCAGCCGATCTTTTCGAAGCGCGCCATCGGTGGCAACCACCTCTGCTTTTGCTCTTCCGATCCGTCGATGTAGATGGAGCCCATCGCCAGGCCGTCGTGCACGCCAAAGAACGTCGCGAACGACGGGTCAATGCGCGCAATCTCCATGAGCACAAAGCCCAATAGCGCCACGCTTCCGCCCACGCAGCCGTAGCCCCGCATGCCAAGCCCACCAATACCCAACTCCTTGACACCCGGCAGGAGCTCGAAGGGGAACGCATCATCTACCCAGAATTTCGTGATGACGGGCGCGACTTTGGCCTCCATGAACGCGCGCACCTTCTTCAATGTCGCAAGTTCCTCGGCGCTCAAGGTTTCATAAACCTCGTAGAAGTCACTATTCGGCGCGGGCAACGGCTTCGGTTGCTTCGCTGGCTTTGCGGCTTCGGTCGCGGTTGCTGGTGTCATCTCTATTCTCCTATCGTCGATTGGTTTAAGGCTTGCGGCGTTACGGACGAGGTAGTGCGGCTGCAACACTCTCAGCTAACTCACCGCTAAGTGGCTCCGCTGCCTTGGGCTGGCGGTTGTGCCTGAATCTCTGCGTATGCGATACCGGTAAGGTTGCCCTGGGCAAAGAGCAGCGTCTTTTGGTCCGACCCGTCGAGATTGGCGCTATATACCGAACCCGCGAAGTCGGTGATGAACATACGCCTGCCCTTGCGATCGAGCGCGAGACCGATTCCCTCCATCAGGTGCGCGAACAGAATCTCGGGCTCCTTGCGGACGCCAGGCGAGACCGGATCGATGGGCGCTCGGTTCACCGTATTGCCGCGGGGCGGGTCACCCCGGTCGGTCCAGTAAATCATCCGGTGGCGAGAATCGATCTCCAGGTCGATGGGTTCCGGTAGATTCTCATAGAGCAGCTCGATGTCCTTCCGGCGCGCGGCTGTCTGGCCCGGCGGAATGTCGACATTGGCACGAAAGATACGGCCTTCACCGGCATTGTCGCCGCCCTTTTGCGTCCAGTAAACCTTGCCCTCTGCAGCGTCCAGAGCAATGCCGACGCACCATTTCCTCGCGTCCGGGCCCGGGGGCGCATCACCCTCACTCGTGTCCACCAAAGTCTCGATATTCGAGCCGTCAAGGTTGGCGCGCATCACGCTCATGCCCTCACGGTCCGACCAGTAGAGTTTGCCATTCACCTTGTCGATCTGGATCTGCTTGGGAGTGAACGTGCCACCCGGCGGAATGATGGTGGTCATGTGTTTCCCGTCGAGATCGGATCGCAGGATCGAACCGTCATGGGCCTTGGGATTGCCCATGTTCGTCCAGTAGAGGTGCCCGGCTGCGACATCGACAGCCAGCCCGTCCGGCAGCTTTCTGCCCTCGATCAGCAGCGTCTGCAGGTCCGAGCCGTCGGGGTTGGCGGAGAGGACGCGTCCCCCTCCGAGGTCGAGAAAGAAGATTCGGGCCACGATGCCGTCGCCCTTGTTTCTCGATACCGACAGTTTCGAAGTAGTGTTCATGTCCTAGATCCCCGTGATTGGTTGCCGCCGATCACGCGTTCGCCGCCGAGCGCAGCTTCAGCAACCCGGTGAGAACTGAGTTCTCCTCGCGAGCAAGCTCATCAACCGAACGCCCTCCAGCCTCCTTCAGCACCGCATCGACAACAGTCTGCTTTAATTGCGGGGTGATCTCGGGCGTGCCGAGCGTTTTCATCATCGCCGCGAGCGGGTCCATCAGGTGTTCCATGAAATGCTGGATGCCGCCCTGCCCGCCGCCGACGTGCCACTGGAGACTGGGACCCATCACGCCCCAGCGAATGCCAGGGCCGTAGCACACGGCGACGTCCGCATCCGCCACGCTGATGACCCCTTGCTGCACGAGGTAGAGCACTTCCTTGTAGAGTGCCGCCTGGAAGCGGTTGGCCACGTGGCCCGGAAGCGCCTTATACAGACG
>JAJPKM010000054.1 GCA_021323735.1 Gammaproteobacteria bacterium
GCTCGGCGGTACCTAACACCTGAAACTGCATTAGTGCCGAGGTTAATGCAACAACGATGACATCGAGCATCGACCAATAGCCGATGAACTCCACGATCCGGTAGAGTGCGGTCCGCTGATGTTGCTGCCATCGGCTGTTCTTGCGTACCGTGAGGAGCAGCAAGCCGATGGCGATAAACTTCGTGAATGGCACCGCAATGCTGGCAACGAATATCAACAGGGCGATATCCCGGTCCCCCGAGCGCCAGAACTCGAGAATCCCGCCGAGAATCGTGCTGTCCGCCTCACCCAACAATCCGCTGGTGTGCATCACGGGCAGCAGGTTTGCGGGAATGTAAAGGACGATACCTGCAATCAGCCAGGCGAGCGTCATCTCGATGCTGAAGGGCGTGCGATGCTCGATTCGACTTTGGCAGCGCGGACAGCGCCGATCTATCCTGAGAGATGTGCCGGACACTGCGAGTCCGCAGGTTCGGCAAAGACTTAAACCGAGTTCGAATGATTGCTTCAACAGCGTCATGTCTTGACCGCGTGGGCAATCGACCACCAAGACGCCGGATCACAGCGCCCGAGTAAGGCTAGCACCGTTGTTAAGGCCGCGATCGCCCAGATGCCGGCTCCCGCCGTAATGGGGACCCAATTCGAGAGTTTCACGATTGCGACCAAAGCGCCAAGTAAGAAAACCTCTGTCATGCTCCAGGGACGCATCCGGTGGAGCAGCCTCATGATGGGTCCAAAGCCAGGCGGTCGGTGCCCGGCGCGCGCGAACAGCAGCACCCAGAAGAGGAGCGCTATTTGCACCGCCGGGATGAGGAAGGTAGTGAACGCCAATCCTAAGGCAGCGACTGAAATCCAGCCCTGCTGCAACGAACGCACGGCAAACCAGATATTGGCCCTGGTCTCAATCCCTGCGATGTCAATGCTTAGGATCGGTGTGAGATTAGCGATGGCGAAAAAGATCGCCGCGGCGCAGACGAGTGCCAATCCACTCTCCACGTTCGCGCCAAAATAGCGTGCCAGAACCGCATCACAGCGTCGGCAGAGAGCTACATCGCCCCGGCGCAAGGGAATCGCGCGATACACGGTGTCGCAATCGCGACAAATGAGTATCGGGCTCACCGGTGCCGCTCGGTCTGCATATCAGGACTCCCAAACCCGCATCGCCAGACCTTCCAGGCGGGCGCAGGACAATGTGAGCGCCGCGGCACCGATTGGCCCCTCGCTTAGATAAAGTTCTCGCCGATCATTTCGAAAACATCGCCCGCCTTTCCATGCATAACGGCCTTGATTGAATACATGGCCATGCCATAAGCGGGCCCGAGTGCCGTGAACGGCGGCATCACGAGTTCCATCGGCTCGACCTTGACATTGAGCAACGCGGGCCCGGGCTGCGCGAGCCACTCGGCCACGGCGCCTTCGAGGTCTTCCGCCTTGCTGACCGTCTTGCCCCACAGCCCCATCGCCTCTGCGACTTTGCCGAAATCCGGATTGGTGAGATTCGTATAGATCGGTAACATTCCCTCGCCCTTCTGCTCGAGCTCCACGAATCCCAACTTGCCGTTGTCGTAAACGGCAATCTTGATCGGCAGATTCTCTTGTACGGTGGTGAGCACATCGCCGAGCAACATCGTGAAGCCGCCGTCGCCGGCCAAAGCAATGACTTGGCGACCCGGCTGCGCCTGCTGCAATCCGATGGCATTCCCGATCGAGGTCGCCATGGTGCCATGCAGGAGGCTGCCGAACATGCGCCGTTTGCCGTTCGCCTCCACCATTCGCAACATCCACACGAGCGGCGTCCCGTCATCGGCTGCAAACAAAGCATCTTGATTGGCGAGCCGATTGATAATCGAGGTCAAATATTGGCCAGGTATTTTGCCGCGATGGCCCGGCGTGGCTCTCTCCGCCTGCGCTTTGATGGCCTTCTTGTGGCGTTCCACATACGTATCGAGGAATGTGGCATCTTCGCGCTGCGCAACGCGCGGCAGCAGCGCCTGAAGCGTGTCCTTGATATTTCCCACCACGCCGAGGGTGACCGGATGGCGGCGGCCGACATGGGTCGAATCAACATCGACTTGGATGATCTTGGCGTGCTCGGGGTAGAATTGCCGCCACGCAAAATCGGTACCGAGAAGCAGCAAGGTGTCACAGTTTAAGACGGCGTGGTATCCGGACTCCGTTCCAATCACGCCCGTCATGCCCACGTTGTTCGGATTGGCGTATTCGATCTGATCCTTGCCGCGCGAGGTATGCGCGACCGGCGCTTTGAGGCGCTCGGCAAGCTCGACGACCTCGTCGTGGGCGTCCACACAACCGGCGCCAGCGTAAATCGTGATGTTTGTGCCTTCCGCCAGCATATCGGCGATCCGATCCAAATCCTCGTCACTCGGCCGTATGACGGGCTTGTTGACATGGACGCGAAACGGGGGCTCACTGACCGCATCCGCATCCGCGATGTCGACAGGGACAATGAGGACTGCCACCCCCCGCTTGGAGATCGCGGCCTGACACGCCATGACTGTCTTTCGCAGCGCCTGGTCCGGCGTCAAGATCATTTCACAAAATACGCTGCAGCCCCGATAGACGTCTTGGAAATTCACTTCTTGAATGAAATTGAATCCGAGCTCGCTTCGCACCACTTGGCTCGCGATGAGAATGACCGGCGCGCGATTGCGGTTCGCTTCATACAACCCGTTGATGAAATGCAAGCTGCCCGGTCCGCAACTGCCGGCTACCGCGGTGAGGCGGTCCATCAGAAGCGCTTCACCCTGCGCGGCAAAGGCTCCCGCCTCCTCATGCCGCATGTGAACGAACTTGATGTCACTGCGACTCAGGGAGGTGGCAAACGTGTTGAGCGTGTCCCCCACGATGCCGTAGCAATTCTTGACACCGGCTGATTGCAAGGTCTCGACAATGACTTGCGCTACTTTCTTACTCATTGAGATCTCCGCCACGTTGGGAAGGGAGCCATTGGATGGTCCGCGAGCTTAAGATTGGCGCAGGACATCAGGCTGTCCCATCCCCCTAATGGGTGACAGACAGGGCCGACCGTTGGCAATCGGCATCCTTATATGAGCAGCCTGCAATAGTGATCGGCGATGAATGCACCAAACAGAGCCATCAGGTAACAAATGGAGAAACGAAAGGTTCGAATGGGAAGGTCGGGTCGAACGCCTCGGTGAAGAGCCAAGACCAAGTAAAGAAGCCGCGCATCGAGCACGAGCGCGGCCGCGAGATAGATCAATCCACTCATGCCAATGACTACCGGGATCAGCGTGCACAGAATGAGCAAGATCGAGTAGAGCAGAATCTGAAGACGCGTGTACGGAATCCCGTGAGTCACTGGCAGCATGGGTATGCCCACCTTCGCGTACTCCTCGCGTCGCGCAATCGCGAGCGACCAGAAATGCGGTGGTGTCCACGTAAAGATGATCATGAACAACACCAATGCGTGCGCATCGATGGAGTGAGTCACGGCCACCCACCCCAGGACCGGGGGCGCTGCGCCGGCGGCACCGCCGATCACGATATTTTGGGGCGTCGCGTGTTTGAGCCAGCCGGTGTAAATGACCGCATAACCAATGACTGAGCCGAACGTCAGTAGCGCGCAGAGACTGCCGACCGACAGCCATAGCAGCATCATCGAGCCGACACACAGGGCACCGGCGAAGGCAAGGGCCTGACTCGTTTGCAGACTTCCCGTCGCCAGGGGCCGCCGCCGGGTGCGCGCCATCTGTTGATCGATGCGCCGGTCGAGGATGTGATTGAGGGTCGCCGCAGAGCCTGATGCCATAGCGATGCCGAGCGTGCCGAACACTAACGCTGACAGCGGTACCATCCCGGGTGAGGCCAGAACCATCCCGACGATCGCTGTGAACACGATCAACAAGCTCACTTTGGGTTTCGTGAGTTCCAGAAAATCGCGCCACCCTGGCTGGGACAGTGTGGTAGTCAGCGAATCATGGGGGGCGATCGCCACGGGGAATGGGGGATTGCTTTCGGCTGCAACGCTAGCGTTGCATCTGCATTAGTTTATTCATGGGCATCATGTTGTGGTTCAAATGAGCCATGATGATCATCGATCCGAATACCAAGAGACCCACGACGAAAATGCCAAAGGCGAGCGCGAGAATATTGTTGGTCTGGTCCGGTGCGCTCGAGATGTGCAGGAAGAACACCAAGTGCACGCCCATCTGAGCAATCGCGAGAACCCCCAACAGGATGGGGACGCCGGGCGAATAGATTACATCGGTTGACGAAGCCCAAAATGAGGCCAGCGTCAAAACGACCGCATAACTTAAGCCAATCAAGTAGCTTCCGCGCGTGCCGCGCGTGTGCACGTTGACACCCGGAGCCATGCCTTGAGCTTCGATTTCGGTACTCATAAGTGAGCTCCTAAGTACACAATGGTAAATACGCCTATCCAAACGATATCGAGCGCGTGCCAGAACAGGCCAAAGCAGAAAAAGCGGCGGCTGACCATCGGTTGGAATCCGAGCGTTGCCACCTGCAATAGCATGACGATCAGCCAGCACAGGCCGATGGTCACATGCAGTCCGTGGGTGCCCACCAAGGTAAAGAAGGCGGAGAGAAAGGCACTGCGGGAGGGGCCAGCGCCTATACTAAGCATGTGACTGAACTCGCTCACTTCGAGACTCAGAAACGTGACACCTAAAATGAAGGTGATCGCCATCCAAAAGTAAGTTGAGTTCCTGTCTCCGCTCTGCACCGCGAGCGAGCCAAAACCGCAGGTGACGCTCGAGGCCAGCAGGCACGCAGTCTCGATCAGCACATGCCTCTTATCGAACAGGTCGGCGGCCGTTGGGCCGCCCGCGGATTCGCCTGACAGCACGGCGTATGCGGCAAAGAGCGCGGCAAATATCACGATGTCGGATAGCAAGAACAACCAAAAACCGTAGCCCGCGACCACGCGGGTCGGCGCAGGACCCCGAAGCGAGAGCGGCACCGCATCGCCACTCGCGAGTGCTTGCTCCGCGGCGCTCATACCGTACTCTCCTTCGGGCCATGGAGCCGCTCAAAGGCGGCAACCTTCTCCGCGGGCACCTCGACCTCGGTATCGGTGCGCCATGCCTGCATGAGACAAACCACAATCGCCCCCAGAAGCCCTAATCCGGTGCCCCACCAGATGCGCCAGATGAGGGAGAATCCCAGCAATACCGCAAAGAACGCGAGATAGAAGCCCGTCGGATTATTCCGAGGCACATGGATCGTTTCATAGGTTCGCTTGACGTTGCGATTCTGCGCACCCCCGCGCTGTTGCTTCATGGCCCAGAATGCGTCTGGGCGGTCCACTTGCGGCAGATGTGAGAAGTTCCACGCCGGCGGCGGGGACGGAGTGGACCACTCGAGCGTACGACCGTTCCACGGATCCCCCGTCACATCGCGATTACGTTCGCGCTGGCGAATACTTACAGCCAGCTGCACGCCAGTCAGCGCGATCCCTAAGAGGATCAACAAAGCCCCTGCAAGCGCGACGAGCATGAGCGGCTGCCAATGCAGGTTCGAATAGTGCTGCATTCGCCGCGTCGCACCCATGAGTCCGAGCACGTAGAGCGGCATGAAAGCGAGGTAGAAGCCGATGAACCAGCACCAGAACACCGCCTTCCCGAGCCGCTCATGCAGCGTGAAACCAAAGGCCTTGGGGAACCAATAACTGATGCCCGCCATGACGCCGAAGACCACTCCACCAATCGCCACATTGTGAAAATGCGCGATCAGAAACAGACTGTTGTGAAGCACAAAATCGGCCGGGGGGATCGCCATCAGGACACCGGTCATACCCCCGATGACGAATGTCACCATGAAACCGATCGCCCAGTAGACAGGTACGGTGAAGCGGATGCGGCCGCCATAGAGGGTGAAGAGCCAATTGAAGATCTTCACCCCCGTCGGCACTGCAATGATCATCGTCATGATGCCGAAGAAACCGTTCACGTCCGCGCCGGCGCCCATGGTAAAGAAATGATGCAGCCATACCAGGAAGGACAGCACGCAGATCGCCATCGTTGCCATCACCATCGAGCGGCGACCGAACAACGGTTTACCCGAAAACGTTGCTACCACCTCGGAGAACACCCCGAACGCGGGCAGTATCAGTATGTACACCTCCGGGTGCCCCCAGCTCCAGATGAGGTTGATGTACATCATCGGATTGCCGCCGAGATCGTTGGTAAAGAAATGAAAGTCGCAATAACGATCGAGCAGCAGCATCGCAAACGTCGCCGTCAAGATCGGAAAAGACGCGACGATCAGTAAATTCGAGGCGAGGGCAGTCCAACAAAAGATCGGCATTTGTCGGTACCCCATACCCGGCGCCCGCAACTTCAAGATGGTTGTCAAGAGATTGATGCCGGATAGCAATGTTCCTAAGCCCGAGATTTGAAGGGACCACAGGTAATAGTCGACGCCGACCCCGGGGGAGTACGCGACTTCGCTCAGCGGCGGATAGGCAAGCCAGCCGGTGCGGGCGAACTCGCCGACCACGAGCGACGCGTTGACCAAGAGTACTCCGGCCGCGGTCAGCCAGAAGCTGACGGAGTTGAGCACCGGAAAGGCGACATCGCGCACGCCAAGCTGTAGCGGCAAGACGAAGTTCATGAGCCCGACGACGAACGGCATGGCCACGAAAAAGATCATGATGGTGCCGTGCGCGGAGAAGATCTGATCGTAATGTTCGGGCGGCAGATAGCCTTGTGCGTGACCGGCGGCCAGGGCTAATTGGCTGCGCATCAACATGGCGTCCGAGAAGCCGCGAACCAGCATCAGGAGCGCCAAGAGTAGGTACATCACGCCGATGCGCTTGTGATCGACGCTGGTGATCCATTCGCGCCACAAGTAGGGCCACCAGCCTTTGATTGTCACCAGCGCCAACACGCAAAATATGACGAAGCCGACTGTGCCAGACGCGATCATGACGACTGGCTGGTCGAAAGGAATTGCCGCCCAGTTGAGCCTGCCAAACATATTACTGCCCTCGTTGCGGCGAGACGGTCGCCATAGACCCTAACGAAATCCTATCGAACAGACCCTCGCTCACTTGTGCGTAGGTCTGCACTCCGTCGGCCTTGGCGGGCTTTATCAGCTCCGCAACGGTGCTTGTGTCAAGCACACCGCCGTGCGCCTTCGTGGTGCTAACCCAGTCCTTAAAGGCCTCAGACCCCATCGACACAAGATCAAAACGCATGTCGGAGAAGCCATCGCCGCTGAACATCGCCGAGAGACCCTCGAAGGTGCCGGGTTGGTCGGCCTGCAAATTGAGCCGAGTGACCATGTTCGGCATCGTATAGATCTGACTGCCCAACTGAGGCACGAAAAAGCTGTTCATGACCGTCGTCGAGGTCAGACGAAATCGAAGCGGTACTCCCGCTGGGACAACCAAGCGGTTCAAGCTCGCGATCCCCTCATGCGGATAGATAAAAAGCCAGCGCCAGTCGAGGGAGATGACTTCGATATCGAGCGGTGCCGTAGATCCTGCCAGCGGCGCCGGTGGATCGAGGTCATGTGACCCCGTCCACGCTATGCCGCCGAGAAACAGGATGACGAGGGCTGGAATGGACCAGATAATCATCTCGATCCGACCGGAATATTCCCAGTCCGGCCGGTAACGCGCTTGGCTGTTTCTGGCTCGAAACCACCATGCGAATACCAGCGTGAGTACGATCACCGGAATGACGACGGCAAGCATTATCGCGGTCGAATCGTAGAGAATGACTCGCTCTGCCTTGCCCACGGGACCGTGCGGGTCGAGCACACCCTCGTTACATGACGCCAACAACATCGCAGCGCTCGTCATCGAAATTGCTCGCAACCACATTGCGGATGCGCTTGGTGTTCTAATGACCTGCGGGGACATCCGATCGGGGCTGGCTTGCATCACGAACTCCTTCGGTATCCACTGGCGCGGTAGACATGCGATGGAATTCTGTGGAGATCCCACGCGCGTCCCCATCCCCCCAATGGGGGACTTGCCAGATTGCAAAATCCCCCCCCATTGAGGGAAAGGCAGTTGCCTCGCAGGTGCCGGCCAGATAGCGCACGCTCACGTGCTGAGAAACGAACGTCATGGTTGTCTCCTTGCCTGAAGAGACGCATGGCAGCGTCACCGCGGCCTAAGTGCACAGGCTCACAGCCCGCTCCCGACGAAGGCGCAGGCTGCGCGCTCGCGCACGCTGTGATAGAGGGCTTGCGTCTTTGCGTTGGGCGGGATGCCGAGGAAGCGCGTCAGCAACTCGCGGCAGCGCCTGTAGGCCTGCAGCGCCTCGCTGTGATCTCCGAGCTGCTGGTGGCAGAGCATCAAGCCCCGATACAGACCCTCGTTGAGAGAGTCGAGCTCGATCCCGAATCGATACAAATTCGCAGCATCCTCCCAACGGCGCGCGTGTTCGCACTCACACGCCGCATCGCGGATGGCGCGCAGCAAACCATCACGCAATTCCTCGCGCACCTTCAAAACCCAGGGCTTTTCGGTCTCGTGCTGGAGAAAATGTCCTTGATAGAGGAGTCGGAGACGGCCGATCCTTTCGATGTCATTCGCCGCCAAATCATGAGGGCGCTGCAGCTCCTCCTCGAACTCCCACATGTCGACCCACAACTGATCCCGGTTCAGGCTCACCTTTCCGCCCTCCATGCGTAACGCGTCGCGTGCACCGAGCAGCTGGCGCAGTCTGTAAAGTGCATTTTCAAGTGCGTGGTACGCGGCATCGCCCTCAGAGTCCGGCCACAGCGCATCGATCAGCACGCCCGCACTCACTTCGATTCCGCCAAACGCGATCAGGGCCTGCAGCAGCTCCTGCGGTCTGCGTAAGCGTGACGGGATGGGGATAGGGATCTCCCCCGTGAGTAAGCGAAAGCGCCCCAACACATGGACCCTGAATCGTTCTCGGTCGGACATAGAACACCCCTTTTTGAGACACCGCGGAACATTAGCCTCGGAGACAGGAAACCATGAGAGCACGGAGTAAAACCATTACACGTGCGTAAGCGAAACATGTACGCCTGCAAATTCCGCGAACCGAGGGGTGCGAAAACATAGACGTTGGTAGCAATCGGCTACGCCTTAGGGACGAGGCCGACGCTGCGAGCAACTCTTGCTCCTGCCGCTACTCGCTGTCGACATCGTGGCTCTGCAGGGCGCGGCGCACGCACGCGAGCAATTCGTCCGCCGCGAACGGTTTTATGAGATAGCAAACTACGTTCGCTTTGATTGCTTGCCTCCGGGACCGCTCGTCCGGATATGCGGTCATGAGAATGGTGGGGATCGCACGATTCGAGGCGACCAGATGCTGATGTAGCTCGAGTCCGGTCATGTTCGGCATGCGCATGTCCGTGATCAGGCAGGAGACCTCCCTCCGTCGCCTGGACTTCAGCAGGTCTCCGGCGCTCGCAAACACAGCCGCCGAAAAGCCGGCAGACTCGAGCAGATCCTTGGTTGTATTCCGGATCGACTCGTCGTCGTCAACGATCGCAACCAGCGGCCCCTTGGGCACCCCGATCTCCGAATGGGCATTAAACAGCAACACTAGTCCGCTTGGATCGTACAAAACAATTGCACGAGTGGAGGGGCGCGTCCGCACCTGCGGACATTTCAGGCGAGAAAGGTATGCAACCGCTACGACTTTGGTATGGATCGCCTACAACGTTGCGCTAGGCTCGCCCAGCCGGTCCGCCATTCGCACTAGATCGGGCAGCGATCCCGCGTGCATCTTCCGCATGACTTGCCCGCGGTGCACCTTCACCGTCATCTCGCTTAAGTTCAGTTCCGCTGCGATCTGCTTGTTGGCCCGCCCGATGACAACGAGCGTCATGATCTGACGCTCGCGCTCGCTAAGAGTAACGAAGCGCTCGCGCAGCTCGGCAAGGCGCACCGCCTCGCGGCGTCTTTTCCGATCACGTTCGATCGCCGCCTGAATTGCATCGAGCAGATCCTGATCGTCAAACGGCTTGGTCAGGAACTCGAGGGCGCCCTCCTTCATCGCCCGCACGCTCATCGAGATGTCCCCGTGGCCAGTGATGAAAATCACGGGCAGCGCCAAGCCCTCTTTCGCGATCTCCTTCTGAAACGTCAATCCGCTCATTCCTGGCAATCGCACGTCGAGCACCAGACAGCCCGGCGCGTCCGGCGGCTTGCTCTGCAGAAACTCCTGCGGCGCGGCGAAAGCGCGCACCTCAAGGCCCACACTGCTCACGAGATCCTCGAGCGCCAAGCGCATCGATAGATCATCGTCGATGACGAAGACGACGGCTCGCTCCTCAACCATGATGAAACTCCTGGCGGATCGATTCGGGCCCGCGCACGCCCAGCCAATCCGTCACTATACCAAGCTACTGCGCGTATCTACGGAGCCGTTTCGTTGACCGGCAATGAAAAAGAGAACACCGTGCCATGCGGTGCGTTCGCTGCCGCCGAAAGGCTTCCGCCATGTGCTTCGACAATCGAGCGACTGATCGACAACCCGATGCCAAGCCCCTCGGCTTTGGTCGTATAAAAAGGCTCATACAGGTGAGGTGCATGCTCCGGGTCCATTCCGGTCCCGACGTCGCGTACTTCAATGGATACGGTATTCGGCCCGTCCGAAGCCGACGCTATCGTCAACTTGCGGGGCCGCTCTTTGATCCCGCTCATCGCCTCGATCGCATTGATGATCAAATTGAGCAGCACCTGCTGCAGCTGCACCCTGTCGCCCCGGATGGGCGGTAGATCGTGGCCGAGCTGTGTGTCGAGCAGGATTGCGCTTCGGCGCAGCTGGTAGTGCGCAAGCGCTATCACTTCGAGAATCGTTTCATTGATGTCCAGCCATTCCTTGCGCGGCGCCTGACGCTTCATGAGTGCCCGAATGCGCCGGATAACTTCGGCCGCCCTCTTTCCATCGTTCGCGATGCGTTCCAGCGCCCGCTGGGCCTTGTCCATTTGGGGAGGCTTGGTTGCCAGCCAGCGTGCGCCGGCGGCGGCACTCGTGACAATGGCGCCGAGCGGCTGATTCACCTCATGCGCGATCGACGCGGTGAGCTCCCCCATCGTCATCACGCGCGTCATGTGCGCAAACTCGGTCTGCGTGTTGCGCAGGGCTTCCTGGGCTTGCCGCCAATCGTGCACGTCGGTTGAGGTGCCAACCATTCTTATAATGTTCCCCTCTGCGTCGCGTACCGGCACCGCACGATTCAGATGCCAGCGGTATGTCCCGTCGCGGGCGCGGAGAAACCGTGCTTCCATCGTAAAGCCCCGCCCGGAGTGTACGCCGTCCCAGTAGATCTGGGATGCTTTCTCTCGATCCTCAGGGTGAAGAGTGGCCATCCACGCTTCGGGGTGTGAATTGACGTAATCGGGTGTCTGGCCGGTGTATTCGTACCAAAGTTGATTCACGATGTCGGGAGTCCCGTCCGGCGTCACCGACCAAGCCGCGACGGGAATATTTTGCAGCATGCTAACCCTTAGTTGCAGCTCATCAACCGCCGCGGTGCGCTTCGTAAATTGTCCGATCTGGCTGCCGATGCTGGCCAGTACGGCGAGCAGTTCCTGGTCAGGCTGCGAAACGTCGCGGCTGATGACGCCGATGACGCCAATGACCTCGCGCCCCAGCAAGATCGGAAAGGCAATGGCCGCGCATAACACCTGGCGCGCAGTGATATCCGCGCTACGAAACGCCATGTCATGCCCTACATCCGGAATGTACGCGGGCGCACCGGTTTCCCAGGCACGGCCAGGCAGTCCGCATCCTGAGCGGTATGTACTTTTCCGGGTGACCACTTCGAATTGCGCGGCCTCGACGGATGCTGTGCGCCATAACTCCGCGCAACGCAATACACCCGCTTTCGGATCGATGCGCCACACCGCACCGAGGTCCCATCCGAGGCATTCACACATCGCCTGAAGGATCTTCGGGATCGCTTCCGCAACCGTCAGGGCGTCGGCTAGGATGCGCGTAACGCGGTATTGCACGAGCAGGCGTTGCTCGGCATGCCTGCGCTCGGTCACATCAACGCAGGTCCCGACTATCTCGACTGGCGCCCTGCTTTTGTCGAGAGCCGGAAGCCTAGTCGAATGCAAGTGCCTGACAGTTCCATCGGCCATCACGATCCTGAAATCGATTGTCATTTCGGCTTTGTCGCGTCCCCTCTCGGTGGCTTCGTGGTAACCGTCTCGATCGTCCGGGTGCACGTACCGCAATAGCTCGTCCCAGGTTGGGAGGCCCTCCCGACGGGGATCTCTTCCGTAGATTCGGAACATTTCGTCGGACCAGTAGATTACCTTCGATCTGCTCGGGTCGGATGCCCAACTGCCGGTGTGTGTCAGCCGCTGCGATTCCCCGAGATACGCTTCGCTTTTCCGCAAAGCCTGCTCATCGCGCTTGCGCGCTGTCAGGTCGAGCACGAAGGCAACACCTTGGTTCTCACCCTCAAAACTCGCAGCACCAACCAATACAGGCATGTGGCTGCCGTCCTTGCGGATGTAGTCCCATTCAAACGGTTGCAAGCTCCCGGTGCGCTGGATCTCTGCGGCGAGCTCTTGAAGATCGCGGCCAAGCCATTGGGCAGCTGACAATTCGGTCCAGCGCAGGCGGCCCGAGGCGAGATCTTCACGCTCGTATCCCACCATACGGAGAAGCGCGTCATTTCCCTCGACAATGGTGCCATCGAGGTCCCAAATGAAGATCCCGACGATATTAGCGTCCACCAGCCGCCGGATCTTCGCCTCGCGTTTAGCGAGGTCGCGGCACAGGCGAGTGTTCTCGAGCGAAATCGCGGCCTGCGATGCAAGCCACTTCAGCACCGGAATGCGGGCGGGCGCGAAAACGCGAGAGGCAAGATTGTTCTCGAGGTAGAGAACCCCGACGAGCATGCCGCGGTTCAAGAGGGGCAGACAGAGGACCGAGCGAGTCCGCTGTCGGCCAAAATACGGATCGGCTGAAAAGGGGTTTTGGGTCGAAGCGTCCTCGAGAATCACGCTCTCCCGGGTGCGCACGACACAGTGGACAACCGACTCCGGCAGGACAACCGCGCTCACACTCTCGTCGCGAGCATGGACAATCACCGTGTCGCCGCTGATCATTGCCTCCGCCGCAGCCCGCAGCTCAGTGCCTTGCGCCAGAATCAATAGTCCTCGCTCGGCGCCCGCCTGCTCGAGCGCTGTGCGCATCAATGTTTCGATCAGCTTCTCGATGACCATCTCACTCGAAACGGCCTGCGAAACCTTGATGACGGTCGCGAGGTCGAGGTGCTCCACCGGTGCTCCGACAGGACTTGTCGGAACGGACGATGGTTCTTGCCCAGCGAGTCCGGGATGCAATTTCTGAAGTTGCCGCACCTTGCCGACGGCGCCCCAATGCCGATAGCCATCCAGCGCGTGCCGCAGATAGACACGCGCGAACTCTTCGAATCCGCGCAGCCCATAGAAGCGGGCCGCGAGTTCGTAGGCAAGCGCCTGGTTTTGGACCCAGCCGTTTGCACGGGCCGCGCGGATGGCTCGCTCGTACAGGTCCATGGCATCGGCAACGCAACCCTCGATGCGTGCAATCTCCGCGCCGACAAGCGCCGCACGATCGTCGAAGTTTTCGGGGCAGTTCACCGCCCACGCCCGCAGTTGCGCGTGATGAGCGGCGAGAGCTTCTCGATGCGTCGCACACGCATTGGGGTCCGAGGGCTCGCAGCATGCAGCGCGCGAGAGCGCGGCATACAGGTGATATTCCGCTCTCTCCAACAGCTTGATCCGCAACGACGCCGATGTCGAAACCCACTTTTCCGCTTTGTCGGCGGCGTCAATAGCCGACGCATAATCGCCGGCAAAGTAGCGCGCCTGCAGCTTTCGGATCCAGTAGGAACCTTCCGGCAAGGCGAAGGCCGGGTGACCGGTCAGACGCTCCTCGAACGAGCGCTCAGTGAACCGTTCATGGTCGAGCGAGCCGAATTTCGCGGTCTCGCCACGGAGCATCCTGATGAACGCGAGTGGGGCGGAGATCATATCGACAGCGAATCCGAACCGTACCTGGCGTGAGAAGTCCAATCCGTGCTCGGCTTGATGCGCGAGCTGGTCGAGCGGCTCGCCCGAGGCGAGAAGAATGGAAGTGAGATTGCGGCAAGCGTATGCGGCAAATGTCGGGTCGCCGTGCTCGTTCGCCAACTGAAAGGCACGATTCGCCGGATCGATGCCCTCCCGCGCTGGTCGCCTCCACGGGACCAGGAGCGAAAAGAGCGCATAGACCTTTGCTCCAAAGCGCGTCAAGTCGCGGCGTTCGATCAAATCACAAGCGGTCTTTCCGAGTCGGTAACCCGCGTCGTAGTCGCCGAAGCGGGAACAGCTGATGAGCCCGACAGACGCATAGTGCGCAGCTGCTGCGTCGCTGTTGCCGCGCTCCAAGCTGAGATTGACCACTCTGCAGGACGTAAGCGCCCACAGGTTTTCGTCAGTGTATAACGCTGGCGGCGCGAGTGTCGTGAGCACGTCCAGCGTCGCAAGAGACTCTTGATCTTCCATGATAGGCAGGTCGACGAGATCTTCGATTTGCCGGCTTCCGAGACGGGACCAGATCTGCTCGTACTCGCGACGCGCTTCCGTCTCGGTGGGATGAGCTGTCCAGTCTATGCGCACATGCCGGAGGTATTCGAGGCCCACCGCGATTGCGCGGTCGCTCGCCCCGAGCATCGTGTACAGATCCACTCGGCGGCTAGCGACGGCCGCTCGTTCAATGTTGTTGACAGCTCGCGTTGCGAGCGCCGCCAGACACTTCTCCGCGGAGGGCAGTGCACCCGTCCAGAGCTCACAGTCGGCGCGATGCAGCTGCAGCGCGAAGGCAAGCTCGTGCCGGCGCTCCCATGCGCCGTCGGGCAACAGGTCAGCGCCGCGAGTGAAATACATCAGCGCGGAGACGTAGGCGGACGAGGCCTTCGCACGCTCGCCGGCGATCAGGTTCAGCTCTGCCAGTTGCACGCGTTCATCATCTGAGGTGATCAAGGGCGCGCCTCGGTTGAGCTGATTGACGATTTCGTAGATCGCCTCCTCTCGCCGTTCCGACGGTGTGTTCGCTGCGAGCAGCCGTCCGATGCGCAGATGCGCCTCGGCGCGCAATGATTCCGGAACGAATAGATATGCCGCCTCTTGAATGCGGTCGTGGATGAAGTGGTACGAGTCTTTGCGCCGCTCCAGCAAGTCAGCGCGAACCGCCTCTCCCAGCAGCGCGTGAGTCTCCATCTCGGTCGTGCCGTAGACCAGGGACAGCGTTGCGACGGCGGCGGCATTTCCGAGGCACGCCAGCTGCTGGACAGCCTTCTGCATCTCGGCGGTCAGGCGGGTCAGCTTCCCGACCATGAGATCCACCAGATTGTCGGTGTAACCTTTGGCCTGAATCCGACCGAGATCCCAGGACCAGCGCGCCGCGTCGTGATCGAAGGTGAGCATTCCCTCTTCCGCGAGCGAGGCAATGAACCGATTGGCGAAGAACGGATTGCCACCTGTTTTCTCATGCACCAACCGCGCGAGCGGCGCGGCGCGTTCCGCTTCGCAGCGAAGAGCTTCCGAAATCAACTGCTGCAGGTGTACCGGAGTGAGGGGCGCAAGCGTGATCTCCACCACCTTTCCGCCGGCAGTCTCGATCGCCTCGAGCTTCTGCCTCAGCGGATGGGCGGAAGTGAGTTCGTTGGTGCGATAGGCACCGATTACCATAAGATGCTGCAGATCCGACCCCGTCAACAGATCCTCCAGCAGATCGAGCGTCGCCGCGTCCAGCCATTGCAAGTCGTCGAGGAACAGCGCCAGTGGGTGTTTCTGCCGGGCGAATACGCCGATAAACCGTCGAAATGTCAGCTGGAAACGCCTACGCGCGTCGTGGGGAGGAAGATCAGGAGCAGACGGCTGATGCCCGATAATGAGTTCCAGTTCCGGAACGAGCTCGATGATGAGCCGTCCGTTGGGACCGAGCGCATCGCGCAGCGCGTCACGCCAGGACGCCAGATCAGCTTCGCTCTTTCCTAGAAGTCGCTGGACCAGGCTCTGGAACGCCTGAGCGAGCGTCGCATACGGGATATCGCGCTTGTATTGATCGAATTTGCCTGATGCGAACAGGCCCCGCGGCGGAACAAGCGATTTATGGAGCTCATTCACCACGGAGGACTTACCGATGCCAGAGTATCCGGAAACAAGAACGAGCTCCGGCTTGCCACCGGCTACAACGCGATCGAACGCAGCGAGCAAGACGTCGATTTCGGATTCTCGCCCGTACAGTTTCTCTGGAATCAGCAGCCGATCTGGCGTGTCATGTTCGCCAAGGGGGAATTCGTCGATGCGACGCTGCGTTTCCCATTCAGTGAGACAACGCTGAAGGTCACTCTCGACGCCGGCTGCCGTCTGATAGCGCTCCTCGGCCGTCTTGGCGAGTAACTTCATGACCATTGTCGAAATCGCGCGCGGAACACCGCTCACGTTCTCGCATGGTGGTGTCGGTTGTCTTGCGATATGACAGTGCACCAACTCCAGCGGATCTGACGCGGTAAATGGAAGAGTCCCGGTGAGCATTTCGTAGAATGTGATGCCCAAACTGTACAGGTCGCTGCGCGAATCGATCGAGCGGTTCATGCGCCCAGTCTGCTCGGGAGCCATGTAGGCCAGCGTGCCGACCAGATACTCCGAGAGCTGGTCCGATTGGCGCTCACGCGTAAGGCGCGACGCCATCCCGAGGCCCATCAGCCAGACCTGGTCACCGGTAGTATTCACCAGGATGTTGGCCGGCTTGACGTCCTTGTGTATGAGGCCGCGGCTGTGTACGTGGCCAAGAGCAGCGGCGACACTGATGGCCAGACGCAGAAATTGCGCGATGTCCATCGCGCCATTGAGGAGCAGATCAAGCGGCATCCCGGGCGGATCCTCGAGAATCAGCATCGGGAGGCCATGGGCCCACACCATCGAGAGGGGCTGGACCACGTAGGCAGGATCCAGCTCGGATCGCAGGGCATATTCCTCCTGCAGGCTGCGCACAGTTGCGGGCGCGGGAGGGTTAGCGACCGGCACCCGCACCAGAATGGAGGGTCGGCTCCCTTCCTCGCGAACTTTACGCAAGCCGCGAAACAGCACGAGTTCGGCATCCCTGCGGACTTGCTCCAGCGTGTACTGCGCTAAATCGAGCGCGCCCCGCGCCGACGGTGGATCGGGTTCACGAGGGTCGACGTCGAGAGCTGTCGTACTCATGTGTCGCGTATTGCTGTCCCCAACCCTGCGCCTTCGGCGGGCGGGCGGCAAGCCAAGTGCTTTGGCGCTATTTTACCATGAGCGTGCGGCACCGTGGCTCAGAGCAGTCCCAGAGCGCCGGCGGTTGATACGGCGTGAGCGCGCGTCTGAACGGCGAGCTTGATGAAGATGCCTTTGACATGGGTCTTCACGGTCTCGGGAGCAATCTGCAGCTCTTGAGCGATGCGTTTGTTGGAAAGTCCACAGCCCATCGCGCGCAGGACGCTGTGTTCGCGAGGACTCAGCGACTCCGTGACGCGCGAGGCACGAGTCGGCAACGTGAGTGTACGCTGCTGAGCACGGTCCGCGAGAATGCTTCCAACGTAGGGTCTGAGTTCCGGGGGCAGGCGGCTGTCCTGAGGAGTAGCGTCGTGAAGGGACAATAGAAGCTCGGCCACGTGCGCTCCGGCATCGACGAATGTCTGATACACCCCGGCGCGCGCGCCAACCTGAAGCGCTTGAACGAGCATCGCACGGCCTTCGGCTTGGTCTCCGCACCCGAGCAGAGCGTCGGCCAGCTGAACCGACAATCGCAGTGCCCAGTAGTTGTTTCGCTTGCCGCAGCTCGACGCTTGAAGCTGCCGCAGAATCGTCGCTCCTCGGCGCGCGTCTCCAGTGGCGACCAGTACCTGTGCACGTGCCAAGGCAAGGCTGGCATGCAATGTGTCGTCCGAGGAGAGGTCGCGCGCGAGTGTCTCGATGTGCTCAGTGCAGATCTCTGCGTCGCGCGTGCGACCCTCCTTGAGGAGAAGCTCAGTGCGAAGCATCAAGCTCTCCGCCATCATCCCGGTCCAGTCGCGCGCCGCCGCCAGAAACTCCGCCTCCTTCAGGATGAGGAAGGCGAACTCCGTGTCTCCCCGACGGGCGGCGAGACGAGCCAGAACCCTATATCCTCGCAAGGCGCTCTCGTCGTCCCCTGACGTTCGGACCGCCGTGAGGCTCTCCATGACCAGCGCGTCCAGGCCAGCGCAGCGCCCTTCCTCGTAGAGCAACTCTGCGAGCACGACGGCCGCTCGGGCTGTCACCGGAGATCGCTTCCCGAAACGAATCAAGGCGCGTTCATGCGCGCTACTTGCGAGTCTCGCCGCGACGGCGAGTCGGAGCTGTTCAGCCTCCACGATCGCTTCGAACGTCGGCCCGATGATCGTCGCAAGCCCATGCGTGCCGCGATGACTCGGCACCGCATGTTTGAAACGAGGCACCGCGTAGTATCGATCAAAGTCTCGCACCTTCCAGTAGCCGATGCGCAGCGCCGCCGCCAGCGCGGGACTCTTTCCACCCGACCGGTGACGGCTTTCGAGTACAGCAAGCGCCGCGCGCACCGTGGAGCCGTCATGGCTCTTCAGCACAAACAGTACGGCTCTTAAGACCTCGACAAACTCCCGCGATCGGGGCGCAATCGGGGCATCGGCACGCGCGAGCTCACCTTCGCACTGCGCGACGGTCGCCGAGGCATCGTCGATACGCAGCTCGATGAGGCTCCGCCAAGCGCGCACGAGCAGCGTGTTTGGGGAAAGCCGGGCGCTTCGTGATTCCAACGCGCTGAGCGCCGAGCGTGGTCTGGAGTTCGGGTTCCCGGTCGGGCCTCTGCCGTGTGCACCATCAAGCGCGATACGCCGCGGGCCAGAGTCCCGGTTCAGGGCAGTGGAATCGTGCTGCCGGACAACGGCGAGAGATGATCGAAGCACGGCTTGAATTGCGCCTCCCGAAGACATGGATCGTTCGGCCAGCAGGCGGCTGAAAGACATTGCCGCATGATTGGTTCGGTACGAGAGTAGGACGCGGCGGCTCCCGGCAAGCTCCCGGGAGGGACGAATGGAGGTCTCTGCAGGCACGTTCATACCAGCGGTAAGGTCGTATCGATGAATTGACCGTCCCAGAATGGACAGTGGCCTTTGCCGCCGCCGCGCCTGGCAACTTTCCTGATGAAATGCTTTTCCATGCCATCTGGGACAACGCTTTGATAAGCGTTGATGTGGAACCTGAGTCTTGCGCGATCGACCAAGTTTTCTCTCGATCGAAGTTCAGACGATTGGTACGCAGTTAGCCTGTGATCGCAAGAAGCGATCGCTCAGGTCGTGCACCCGTGCGAATTCTTAGCGAAACCAGTAAATTGTCGAGTGCATCGCGTGAAGTGTGTGGCCTTCGATGAGAATGGGAGCAGAAATCGCCGGAGCTTACTGGACCTGTGTTCGTGATCCCCGCGGATCACGCCAAGCCAATGGAGGAGCGGCTCATCGCGTTCAATAGTGCGGCCTCTTCGGTGATCGAAGAATCTCGTAGAAAGCAACGCGAATATGTGTTCGCTCGCGAGTACCAGGATTGGAAAAGCAATCCGATTGGCAAGATGAACCACACCGCCCGGAAAAGCGCGCGTGAACGTGCGGCCGATGCGAGGAGGCACCTGGTTCTAATCTGTGGCCGCGAGGGCGCTAACATAATTCGCACGATAACAGGGCTCGCAGAGCGAGGATTTGCAGCCTTCGCAAAGATTCCTTATCAGGATGCAGCCACACAGCAGGCGTTGGCACAACTGATGGACGATCCACGGTCGTATCCCGACACAAAACAAATTGACGACTCTCTCAACGCGGGTGAAGGATTGCCCCGTTACACGTAACTGTCTCGGACTGATCGAAGCGGCGACCGTCTTACATCGACACTTGAATTTGGATCTCTGTTGAAAGCCTGGACTCTCGACACTCGAGAATTCACAGATTTCTGCCGCGTGCCAATTTGTGAAGTCGCAGCGACAATGTTTCGCTGTTCTCGCACCATGCCGTGAATCACACTCAAAGGCGGGCGGCGGGCGTGTTTTTATCTTCTGACAGGAGCGATTGAAGTGAAAAGGATCGACATCAACATGCTGCCTATCCGGTCACGTGCGAACTAGCCACTCAGGCGAGTATCGTTCTGCGCCGGCCGCCAACTTTGTCGATGCCCTCCCAATCTGCCTACCGGTACGGACGCGGTCTAGGCGGCCGCCAATTCACTCGGCCAACGGACTCACGGCCGCATGCGACAAGCGGACGAATACGGCACTTCGCGAAAGCACCGCTACTTCGATTACCTTTGATGGACTACCGCGCCAATTCGAGTCCGGCTTCCATCCAGACCGTGACACCATGCTTCCCTGCGTCACCGCAGCCTACTCTCTTCGCCATCTCTGCTCTTTCTTGCAGGCTGCCGCGCGATGAGAGCGTCGGCGATGATCTCCTTTTCGGAACGCACCGGTGGCAGGTTGATCTGCATCAGCTCGAAGCGGCGCGCTTCCTTCTCTCTCCCCTGCTGTCGGAGCCAGTGAATTGCCACGCCGTAGCGCTCATCGACTCGGGCCCGCACATTCATCAAGGCGCGGTGTGCATCGCGGTCTTCCACGTTGCCGGTTGTCCGCAGCTCCCTCTTTATGGCTTCGAGCTTCCTGCGCATGAAAACTGAGTCCCCCGCCGAAGTGTTCATTGAGCTCGCTTGTTTCGAGGCTCGTGCATTCTCCGGCTTGCGCTGCGCCGCGCGATAGATGGGCGTTTTTTTGTTGGTCTTTGCGAAGCCTCTGTCTTCTCGTCGCGTCGCTGTTGCCGCCACCCCGAGGTCCGTCAGGTACTCCGCGAATCGCTCACGCCATCGCTGTAGATCCGCCTTGCGGGGATTGAGCCTTGAACCGTCGTACTCGTGCTCCGCCTTCACCACCAAATGCACGTGCGGATGCATCCCGTGCTTACCTTTCTCCTCGGCGTGCAGGGCCATCGCATAACGATGCTGATGCGCGAATTCTTCACGAGCGAAATTCTTCACCGCCTGCAGCACCTTTTGCGGTGGAGTGCCCGCCGGCATCGAGAGCACAATATTGAAAGCCTGCCGGGGTTGTCGCCGCTTCCCATCAGCGCCCACTTTGCTTCGCGAGTGAGGCGACCCAGGTACGGCGCCATAGTCGAGCGCCCAGTCGTTGATGAGTTCGGTCGCCGCGGTCTTCCCGTGGAGCACCTCTCCGTGGTCGGTCTCGATGTCCAGCTTGCCGTGGCGATCGATATATTCGAAATGCGCCTGCACCCCGTCCGCATCGCGCCCACCGCCGGAAATCTTCACAAGCACTTCCTTGGCCCCGCGTCCGGATGCGCCCATCCGAGCAGTCCATCCCGCCGCCGACGCGCCTCCCAGCCCCGCCTTGCGCCCGAAGCTCGTGGGATTGATACCACCAGGAACATCGCGCGCGACCCGGAACGGGCCTTTGCTAGACATTGGGCGCCTCCCACGACTTTGAATTCGAGATGAGCATGTCCTGTACCTTCTCGCGGATTTGTTTCAAGGCCGGCAATAGCTTCAGGACGTTCTCCTGGAGTGACGGTTCGAGTCCCTGCGTTGAGCCCTCACGTGAGGCCAGCTGCGCCATCGCACCCCGAATACCGGCGAGCTCGTTCACCACACGCTTCAGTTCCTGAAACTCTCCATAGGGCATCGGCGGATCCGCTCGCAGATGCGCGCGCAGCACATGCGCGACATAGCCGGACGCGGTGACTCCGCGGGCTTGGGCGCGGGATTCGAGACGCGCCGCATCGAGTCCCATCAAGCGCACGGTGTACTTCTCCGCGGGCGCATTGCCGGCGGCCGCTTCCTCGAGAAGCCGCTTCACCTTGGCCTCGGGGTTTTCGACCAGCGCGCGGTGTACGAGTCTCGCCAGCAGCCGCGATGACGACACGCCTTGGGCGGCCGCGAGTTCGGAAAAACGCTGGTGTTGATCAGGTTCAACGGAGGTGAGGAGTCTCGCGGAGGCGACCATGACGACAATCCTTGTGAGCTGATTCAAGTGCTGGTTGATACACACTGATTCATTTTGCTGGCGCTAGCCTATCCTGCCCTCCCATTTCCAACAACCCAAAACGCCAGCACGCCACATCGACACGCAGGCTCAAACCAAAAAGTTCGGCAGCCGAACTCTGCTCAAGACGACGCTCCGGGAACTTCCGCAGAAACCGCGAGCAATGAGCGTGCCGCGCAGACCACAAAGGAAAGCCGGACACCCCATGTGACCGGCTTTCCTGCATCGCTTAGAACGGCAAGCTGGTGGACTCTTCTTCCTGTTCGTTCATCTGCGACGGCGCGACGCTGCCGCTGATGTACTTGGTCTTCTGATCGTTGCTCACCGCTGCTTTCGCACTGACGCGCAATTGCCAATGGGTGACGTAAGTCCCCTGCCCGTTCTCATCCTCCCCGGTCTTCTCGGCTTCCTCGATGAAACCGAAATACCGCGTGCGGCTGCCCTCCACTTGTCGAAACAGGCGACCGTAAAAGGGGCCCACGGTGTAGGTCTCGGGGTCATCCGGATTGTTGTTGCCCACCTTCAGGCTCAAGTATTCCGTGCCGCTGCTGCGTCCGATCTTGAGCCACGCCGCGACCTGCACTTTCACCGGCGCGCCTTGGCTTTCGGTCTTCACCTCGACCAGGCCGCGCATCACGGGACCATCCTTGACCTGATCCGCTCGCGGGATGCCGAACAGAACAAATTTGCCGAACGTGGTGCCGTTCAAAATATCCGTGCCCGTAGAATGCGTGTTCATCTTGCTGACTCCGAGTGTTGCTGACTCTGCCGTTTCCGCGACCTGATGAAGCGCGGTCGCTCCCCGGTCACCCGCCGCCGTTGCGGCCTTACCTTTCCGCCGACCCCCCTTCGATTTTCTTTCCGTAGTAGCGGATTGAAGTTCGGTGCGGGTCGATTCGTTGATTTGAGTCACTGTGCGTTCTCCTGTGTGTCTTTGAGCGTGAATGGATTCTCACAACAAGGAATCGAGAAACGTGCGGAGAAGCGGGCAATGCAAGGGTCTGCCCGAAGGGACACGAGCGCTTGGGCGAGTGCCCTTGCATTGACTGCGCGCACGTTTATCGTCTGCCCCTGTTGTGAGAATCGAGGCGCGCTCTCTTGGGCACACAGGAAAAGGCATGGTGACGCAGCGCGCTAATAGGCCCGCACGTGGATCCGCTTCTGCGTGACGAGTCGGCCTGCCTCGACTCCGAAGCTCTACTCCGCATGGCTGGGGCTTGTGGGCAGTCTTCCAGCGCGTGGAACGCGCAAGGTCGAGGGATGTGCAGGGCGGCGCAGCCGGCCCGCGCAGCGGGCGGCAGCGAAGCGGACCCCGGAGCAGCCCGCTCGCGGCCGCCGCGACGACCCCTGACGGTTCAGATGCGATGAATCTACGTCGACGTCACCATTTCGCGCACCTCAATCACCGGGCAATCACCCGCAGACTTGGGTTCTTCCAGTTCGAGAATCGCCCGCATCATCCATTCCCTTCGCTTCATCGAAGACGGCTGATTTCATGACTTCTACCGAATCTCATCGTCTGGCGACTCACTGCTCAGCGTGCGGCCCCGGATTCGGCTCATTTTGTGCGACCGGCGTTCGACTAGCCTCGTGGTTTGCGAACACGACATCCACCCGGCGATTCTGCGCACGTCCCGCCACCGTCGAGTT
Organism: Gammaproteobacteria bacterium; assembly: GCA_021323735.1. Classification (GTDB taxonomy): domain Bacteria; phylum Pseudomonadota; class Gammaproteobacteria; order Steroidobacterales; family Steroidobacteraceae; genus Bog-1198. The sequence continues at coordinate 23,691 of JAJPKM010000054.1, forward strand.
CGTCGCGATGTACTCGCCATGCGAGGAACTTGTCTGTAATTTCTCTGCCGCGATCCCGCCGTCGATCAACAGCCGGCGCATACTGTTGGCTCGTTCTCGGGCGAGCAACTCGTTCACCGTCACCGAGCCCGAATTATCAGTGCCGCCCCGAATACGAATCTCATCGGCACGCGCGGCGGCCGCCAGGAGTGCGCTCTTCGCCTCGGTCGACAGCGCCAGCAGTGCGCTCCCCGAGGCAAAGTGAGCTCGCACCAGGGTCGCGGTGACCCCATTGATCGCGGTTTGGATTTCCTCGATCTCCGAACGTAATTGCTTTAAGGGTACCGACGGCTCACCGCGCGAGGCCTTATCGAGTTCAGCGGACAAACCACTCAAGCGTTGCTACGTGCGCAGAATCTCGGCACGAGCTGCGGCAAGCTCCGCCGGCAACCAGGGCGCGCCCTCCTCCCCTCCCCTCTCGACCGATGGGACCCGAGCGAGCGCGGCACGCGTCGGTGCCTGCGCGTAGCTGCTCTTGGTCGGTGTGCGCACGAGAAGACCGGCGCGTACCCCCGCGACGATCGCCGTGCGCTCACCCACCGTGAACGAAACCGCCCGACCGCTCTCATCGAAGATCAAGAGTCCCAACGGCACCTGATCGTTGAAGGTGAGGTAGGTTCGGCGTGTGTCGTCAAAGACCTGCGCGAGCTGGGTTTGCTCGGGCGTCAGTAACTCGTAGGTATAACTTCCCGGCTCATCGAGCGACACCGCGGCGGGCGTCTCGATCGGGACCGGCTCATGCGAGACGGCTGTATCGCCTGGCTTGATTCGCAGTGGCGACAACGTGCACCCGGCCAGGACCATCCCGATAGCGAGCGCGATTTGTTGCATCCTCATAACGCCTCCCGTCTGTCGTTTGCCACACTATTGCTGTACGTTTTTTTGTACAGCTATCGGCATCATGGCCGGTTTCCAAGGAGATGCACAAGGTGACTTCTTGAGCCTCCTTGGGCTAAGGCCGCGCAAGAGTTCTCGCCCCTGTGCGGCCGGCATTCCGGTTAGCGGTTGAGCAGCGAAATAACATAGATCCAGAGATCCACGTTGATTCTAACGTCCTCGCGGATGACGCTCTTCGCCCGCGTCCGGCCGGTGCGCCCCGATGTCGACTGTCCATGCCGGCTGCCGCGACCGGACTTCGACTTACGTTGTAAGTCAGCCACAACGAGCCCCCCGAAGTCCTGCGGGCTAAGAGGCGAATTGTTCTTCATGATCGTAGCTCCTGCGCACTTTCTTTTATCCAAGCAAACGTGATGTTTTCGGCATCGCCGTTACTACGGCTGTGACCCTTATCGAAAATGTTGGAGACGCCCCATTCTTGATTCTGAACATCTCAGCGTGCTGGCAGCGTCGGCCGCGACATTGTCTGAGCCACATCGGGAGCACACTGGAATCTGTTTGATGTTGATCGCCTTGTTCATGATGGTGCCTCCTCGGCGTCGTGTTGCTGATCCATTCGATCCTTTCCCCACTGCCGCTGGGCGTTGCAAAAACACGGCGCTGACCCTTGCGATGGGCGAGAATCGGCGCGTCGAGCCACCGCTTAATCAACGGCCGAGATGATCAACCCGGCTTCCTTATGTTCTAGCGCGAACTCTCTCAGTCTGTAGAAGTGACGGCTGAATACCTCATTGGCCGGGTATTGGAACGAGAAGTGACTGAACGTAAATAGACACACCGTTATTCCGGCCGCGTCTGCAGACAACGTGCCTTCGAACCCGTTGCTATGAACGCTGAACTTGACTGGCTCACAATGCGGCGCCATGTAGAAGCCGCCGTTGCTGAGTTCGTAGAAATCCCAAACGCCGCCCTTATATTCGGACGCGAACTCCCGCATGAAGTTGTAGACCCCGTTTTCGACGGTCATCATTCGAGCGCCAAAGTGTCTGGGTAGAGTGCCAATGCGAGCGTCCTCTAACACTAGGTACGCTTCGATCTTTTGTGTGTCATTTTGTTCGGGTGCGGTCTGCGTCATAGGAAACTCTCCAGGTCGTGTTGGGCGGGATTGCCCGCCTTGGGGAGAATCACGGCGCGCGCAGCGGTCAAGGATCGAAGACCGCCCTAAGGCGGCGAGGGCGTCCACGCCCTCGTCCTTGACGGCGAGCACGCCGTGGTACCATCGCAAGGCACAGGCAAACCCTCCCCCTTCCGTTATAGAGCCCCTGGATTCCGAAGCCTCGTGCCGGCGGATCGTCGACCGTACACGACTAGTGCCGATCACCGCCACGGTCGTTTTGAGGATTAGTTCAAATACTCACTTTGCGACTGACATGAACTGAATCAGCCGCCGCATCAACATACAGCGAATAGCGTCGGTGCGGTCGGGACAGCTTCTTCAGCTCGTTTGTCGAACGTCGTCACTACGGTTGATGCGCTTGTAAAGCGCATCAACTTCCTCAGCGCAGAGCGGTTTGAGGCGATCAAAGTCGGTCTCGATGTCTCGCTCGTGCCCAGCGGTCATAGCCCCTTCGCGCTGCCAATATCGTAGCGCCCCCAGGATTGTGGCCGCTTCACGCTCAGTAAAGGTGCGGCGAGCGTGGTCGTCCGTGGAGGGTTGACCTCCGTTTGATTGATCGAATATCTCGAGCTCGATCCAGTCGTCCTCGCAATCCGCGTCGTCTCGCAGGAGGATTAATGCCGTCTCTCGGTATTCCACTTTCCATCGGGCCTTGCATGCGTTTGTCTTACATCTGAAAGTCTCGTAGCGCATTCGACCCTCCGCGTTCAGATCGACAATGTCGAACTCGGTCCCCGCGCAGTACGGACATCGCGCGTTTCCATCGCGCCACTCTCGTGCCCACTTGAGGTCGCCGCGGCGCACTTCCTGCTGGTCCTGCATCTCCTGCCCCTCGCGCGCGGCAGCTCCAATGTTTTCTTCCCGTGTGCTCATGATGTGATCTCCTAATGAATGAGGTGAAACACCGTGACCGCCAGCGAGCCGCCACGGTGTTTCGCGCGATTAAGTTAGACAAGTCCACGTTCGGCCATAGAGACCACTTGATTTCCTGCGACGAGGAAGTGGTCGAGAAGTCGTACGTCAATTAGCTCGAGCATAGATTTGAGACGTTGGGTGATGAGCTCGTCCGCTTGCGACGGCTCGCCCACTCCGCTTGGATGGCAGTGCAGTGCGATCACTGCGGCGGCGTTGTATTCGAAAACGGATCGAGCCACTTCCCGGGGGTGCACGCTCGATCCGTCAATGGTTCCGGTAAAAAGTTGTTGATGCCCTAAATAGCGGTGCCGTTTATCGAGAAACAAGAGACCGAACACCTCTCGATCTAACATTCCGTAATGTAGTGTCAACCACTGCTTCACGCGTGCTGGACTACCCAGTAAATCGCCGGGCCCGAGCTTGCGAACTACTTTGTTCTCAAGAATGACCAACGCTTTCGTGACGGTGGCAATCTCCTCCTCTGTCAATCGGGATGCACCCGTATCCTGCAGCGCCGCGCGATAAGTACGTGCCGAGGCGGGTTTCGTGCGGGGGTGTGTGGTCGGTATGGATACATGGTTGCTGACGTCATTCATGATTCTGCCCTCTGGGTTTTCTGACCGCCGGCGGAAATGCCTGCGTGTCCGTGAAAACCACACGCCGCAGCGGAGCCGTCAGGGCCGCGCGAAGCGCGCTTGCGAGCACGGGCATAGCCCGCGCGCAGGCCTTGACGGCGAGAACGGCGTGGTACGATGCAAGAGGCAGGCATCTCCTGTCCTGTTTCAGTTATCCAAGTCGACCAACGCGTGGACGGATCTATGGCGACTGGCCGACGAACCCCCGAGTCACTGTCACCGAGGGTACGAGCAGCCACGACAAGACGCGTGTTCCATTCGAATCGTGCTACTGGCGATTACGCCAAGGCGGGGCTTGTCGCGCTTTCTGCATTCGTTGCGCGTGACCTATCGGGTTTGAGTAACTCCAACACGTCGCGATGACGTGCTCTGCAGGCCTGGTAATGAGCTTCCCGATCGAATGGCTGCCCGATCTCGAGCCGGGCCGTGTGACATTCCGCCTCCTGTCGTGCGTCATACTCCTCGAGCTGTACGATGTCTGACTCGAGCCGATCCAGAATCCCGTCCAAGCGTCGCGTGAGACCCACCGCATCCAACGTGTCACCCGGCGCGTACGCAATGGTGTGAGACTGTGCACCCGGTCCTTCGAGCGCCAACTGCGGTAGACTGGTCATCGGGATGACGCCCAGATGAAGGGTGAATCCGCGATAGCCACCGACGTGCTTTTGCCATTCGTTACGTGTTTTGCGCATCGCGATTAAGCGCCGAATCAACGCGTTGCCTGCGGTCTTTCGCTCGTTGAAATGTGTGTGATCCAATAGAAGTCCAGCAAACTCGCCAGGCGTCGACTGTCGGTGGGCGAGATCGGCGCGCAGCCCCAGCAATCGCTCTTGTCGGGCGGGTCTGTAGGTCTCCCGGCGGCGGATCACGTCTTGCAATTGGTGCTGTCGCGCCTGGTGGGTTCGGCGCAGGTTCTCGAGTTGATGTATCTGCGTGCGAAGCTGCACTTCCTCGATGATCAACGGATTACCAGAGGCGGCGGCCTTCATCTCAGCGGCGGTCGCAGCCTGCGCGGCGATATCCTCGGCGGCTCGTTCAGATGTGCCTCGACGGAGCTGCTCGATAAATCGAGCCTTGGCTTCGACTGTTTGCCACATTCGAGAGTCGTATGTTTGTCGTGTCGCGTATCGACAGATCTGGACCTCGAAGCCTGGAATGCCTGGCTCATCAGACGTGCCCTCATAGAAGGTGTTTCCGGGCCGTCGGATGCGTCCTTCGCGCTGCTCGACTTCGGATGGTTTCCAGGGACAGTCCAGCTGATGAAGCGCAACGAGCCGCGCCTGGACGTTGGTACCGGCGCCGAGTTTGCGTGTTGAGCCCAAAAGAATACGCAGCCGCCCAGAATTGGCGTCGGCGAATAGCTTATCGCGCTGCTGGTCCGTGTGCGCGTCATGGATGAAAGCTATCTCCCCAGGCGGTACGCCGAACGCGAGCAGCTTCGAGCGGATATCGTTGTATACGTCGAACGCTGCGCTATCCAAGGACTCCAAATCGGCAAACGAGTACTCGGACAGCGCTTCGATCGCGGCTTCCTCGCCCTTGTCGGCGCGATGTCGCAGCGCTTGCAAGGCTGCCAATTCGCGGGCGCGGGCGCCGCGCGGGGTTGAAAGATCGCAAAATACGAGCTGCGTCCCGCGTTGTTCACGCCACGTCTCCCATATGGCAAGAATCCGCTTGATCGCAATATTGACCTTACTTTCTGGGTAATCTACGGCACTCGGGAATACCAAGCGAATGTCGAGAGCCGCCTTGCGTGCATCGTTGGTAATGCAGAGCATGTTATCATTGGATTGACCGGCCGTTTGGAGGTTCTCGGCCCGTTTCACGATGAGCTCCATGTAGAGGGCTTGCGCCGGCGAGCGCTCCACGACGACATTCTCTGGGGCACCCCCTTGCACCGGAGGCGTCATTGGGCGCAGGCCGCGCGCCGCGCGTTCCGTGTCTAAGTCCATGCGCGTGATCACGTCCGCAAACTCTCGATACATGCTCATGAGTTCGGGTAAGTTGCAAAAGCGCGCCAAGCGCTCCTTGAGGCGATAGCCACTCGCCGTGGCATCGATCTCCCAATCCGTGGTGCGCGCCGCAAACGTGGTCTGCCAAGCATCAAAATGCACGAGATTCAGACCCCGCAGTCTCTCGAACTGCAGATAGCGTTGCACCGTGAACATCTCGGCGATCGTGTTCGAGATGGGGGTCCCCGTTGCGAACAAGACGTGGCGGCCAGCGAATCGCCGCTGAAGTGATCGGACCTTGATGAACAGGTCCATCGCCTTTTGCGATCCTGTCGTGCTTCCCAGGCCCGCGATGTTGTGGAGCGAGGTGGAAAAGGCCAGGTTCTTGTATTCGTGCGACTCATCGACGGCCAGGAAATCGATGCCGAGTTCGGAGAAGTTCACGACTCGGTCGCGCGGCTGGGCTTCGATCGTGGCTTGCAAACGGGTTGCGATCGAAGCGAGGAGCTTTTGCATGCGCTTGACGCTCCGGCCCCTACGCCCCTCGTTCGCTTCGGCCAGGCGGATCGATGTTTCAAGGTCGCGAATTTGCTCGCTTAAGAACTCTTTCAACTCTTCGGCTGGCAGGTCGATGAACCCGAAGGAAGAATGCGCGATAATCACCGCGTCCCACTGACAAGTTGCGATGCGGGCGAAGAGTTGCTGGCGGCGTTCGCGTTGAAAGTCTTCTTTGCCGGCGACCAATACCCGGGCGCCGGGATACAGATCCTGGAACGCGCTCGCCCATTGCAGCAACAGGTGATTCGGGACGATGACGAGGGGCCGTTTTACGAGGCCGAGCCGACGCAATTCCATAATCGTCGCGATGATCGCGTAGGTTTTGCCGGCGCCGACCACGTGATCTAAGAGCCCGCCACGGGTCTGCACCATGCGCCAGACCGCGTTGAGCTGATTCGGCCGAAGCTGAATCATGGGGTTTTGCCCGATCAAGACCTTCCGCCCGTCCGCGCCGGGGCGCGCGAGATGCGAGCCATCGAAGACTCGATCGACGTGCGTGTTGAATCGATCGTTGTAGAGCCGCGTCAGCTGTTCGCGCCGGTCGGGGTCATTCCAGATCCAGTCCGCGAACGCCGCTTCAATGCGTGTGCTGCAGTCTTGCGCGGCCTGGGTTTCGGACTCGTTGAATTGAGAATGGCCGTCAGGAAGTACGTCATAGACGCGAATCGACTGGTTGTTGAGCAGAGCCTTCAGCAACTCATGGGCCGGCCGTCGTTCGGTGCCCCATTTTTGGGTATTGGCGACGCGATCGAATATCTCGAGCGAGACCGCCCATTGCCCGATTGCCGGCAGGTACGTGAACTGTGCTTTGACCGCGCCCGCGAACAGGAAGTGCGCGAAGTCGCCTATAACCGCTCCGGGCAGCCAGGGAGCACCGACACGCACATGTATGTCCGTCGCCGGAATATCTGCGGGAATGATGGCCTCCAGCGCACGGACGTTACGGTCAAATTGTGCCTGCCCGCTGCCGAGCACACGACGCGCTTGGGCGAGCTTGGCCTTCACCGGGCCGGACAGATACGCATCTCGCGTTTGCCACCCGTCGTCAGGATCGAGGTAGACGTCCTCGCCGAGTTCACCAAGCAGCTGTAAAGCGGGCCGACCCGTCAGCCGCTGCATATAGTCGAGATTCAGGCTTCCATGTTCGGCGAGTGACAACAACAGGGCGTCGCTCGCCGTGGCGGCAGTCGTGGGTGCGACGTGCGGCCAGCGGACGCGATGCGATAAAATAGGGCCGGTTTGAGCGCTGCGTATGCGGGGCGATATCCCGCGCTTTAGTGCGACCGCAACCGACAGGCCCCGGTCGTACCCGCTCTCCAATACAAGCAACAAGGGCCATTCGGGATCTTCGCGGCCGGCGGCGGCGTTGGCCGCGTCGTTAAGATAGCCGTAGGCGCGCCGAAAACTGTCGTAGCGGCCACGGAGTTGCGCACGGTGCGACTCAATCTCCCCCTCCTGGGCCGCAGAGGTTTCCAGTGCTAACTGGACGCGCAATAGATCGCGCAGCTCGAGCATTCGCACCAGGCGTTGATACGTCAGCGAGCCGCCATGGCTCCGTGCGCAAACGCACTGCACTCGGTGTTCGCCGTCGACATTCGGTAGCCGGCGTAGGACATCTCCCTGCGTAGGATCGACGAACAAGCCGTATACCTTGGCGCGGCCGGCCGCGTCCGAGTCAAATTGCCGCTCGCTCGCCGGGGAGAGGATCCTCACGTCGGGATTGGTTCGCAGGATGCCGCACGGCAATCGCTCTGCCCGCTCGATCAGGCTCTGAATCCAATCTCCGGTAGCGACAACGGTGGGCTGAGCGGCGAACGCGGTGCGGTCGCGAGTTCGCTGCAGCCGACCGAGGATCTGTTCGGGGTGCGTACGAAAGTAGACGTTCAATCGAATCGGATCGCCACCGGCCGGATCTTCTACCAGCTCCGTGCGGGTCCAATCCAGCGCATCAGCGCACTCATCGGTTCCGCGCCGCTGCAGGAACACGACATCGGTCGTTACCTGCGTATTGGCGCTTTCCAGAAATGCGGTGCTGGGTAATCGAATCGCTCCCAGGAGCCGGGTACGCTCGAAGAGGTATTGCCGAGCGCGCGGTTGCTCTGCGTCCATTAGATACCTGGACACAACCATCGCGAGCACACCGCCCGGGCGAAGTGCTTGCACGCCGCGGCAGAAGAAGTAATTATGAACAGAGAGTCCCGACAACTCCCGATGATGGGGATCGAGCACCGACTGGCTGCCGAACGGCGGATTGCCCAGGACAAGATCAAAGCTTGCCTCGCGAGTGCCAAACTGCTGAAACCCCACCCCGCCATGAATGCGCGCGCCGGGATAGAGCTGTTGCGCGATCTGGGCAGTGATCGGATCGAGCTCAACGGCGAGAGCGGTCGATCGCTCACGCACAACCCCCGGCATGAGCCCCAAGAAATGCCCGGTTCCAACCGCGGGCTCGAGGACCCGACCGCCGGTGAAGCCCAAATGGGTGAGACCGCGCCACATGGCGTCGACAATCGACAGACTCGTGTAGTGCGCATCCTGGGTCGAGCGGCGCATGGCTCGATATTCGTCGTCACTGCAGACGCAATGCAGGGCCGCCCGCAATGAGCCCCAATCGTCCTGTCTCTCGTCGAATAGCTGCGGCAGACCACCCCAACCGACGTATTGAACGAGGATCCGCTGCTCCGTGGAATCGGCCTGACGGCCGCTGGCGGCCAGTTCTTTCAGCAACTGAATCGCCGCGATGTTTGCCCGCGCGCGTGCCTTGGGTCCGCCTTGCACGATTGATTCAGCGCGATTGAGGAGGAAATTACTCGCATGTGCGAGCCCTGGTGACTCGGATCGTCCGCCCTCGCCTTCTAGCACTGGCGGTTTGAAGTCTTCAGGTTCCGCCGATAAGGATTCTGGCGGGCGTTGTCGGGGAGCTCGGAGGGGTTCGCTGGCGACTGATGAGGCAGTTTCTAGGAAGAGAAAACTCAATTGGGTATCCATGCAGGATTCCTCTAATCGGGCATCGGCGATGTTGCCGACGCCTCTTGCCCTGCACGCCGCAGCGCAAGCTGTCAGGACTCGCGTGCGCCACGCACGCGACTCGCCGAGCACGCGCGCTCTTCGCGCGCGCGCAGGGTCTTGACAGCGAGAACGGCGTGGTACCGTGCCAAGGCACAGGCAACTACCCTCCATTGAGTTATGGTCGTGCACGCTTCAGCGAAGCAAAAAAAGCGCCGGCCGAGCAGTGCTACTCGGCCGGCGCTAATGCCCGTGAGGTCCGGGCCCGTCAGCAACCAACGATTTAGGAAGCTGTAGCCGTCTTCGACTTGGCGGACTTCTTCTTGGGCTCTCTTTGGACGCCATTTCGCTCGCGTACCGCCTTCTTGGCCGCTTGTTCGCCTTTCAGCACTCTGCGAATCTCGTCGGTATCGATGCGTAGTCGCTTGGCCGTCTCGAGCAGGTTGGTTGGCCTACTCATGTCATACGCGCTCGCGCGGACCTCATGAATGAGGGCACAATCGACAACCAGACGGCGTAGTTCCTCTTCCGACAGTTTTGCGATGCGCGCATCACTTTGGTAGACCACCTCATTGGCTTTCTCTTTGCCTGCCCATTTCCATAGCGTCACGAGACGGATGCGCGAATCGTATGCAGTAACCTGCCACATTGTGTGAGCCACGACGCGCAAATACGCACCAGCAATTGCGTTCGGTGTCTTGGCGCGAATCGCATCAAAGACACGCTCGCGAAACAGCGTTTCCCGCTTTGCGGCCTGCTGCTGCGCGCGCTCCCTGTCGTTGCCTCGTGGAACGGGTTCGGCACGGAGTCCGTTCGCCTTGAGCGCGTCACTGTGTTCGCTCGGTTTGATAATTTCTACCATGCGACCGGATTCAATGTCCTGCAGCAAGATGTCCGCCTTGAAGTCTTTCCCTAGAAGTTGCCGATACGTGCGCCCTTTCGAATCCTCGTGGCAGCGCTTGTCCAAGGAGACATAGCCGCCTTGCAGCGTCGAGTTGACGCCGTACGGCGCAATTCGCTTTGCGTCCTTCCCGCTCAGAACTGTGCGCCCTTCGGCTTTGGCCTGCGCCTCGATCCGTTTTCCCCAGACCGCGCGCTTATTGGCGTAACAGGCCGGATCCGTGCAGACGTCTGCATTCTTGATATCACCGAACAATTCCGGCTGATTCCCGCTCAGTTTCGGGCACTTGCCACAGGGACCAGCACCCGGCACCAAATCGGCTAGCTTTTGATCGAAGGGGGCATCCTTGAGACGCGTCATGTAATGATCCTGAATGTGTTGCTGCGCGTCGCGAAACGACATGGGGTCGCCGCGCCAGCCCTGTGTGATCGCTTTGAGTGCCTCCTGCTGGAGCGCCGGCACCGGAATGCGCGCGAGCAGCAGTGCCGTCGCCGCCGTGAGTTTGCCGGCGTAGAAGGCTTCGCGCGCTTTCTTATCGAGCGCCAAGAGCTTGAGCCGCGCATAAACGTACGCACGGCTGCGGCCGATTTTCGCGGACAGCTGCTCGATATCGTAATGATGCTGCCGCATCAGGATTTCGTACCCTTCCGCTTCTTCCAACTCGTGGAGTCCCTCGCGGTGCAGGTTTTCGACCAACTGAATCTCAAGCACCTGGCTGTCATCGAGCGCGCGGACGATCGCCGGAATGGTGTCGAGACCCGCCTCTCGACTCGCTCGCCAGCGCCGCTCGCCCGCGACGATTTCAAATCGCTCCGGCTCTTTGCCGCCAATCTTGGGCCGCACAATGATCGGCTCGATCACCTGGACCGCTTTGATGTTCTCCGCCAAGTCCTTGAGCGCCGCAGCGTCGTAATGCGTGCGCCGGCGCTCTTGAACCGCGGTCGCGGAGGGTTCGATGCTTTTCAGCGCGAGATTTCTGATCGCAAGCACAACGGATGCGGGACTGGAATGATTGCTGACGTGGGTATTCATGCGAATGTCCTTTGAAGTGGGAAGTGCGTCGGCGGCTTGCCGACGCCCCTTACCCCCCTGCCGCAGCGGAGCGGTCAAGGCCGCGCGCCGCGCGCTTGCGAGCACGGGCGAAGCCCGCGCGCAGGCCTTGACGGCGAGAACGGTGGGATACCCTGCCCCACTCAAGGCAAGCCTTACCCTGCTGGGTTTCTGCGCCGCCGGCGTCTTCTAACGAAATGAACTCAAACGTGCTACGGCAAATCGCATACGGAACTGGGCCAGTAACGATCAATTTACCCTTGAGGCGACTTCTTGGGCAGGATGTCGGCAGCGCGAATGCAAGGAGGATGAATGAATATTGTGACGCGCTCGGATGCTCGCCGCGCTGGCTCGCGCTATGAGGTGGCGCGCCGGATCGCTGGCGAAACTCACAGTCATACTGTTAACGAGGAACCGGTATGTACTCGAAGGAACACTGCGCTGCACCGTCACAACTGAAAGCGCCCCCTCGCCAACCCAGATAACGTCCTGGCCGGCGGCCACGACGTGTTCCCCGCCGACCTAGGCAGACACTGCCTTGGCGCTTGGCGATGCGAGACGAATCTCCGGCAGCGTTCGGTCGGTAAGGGAGTGTAGTTCGTCCAAAGCATGAGCGAGCAGTGTGCCAGTGGCTCCGCTTATTCCTATATTACCAGTCTTGATTGCAGCGAGTGACTGGATGGCGATTTCGATCAGCCGTCGGTGTTCGGCGGCATAAATAACCAAGCGTTGTTGTAACGTTTCCGCTTGGCGGTCGATCGATGTCTGGCGGGCAGACCCAAATGACGCGACCGCGTCCGCAATCGCGTTGTCGAGACAACGATTGAGTGTGCGAAACTCGTCGGTGGAGATGGCTATCTCCTGTTCGACCGCTAACGCCGTAACGCTTTGGCACACGTCCCCATAGTCGTGTACCACTTGGTCGACGCTGAATCCTTGACGCAGTAATTCCGCGCCGTGTAAGGCCGCCGCGCGACCGATGTCCGTAGGGGCCGGCGCTGGCGGTGAATCGACACTCCGAAAGTCCGTTTTTTGCTCCTCTCGAAGGGTTTCGACAAGCTGTTGCAGGAATAGCGGCACGCCGTGATCAATCGTCGCCGGGGTTTCAGTTGGCGCGAACCTTTTGGCGACCTTTTCCCTACAACGACTAATTAATAGTTGACGATTCGACGTTAAGAATTCGTGGAGCATCTTGGCAAACTACCGCTCTGCAAAAGGGCCCGTCTGTGCGACACCGTACATAACCAGTGCAGACCTCTAATGTGCAAATGCAAACCCTGATTTGTTCGCTTTGGCCCCATACATGGCTTCGTCCGCGCGGTTGATCAACTCAGTGGCATTCGCGCCGTCTTTCGGGAACACCGAGATGCCAATGCTGGCCTCGAGACATGGGCTGACGATGACATCACCTACACGCAGGCAGCAAGGCGCTTGAATCGCCTTGAGAATCTTTGCGGCAATCATCGCAATTTCGTTTTGCTCGTGAAGCTCAGTCAGCACGCATAGAAATTCGTCGCCGCCAAAGCGGCTGACCGTATCGTCGTTGCGCGTAGTGTGCTTGAGCCGCATTGCAACAGTTTGCAGGACGGCGTCGCCTGCCTGATGGCCATACGTATCGTTGATGCTCTTGAATTTATCCAGATCCACGAACATAACAGCAAGGTTCCACCGATGCCGTTTCGCCTGCGCAATACCATGTTCCAGCCGATCGCCGAATAGCACGCGGTTCGGCAAGTCTGTCAACTTGTCATGCAACGCGGCATTGCGAGAACCTTCCTCCTGTTCGACCGCCGCGGCCAATTGATGGTCGACCAGGGTCCGATCTCTGATTTCCATCTGCAGCGCTTGATTCACCGCCGTTAGTTTCTCCGACGCATCATGCAATTGCCTTACGACGGCCGAACTTTTGTCGGCAGCGTTTTTCACTCCCGGCAGTGGGTCGCTGCTGGTAAGTGCGTACGCAATATCGGCGTTGACCGACGATAGCTCTTCGGCTGATTGCTTTATTCGCCCATTGATTTGCTCGCTCTTCACGAGCACTTCGGTGAGGAGTTCACCCGACACGGTTTGGAGTTCCGCGTTCAGATTTGATCGTCATCTAATGTCCAGGCCCCGGTGACGGCTATCCGGCCAAAAAACCTTTCAGATCCCAGATTCCGCCAGTCGGTCACCAAGGCTATCTATCTCTATTATCCGCTTGCCCGGTATGCCGTTCCGTGCCGTAACGTACATAGGCAGCCGAATATACGAGGCGCAATCCTGGTTTTTTCGAGGTTCCCCGGCCTGGTCGCCCTGATTTCCTCACGATTGGTACGCCGGAACCCTGGCGATTGACGCATTTTGACTCCGGTGGTGAGGCGGTGGCTGATCAACTCGTCGGCTTGGGACGGCTCGGCAATTCCACTCGGACGCGGATGTACCAGAATGACCGCCGCGGCGTTCTGCTTCAGAGCTTCCCTAACGACTTCCCGCAGAGTTTGAGATTTAACAAATCTCCGGTCGCTCGCGAGCTGCTCAACGTCGTTTCACGCCGCACGCGGTGGCTCAAGTGGGCCTTGGCCGCAGCGACCATATCATCGCCCCGGCAGGAATAAATTCACCGCACTCGTCACGGATATAAAGGATTTCGATGCCCGTGTCTCTCTCCTTGTCCCGGGCGGATTGTCCGTGGATCGGAGGAGACCCATCGCAGCGGAGCCGTCTTGGCTGGCCGGAGGCCACTCGGCGAGTAGAGGAGCGCGGAGCGTGAGCAACGGAGCGACCATGACGGCGGGAACGATGGGTTAGGATTGAGAGAAGGAGGCAAGCCCTCTCTTCAGTTCTATCGGCTGTTTTCTGCGACGGGTTTTGGCGCACAGTTACAATGTAGCGGCGACGTGATCGGAGACCTAAGCGTGTTAGCGCACAGACCACACTGCACGTCCCGTGCAACTGTTACAACATCCACAAGAATGGAGAAGAGCGACGTATATGGGCGCACAAATGCAGCAGGACGATGGCGCAGAACTTCTCCTAGAGTCGCTAAACATTGCAGGGCGGATCGGCGCGCGTGCTGATGCTGCTGATTCCGCACGCTCAGAAAGAAACATTTTGCAATGGGCATCGTATTTGCCGAGAAATTGCGTCGAAACGATGATCAGAATGGGCTGGGACAAAACGACCTGATCGAGTAACGAAAACTGGCTAATGCTACTTAGCCGGCTTCCCAGGTAGAAGGCGGTCATATTCTTTTTTCACCACCCCATAACACTCGCAACTTCGTTTTTCTAACCCTGCTCGGTCGAGCACGGTGATGTGCCCGCGCGCGTATTGAATCAATCCCGCGTGCTGTAGTTTGAGCGCGCCCTCGGTCACGCCTTCACGGCGGACCCCCAGCATGTTGGCGATCAGTTCCTGCGTCATCACCAGCTGGTTGCCCTCCAAACGGTCCAAGCTCAGCAACAGCCAACGGCATAGTTGCTGGTCAAGCGAGTGGTGGCGGTTGCAGACCGCCGTTTGCGACATCTGGGTTATCAAAGCCTGGGTGTAGCGCAGCAACAAGCGCAGCACGGAACCCGCTCGGTTGAATTCCTGTTTCATTGTTTGCGCTTTCAGTCGAAATCCCTTACCCGCACTTTGCACCACCGCGCGGCTGGAGGTGGACTCTCCTCCCATGAACAGGGAAATGCCGACGATGCCCTCATTGCCGACGACGGCAATTTCTGCTGAGGCGCCGTTTTCCATCACGTACAGCAGCGAAATGATGGCGGTCGTTGGAAAATAGACGTGGCTTAGCGTAGTGCCCGACTCGTAAAGCACTTCGCCCAGCGGCAAATCGACGGGTTCCAGGAGCGGCAGCCAGCGCTGCGACTCCGCATGCGGCAGCGCGGCGAGTAAGTGGTTTTTTATAGGCGCCGTCGAGAGAACTTCCACAGAACTCCGAGGTGTATCTAGTTTCTTAAAGAGCACGCATCGTTTCCGGGCACGCCCCGCATCCAGCGCCATTCTAGGCGATCGAGGCTCTCGTGGGTGTCCGCTATCGTAAAAAAAGTAGCAGTCCAGCAGCGCTCCCCCATTCCGACTTCCTCGTTTGTTGAATTTAACAATGAACCCCCACACCGAGCCGGTTTTGTACGTCTTCCAGCAAACTGATCATCGGTGCCTCCTCAGGAGCCATGTGCGGCAGCGTACAGAAGGTCTTGAGGTGTAAGACCTACAATCCAGAAGCCGATTTGTCGTATGAAGGGAGAACTCCAATGACTGACGTGTACGTGTACCGCTTCATGCGTCGCGGGCCGGCTGGCGAAAATATACTATCCGAGCGACGGGCGACGCTTGAAACGATCAAGGGTAAGGGCGAAGCCGTCATGGAATCGCAGATCGTGGTCGATCACACAGAAGTGGATGGCAACGGTTTCCTTATTGGCAGCGCTGGCAACGAGTCGCACCCGATGGTTGAGCTTTGGGCTGAAATACGGTCGCTGGAACGCAGAGCCAATTCAAGAGACAACGAAGCGCTCACGTTAGGCGAAAGTACCGAGGGCCAGCGCATCTATTCGCTTCACTTGGAAAGTAGGGAGTTGCGCAATCAGGCTCAAAGGTTGAAGAAGCAGCGTGCCGATGCAATGGCCAGCGAACTCGGCAACCGGAGCGATGGGCAAGACTTCCTAGATTTCGTGGGCAGCCCAACCACTGGATAGACGCAATTGCTGGCGTGAGCCGCTGGGGGCGTGACCTATACGATCGTGTCGGTGGTGGACACGTCGAAACCACTGTGGCCCATCATTACGGACCGTTGCGGATGTACGCGTCCCCCGGCTCTGGAGCCGGCGACCCCGCAGCCCGAGGCTGGATGATATCGCCCGTACTCAGGCGCTCGAGCAGTTGGGCTTGGACCTTCGCCAGGAACAGCCGCGCCGTGTCGGCGTCGTACTCGGCGTCGCTCTTGCCCTTCGCCGCCGCGAGCGCATCCGCCGCCCCCTGCAGCTCGGGAAACTGCTTCACGGCATCGAGGATGTGTTCGTCGCGAAAGGCGATGGCTCGACTTGGTGTCGTGATCTTGTTGAACACGTCCAAGGCCAGGCGTGGATCATCGCCGCTCGCCTGCCGCTCTGCGGCGGTATTCCACGTCTTGGCGCCTACCCGTTGGAACTCGAGTTCGTACCCTGCTTGCTTGGCGAGTTGATACAAGAACTCCTTGGTCGCGCGGCCATTGCCCTCTCTCATCGGATGCCAAAAATTAAGTTCACCGTAATGGTGCGTGAGCCGCTCGACGAACGCGGCCTTCTTCAATCCCTTCAGGTGATTCTCGGTGGCGAGATCAGCGAGAATCTTCTCTCCCCAGGTTTCGAGGGTATGCGCGGGAGTCTTCAGCGGTGCAAAGGCAGAACTTCCTTTCGAAAACTCCACCGTGCGGTACTCACCGGCCCACTCGTAGACATCTTGAAAGAGGTATCGATGGATTTCGCGATAGTGCGCGGTATCGAAATGGCCGGGGATTGCCTTCAGAGCCAGTTCTTCACTGCGCTGCCGTGTAGCGGCATACTCAAACCGGCGCAGTTCTTGGTTGGTTGTGAATCCGGGGATGTTTCTAAGAACATCCGATCCCGGCCAGAAATACGCGTCCCAGTCGTCCACCGTTGCGGCAGCGACTACGCGGGTTGTGGACGCTTGCGCGTCAGTGCCTTTTGTTCTCGCTTAAGGCCACGCTCACGAAAAATCGTGATGGCTTCTGCGCTGGTGATTTCGCCCCGCAGGGCTCGTTGATGAATCGCTTCATCCTCAGCGTTTGGAACATAGCCTTCATGCTTGAGGCTCCCAACAATACGCGCCGTGGCCCCGGCCTTTTCTGCCGGCGTGCGATCATCTTTGGAGGGCTTGCTCATGGGCGCCATTATATACCGACAGGCAAATCGCGTCATCGCCCCGCTACAACCCCGTTTCACAGTGATTCTCCTCGTAAAGTGTGGACTGCTTCGACACATTAGAGCCGCTCGGCTGCTGCCCGTGAGCCGGACAAGCCCGTTGCAGGCAACCGGGAGGGAAACGCTCGAGCGCCAACGTCTGATTGACGCCCGAGCAATCGCATCAAGGCGCAAATTAAGGATCGCGTGCCGCGCGATCCGGGACGGGGAGTGAATATCCGCGACTCATCCAGGTTTCCGGGCGGATACGGGACAACCAGTCGGATACCGATGGCACGATCCCGCCGCAGTCTTCTTTGATGTGCTGTTCAGCGATGTACCGCGTTGGTACCAACCTGCCATCGCTATTGCGGATCGTCGCACCAAACACGCGTTCCGCCTCAAAAACTCCCTGGGCGTGATGCCGCAGCGCGCGGTGGCGAAAGTCGCAGAACGTTTCCTTCGTGGCATCTAGCCAGTCATGGATCGGTTGGTAGTCCTCCACCGTTCCGCCGAAACGACGCACCGAGGACTGCGCGTGAAAGATGGGGTGAGTCATAGTCCTTCATGCTCCGTGGTGTCGTAGTCGGTGAATCGATCGTTGTGGGTGTGCTTTAGCGTATCGTCCGTGAAGTTCCATTCGAATTCGCCGTATGCACCGTCGTTGTTCTCCCAGCCAGGGTGGCGTGCCTGAGTCAAGTCATAGAACAGATCCATGAGCTGATCCTCGGTTATCGTGGTCTTGCCCACGAGCTCAACGGGTTTCCCATCCCCATCGGTATACGTGATGCTCTCGATCTGGCCTGAGTCTCCGCAGCCGTCATAATTAATGTGGACACTTGCGACTCCCGCTTCTTGAAGCTGACGCCGCGCCTCCGGTAAATGCTGGCGGACATTCTCGAGCCTCTCGCGCTCATATTGCGCAAGCCAGGAACTGGATGTTGAACTCGCGATCGTAATCGCGTCCGCGTTGTCTGGTAGTGGGTTTGACTGAGTCATGAGTATTCTCCGATTCTGATCTGGGCGCGTTTGCCCGAGTTCGACGGAGCACGCCGCAGCGGAGCCGTCAGGACCGCGCGCAAGCGCGCTTGCGAGCACGGCGCAGCCGCGCGCAGGTCTTGACGGCGAGAACGGCGTGATAGGTTTGATCGGGCAAGCAAACCCCTCCCCCATCCGATCAAGATAATCATTGGCGAAGGGCGTCAAATCCGCCGATTTGCAGCAGAAATGGCCGTTGAACCGCGGTGCGCAGACGCGCTAAATGGGCATGCAACTTCAGTAGGATTCGACAGTGCAAGAACCCGTGTTCCACATCGATCTTGAACATGACACCGGGTCGGTGTTTCTAACGGTCCTGATTCCGCGGTCCATCGACAACATCTTCGTGGCTGAGTTTCTACGGATGGTGAGCCGGGCGTTTGCGGAGACAGAAGGCGTTTCGACCGAGTGGATGCATGCCGTCCTCGAGAAAGAGGTACGGGGCTTCGAGGATCGTACCCATCTTAAGTTTGTTTGGGAGCGAAGCTTTAAGGGTAAAAGTCCCTCCTACCCGCAGAGGCTCGGCGAGAATCTCGCCAAGCAAAGGCCGACCAGCACCCTCAACTGAAATACGCCGATCTCGCTTACGCGGAACCTCGCGCTACTTTCTTCGACGCTTTGTTAAAGCCGGCTGCCAATAGGTCTTGTAGGTGAAGTGTGTTACATCGATCAGTACAAAATAGGCGGCTGCACCGATCAAAATCTGGACCAACAGAGCAATGCCGCGATTATCAAAGCCGACGAGTGTTTCGTAAAAGTACGGTAAAGACAGCGCGAAGACACCGACGACCAACGCGGATACGATTTGTCCCCTTGCACGGACCTTCAAGCTCGCGAGGTATTCTTGATAGACCTCCCGCGGCACCAGCAGAAATGCGATCACGAAAAACACCAGAAACATCAGCATGCCGAGACCGAGTTTGTCTTGAGCGCTCATCGGGGCCAACTCCTCTTTACATCGCCTTTCTTGACGATGCCGCGAACAGGTGAATCAAACTGGCGGCCGGGTCCCACTTCCGAAAAGTCAGTCTACACCGCTCATGAAATGGGACCCTCCTCCCCGGCTGCAGTACCGGCGGCCGCGCCTCGCAGCGCCGCGAGCTCCGCGGTGAGACGGGTCACGGTGCTTTGCAGCGTTCGCACTTCGCGGGCGTAGTTCGGTTGCGCGCGCAACTGCTCCCGCAGGCGGTCAATTTCGAGCGCCCAGCGATCTTGATGCGACTGCTCGCGAAGCTCGGCAACTTCCGCTCGAGCGGTCTGCTCCGCCGCATGCGCCTCGGCCTGTTGGAGTCGCTGCTGGAGTTGTTGGACATCAATCGGAAGCGCCGGGACCGGCTGCGGACGATCATTCGTCTGTTTCGCCGCCACCGCCTGGCGCGCCGATTCTTCGCGCCAGACCCTTAACACTCGAGCGGTTTTGCCGGTCGCGCCGAAGCGCTCGTGAAGTACCTGCCGTAAGACTCGGTGGCTGACCGGCCTACCGGCGCCCAGAAGCTCACGGCAGACGCCACGCAGACTCACTTCACTGATCCGGCAATTCATGCTGCCAAGGGTAACACTGTTGCCCTTGCGCGTTGAAGGGCTGATCATAGGGCGCATTTGACCGTCCTGGAATGCGATAGGCGATTGATTTATAAGCGAAAGAAAGCCTAGATTGTTCCACGACATTGTTCCACGCGGTCGAATCAGTCTCCGGGCCTTCCCTTTTTTGAAATCACCCCATCGGGCGAAAGCCCGTCCCTCTGTTTCTTTGAGTTTAAATCTCCTAGGCATAAATCCTTATTCCTCATGCAGCGTTGCAGGTCTCGGCGCGTGCGCTGGCGAGCCAGTTCGGCGGTAGACGATTGGGTTTGGTCCAGGCGCCGTCGCGGATCTTCTTGAGTGCGATATTCAGGGCGAGTCGAGCGTCGAATCGGCGCAGCGCCCCCTCCTCAATCGACCAAAGCACCTGACGGAATAACTCAGCACCGCCGTTGGGCGCGGCGAGATTGAGCACGCCCGACCGAACTCGAGCGGCCTCCAGGGCCGATAAGCGCCGCGGTTTCGCATAGTTCCCGACCTGCCTGGGAGCCGCTTTTGATGGCGATGGATTCGGGATGCTCGGGGTTGCGTTGGCCAGGCTGGTCAACACGTCAAGCACCCTGCCCCGTTCCTCGGGCGTGAGCTTGGTTTCGGCATCAAAGGACATCGAGGCTCGCCGATCGCGCGACGCGGCAAAATAAGCCTGCTTTTCCGAGTCGGAGAGCTTCTCGAGGATCACTTTGGTTTCGCCTCGGCCCAGGACCGGGGCCTTCGGCGCCTCGACGGTCTGTGGTGCGGCTCCGGGTGCGGAGATCGCGGGCACATCCGCCGCGACGGTGCGATTCCGGTTGGGGAAGCGACTGAGATTGACCAACAATTCGCGAGGAATGAGCACCTCCGTGATGGCGATGGATTGCCGGAACGGATTCGCGGGATCGCGGCCCGGGTCCTCGCGGCGCAAGAGTCCCAGGTGCTTCAAGGCCTGGTATGCGCGGGTGACGGTTGAGGTATCGACCGCGCACTCCCGCGCAACCTGCCGCAGCGATAGCTCGCTGCACCAGTCGCCCCGCCGCATACCCTCCTCCCAGTGAACCCAAAATACCCGCTCCGCGGCCTGCGGAATCCCCCGCTCCCAGATCCAGCGCTCCAGTGGTTTGGGCCGCAAGGAGAAGTACTTCTCCCGGCTCAACTGTGTGCGCGCATCCCTTTCGTTTCTGACCGACATGATAATCCCCTCGCCTCCACAGACGATTTGCTTAAAACAGTCGATTCACTGGGGAAACCGCTTGACCCGGAGGGGTCGGCTAACTAACCTTGATTTACCAGGTCGAGGTCGGTTTTGCGGCATTACCCGTGAATCGGTCCTTGAAATGAAGAGGCCCCGAAAGGGGCCTTTTTATTCGGTGCCTGTCATGGCTGTGCCTCCCTCGATTTTCTCCGACTGCCAAAATGCCGAAGGGCCGCAGAGCGGCCCTTCGTGAATTCAAAATGGGGTGCCAAATTTGGCGGGGGTCTGAAACTAGGGCGCGCCCTAGTTTTCAAATCCGGCCCGACTAGGGCGCGCCCTAGTTTAGGTTTTACGTCTCTCATGAGGGCGCCCTGCCCTTGTCCTTGAGCCATTTATGCGCGTACGCCTTGAGGTCCTCATAGAGTTCCGGAAGCTGGTCCTCTTTGATCTGTCGGGGATTCAACGTAAGCCGGCCGCCTTTCAGTGCAATCGTAAATAGGACCTTGTTATCGACCTTGACCGACTCGGAAAGCTTCGAGCCACGAGGTTTTCCATCGCCCGTCGCGGGCACCGCGGTCAGTGCGCGATAAACGACTTCGGCCTCCGGCGCAGGCTCCGCTTTGGCCAGTTTGCCGGCTCGCGCGAGGGTCAGTTTCAGCCGATCTCGGCAGGCCTTGCCTAAGTCCTTGCTCCAACGCATCGCGATCGTTCGAGGGTCACGAAACGCCGCGACCACCTCGGCGGGCAACTCGGCTATGGCCACGTATTGGCCGACGGTCGTCTCATGCAAATGAGTCGCCGCGCTGATTTCCCGCTGCGTTTTGTACAGGCCATTTCGCAGCCACTGGGCAAACATGCCGCCAATTTCGAATGCCGATAAATCTTCACGTTCCGCATTCTCGCGGTACATTTTTAAGACCAAATCCTTGGCATCGGCGGCCTTCGCATCCAAGCGCGCCAAGATCGGAAAACCGCCGTCGACCTCCTTGTTGAGCTGGCGGATCGCGGCGTGGCGCCGGTGACCCTCGACGAGTTCGTATTCGATTTTCCCGGTGCTTGCCGCTGGCCGCACCCGCACCGGGGTGTCCTGGCCATGCAGGCGGATATTTTCTTTGAAGGCTTTGAAGGTCTCGTCACTGCTCGAGAGGCTGAGCTCGTGCCGGTTGGCAAATTCGGTCAAGCCGATGGTCTCGGGATCGAGCCTCAAGATCACGAACCCCGCGCCGCGCTCGGCTTTGAGTCGCTCGATCTCAGCGGCCAGTCCGCCTGCCGCTTGTTGGCCGGCGCGAGCGACGAACGACATCGGTCCTGAGGGCCGCGGCGCACTCGGGGCAACGGAACTGGCGGGTTCCATCAGGGCCCGAGTGATGTCGTCTCGCTTACTCACGAAGCGGCCGCTCGATAGGCTGGCTCGCCCTTGGCCTGACGCGCGCGACGCCACACGTTCTGGATGGCACCTTCAATTTCCGCATTCACGAGGTTCATGGCCTGCATGGCGCGCTCGAAGGTGCGCGAATCGCCTTCGTAGGATTTCACTTCATAGGCGGTGAGAATGTCCGGTCCGATCTTCTGCAGCACGGCGGTTTCGAGCATCGGCGCCGAGATCGTGAATTTCGGAAAGCGCGTGCGAATCCAACTGCTGATGGTCTGATGCACCTCGTCATTGGCCTTCATGCGGGTCATCAAAATCGCGAGAAAGTCGTAGACCTTTTCCGATCCTACTTGGTTGAACAGCTGGACCAGTTCGACCAGCCAGCGAAAGAAGAGGCCGGCGGACTGCAGGTCCATCATCGCGGGCGGCATGGTGATGACGATGCCATCGACCGCGTAGAGCGCATTGCTGTTCACGAAGGACAAGGAGGGCGCGGTATCCATGATGACGACGTCATAGTCCTGCTTGACGGTTTCCAAGCCGTTGGCGAGAACCGTGAAGAAGTTGAAGCCTTCTTCGCTCGCGAGGCGCGAGGCAATGGAAAATTCCGCACCATAGAACGCGAGGTTCGAGGCGAGGAGGTCGAGGTCATGCCAATGGGTTTTGCGGATCGCGCTGCGCAAGGTGCCGGTCCAGTTTTCGGACCCCAAACGTTCGCCCTCGAAGTAGGGTAGCGCCGTCTGGGTCTCCGGGACTTCCGTGTGCGGCAGGATGCCGAAGAGCTGGGTCAGGGAGGCTTGGGCGTCCAAGTCGATGAGCAGCACCCGATAGCCACGCAAGCAAAGATACTGGGCCAGATGCACGGAGCTCGTGGTCTTCGCCACGCCGCCTTTGAAGTTCGCCAATGCCAGCACAATCGACTTGTCGATCGCTGGATCGCGGCGCGGCCGCAGGCCCAGGATCGCCTGCAGGTTGTGAATGTCCTCCAGGGTAAACAGGCGCCGGCCGTTGACGGTCTCGCCCTGAGGGAAATCGGGGATCTTCTTGTTGAGTCGGCGCCGGAATGAGTCATCGGACATGCCGAGAAGGGCGGCCACTTCAGCCGCGTTCCATTTGCGCAGCTCCTTGGCATGACTCGGTTCGAGCGCCACATTGCGGGCCCGCTCAAGTAGATCCTCGGCCAGCTCCGCGAGCTGGGTGATCTCGGCAATACCGACCGGCGGGAAGCGATCCGGGTCGCTGACGGTCTCGGTTGCGGGCGATTCGCGGTTTGCGGCGGGGGTTTGTGCCATGGTAGGTTCCATGGGGAGAAGATTATAAGGCCGCGCACGGAGTTATGGCAAGTCGCGGAGATTTATTCGACAATCCGTCTATAAGCCCGCGCCAACTATATTGTTCCGCGCGCGGCGAATCGGACCCGTGGATCCGATTGTAGGACGAGTTGCCGAGCCGCGATAGGGGCAGCCACGCGCAGCAACTATGGGCAAAAGACCATAATTGGAGTATCATGCGATTTCGAATAATTGGACACCCGGACTTGGATCAGCAAGTGCCCCAGGTCTTGGCGACGGACCCGAACCAAGGACCGCTGGCGGTGGCGAAGATTCGGGCGTTGCTCGAATCGATCGATGAGGGCGCGGCGGACCTGGAGCCGGCGCCGGTGGCCCAGCAGAGCTGGGAAACAGGAGTGATAGTCCATGCGCAGCGAGACGACGAGGCAACCTCGGGGCCGGTGCCAGCGCAGGTTGCCATCTACGTCTTCGAGGCGTGGGGATTGCGCTTCGCCATCGCCCGCGTCGAAGTACCGGGCGATGCCGTGATAGGTGCATTATTGTTGGTGGAGACGCAAGCAGTGGCAGCCAAGGGGCTGACATCGCGCAATTTAAGTCTGGCCTTGTTGGCCAAGGTCGAGGAGCTCGTATGGCCGATCTGAAAAAGCCGTTGGATCAGACCGCTTTGGATGCCTTAACGTTAAGCACGGATGAGGCACGTGCGGCATACCAGGAGCAGCGACTGACGCTGGAAGTCGGGCGCACGATTCGTCACGCGAGAAAGAAGGCGGATCTTACCCAAACCGAATTGGCCGCTCGCGCCGGCATCGACCAGGGTGATTTGAGCCGCTTGGAGACAGGGCAGGGCGTTCGCGGCGCGACCATCGCCATTGTTGAGCGTGTGGCTCAGGCATTGGGCCGCGAGGTCGTGATTCAGTTTGTAGACCCCGCCACAAAGCGTGAGCGTGCCCAGGCGGCTTACGAACAGGACGTCGCTGTCAGTCACTCATGATGGAGGAGGGCGCCTCATACGTCGGCTGGTGGTCTGACGTGATGGCCCTGCTGGCTTCCTTGGTCTTCGCATGGCCCGTGGTGCGGACCAGCTTCAGGCTTCGGCGTGCCGAGCAAACCGAGGCGCCGCCGGCGTCCTCAAGCGCGCCGCGCACCGATGATGTGCTGTCACGCGTCTGGTCAAGAACCGCGGCGGCATTGCGGGAGCCTCTATGGTCGCGCACCGATCATTGGGCCACCTTGATCGCCTTTGGACTGGTCATCATCGCGACTGTCCTCAAAGTCATCAGCCGATTCCCTGGATAGACGCCCGGCCCATTTATCGGCGGATTCAGGTCAGTATCGGCAAAGTGGTAGGCCGCGCGATCTGCTGCAACAACGAACCTCGCGTCGGTGCACACTGCAGATCATGGCTGCAAGGAAGAAATCTGCGATAGCGCCAATCCCGATCGCCTTCATCGAGTCCATGGAATGCCTGCCGGTGCCAGCATTGCCCGAGGGCAAGGAATGGAGCTATGAAATAAAACTCGACGGATTTCGGCTTGAGGCGGTGAAAAAGAAGGGCGAGACCACGCTCTATTCTCGACGCGGCAATATTTTAAATCGCAAATTTCCCTACGTCGCGACCGCCTTAAAAGGGTTGCCCGATGACACCATCCTCGACGGGGAAGTCGTCGCGCTCGATAGCCAAGGCCGGTCCGACTTCAATCTGCTGCAAAACTTCCACTCCGCCGAGTCGAAGATTCACTACTACGTATTCGACATCCTGGCCTTGAAGGGCAAAAATGTTTCGAAGCTACCCTTGGCTGAGCGACGCCAGATTCTCTCAAAGGCACTCAAACCCAATGATCACATCAGCACCTCGCCGGCGGAGGTCGGTTCTTCCACCAAGATTTTGACCTTCGTAAAGCAGCACGGTCTCGAAGGCGTCGTCGCCAAGCGATTGGACAGCCTTTACGAAGCCGGCAGGCGTTCGGGTGCCTGGTGCAAGTACCGCATCAATTTGGGCCAAGAATTCGTCGTGGGCGGATACACCCCCGGCGGCCACGGATTCGATGCTCTCATCTTAGGGTTCTATCGGGGCAAAGATCTAATCTTTGCCGCGCGCGTGCGTGCGGGCTTCGTGCCCGCGACTCGACGTCAAGTCTTTGCGCAAATCAAAGACCTCAAGACAGACAAATGTCCTTTCGTGAATTTACCCGAACAATCCGAAGGACGCTGGGGGCAGGGGCTCACCGCCGAGAAAATGAAGTCCTGCACCTGGCTGAAGCCCAAAGTCGTCGTACGCATCCACTTCGCAGAGTGGACGGGTGCCGATAAGCTGCGGCATACGAAATTCATGGGTCTCCGCGAGGACAAGGATCCACGCAAGGTAGTCAGGGAGACGTAACTCAGACATTCGACTGCGACTTTGGAGCCCTTCGCTCAAGTGCGAGTCATTGTGACGACCTGCTTGATTCGGCCGCAATCCGCTTTGACCTTTATCGTCGCACAGACCACGTAGAATCAGGCTATGGTCGACAAACCCGAAACGTTGGAAGCCGTCTACTATACGGGCCAGCTGCCTCTCAGCCTGAGCGAGCTAACTTTCTTCGGGCTAATTTTCGATCGGGTTCATTTTCCTCACGTTCAAATCCCGCTCGATGGATTCGATCCAGACGCGGTCTCTGCGGAAATCGAGCGGCTACAAAAACTCCCTGTTACTCCGGGTCGTGGCTACGACCGCTTGCTGCTCATTCAGATGCTCCATTTCACACTGACGCCGGAGCTGCGGGAATTCTGCTATTTCACGGGCGACGGCACCGACGTATTCGGCGCCGACAAAGACCCGCGGGTCGGCAAATTGGTGCATTCGCTGTACGAACAAATCCACGGAACGCGTGAGAACTTCATACCTGAGTTTCGCACTGGAGTTAGCAAGGGCGTAGGAGATAAGACGGCGATCAATTTTCCAGGCGATTTCTTTTATCAGTCGCGCGCATTGTTGTATTCCGCTGATCGTGGTCTTCCGCTCATAAATTCAGACTCGCGCCTACCCGTTCCAGCGCTCGAAGCGGGAAATCCTAAAAACAACGCGAAACTCCTGGCCGCCTTTATGGCGGTCGAGTGCGCCGCGCTGGTATTGCCTGAAATGGGAGAACTTCCTCCGTCGCGTATCTTGGAGGCGCGAGCCGACCTCGAGAAGTACGTGAAACCGTTTCGGTTAGAGTTGTTGCGTATGGCTTCGAAGCTAAGTGCCGCAATCGAGAGCGACGCATCGTCTGAAGAAATCAGCGCCGCGGCTCGCTTCATAGTACAAACCGATGTTTACCCGACGCTCGCCGAACTCAAGGATGAACTGGCAAAGCCCAAAAAGGGGTGGATGGACAGGTCGTGGAAACTCGTGAAGGTAATACCGTCGCTAGTCGCGTCTTACGCGACGCTCAATCTGGGCGTCGCTGTCCCAAAAACGGTCGAAGCGCTGGGCGACTGGCTGGTGGCGGGATTTTCTGAGAAAAAGCCCCGATCTAATATGTATTACCTGCTAGACCTCGAAAAACAAATCAAAGGCTGACCGGTGTTCCAGCGACGCATCGTTACCTGCGTCTAGCCAGGCACGACTGTTCGCCAGTCTCTACGCACACGTCCTGCCAAATGGCCTCTGTTCGCCGTTCAATATCTGTCAGCAGCGATCGGCGGTAGATTCCGTGCTCGAATTCGAGCTGCAGATCGTACGCCATCTTCTCCAGTGGACTGTCCTCGTAGCGATGAACTGCAAGGCCCACATGATATGCCCAAAGAAATTGTTCGAAGCCCAAACGCTGATATTGAAGCACATGGACGAGCTCGTGGAAGTGAAGGGCGGGTGATGACGCCACGCCATTTCTGAGGCAATAAAGATCGTTGAATGTAATGCCGCACCAGCGTGTTTCCTGCAGGGACTTGAACTCCTGGAGCCCGAATTGCTCAAGCGGTGGGTAGCGGACTTCGTCCACGATCAGCACGTGCGTGGATTCGAGCAACTCGCGCGGGCCCGTGGAGGAGTTTTCTGCTGTTCATTTCGGGTCGGTCTGCACTTTGTCAGTTTGCCCAACCAAACTCAGTCACCTCTTGTACCGAGACCGCATCGGGACTCCGACCGAGCGCGCGCGCTGTTTGCAGTACCGCATTTAGTGCCTGAGGATGGGAGGCGAGGCGCCGGCGCGTCGCTTCGAGTTCTTGCTCGGATGCGATGGCCGTGCCGTTGCCATTCAAGATTTGAGCTTCCAGTTGTGCCTGCTTGCGTAGCAGGGCGACAATTTCAGCGACGTTTTCCATGGTTTCTCCTTTTCGAGGTAAGTGGCTTTCGTTTGACGGAAGGGCGGCGCTTCTGGCTCGCTGCAGATCTTCCTTTTCGGTTTGGCGGAGGCGTGTGTCGGGGCGTTGTCCTCGATGCTGCGCGGTTTCTCGAAACCGCGCTTGCTATGACGGTAACGAGCTGCCGGCGCTGTGACTCAAGTTGACTTTCGAGATCGTTAATTCGGGAATCGCGCGATCGTAGCTCGGCGGTAGCGTTGCCCAACTCCTTCAGCAAGAGATTGACCTGTTCACGGGTGTCAACGAGCGCACGCTCTCGAACGCGCGCCGCGATGTCCCATTCCTTTTCACGCAGCTCCAGCGAGCGTGCTCGCGTGTCGGTTTCTCGCTTTAGCTCCTGGGCCTTCGCATGCGCTGCGGTGTCATCGGCCTTCGCCGTTTGCAATGACAGGCGTAGCGCCTGCTCCCAGAGATCAACGGCGGCATCGGCGAACTCCGGCGGCAATCGGCTCAGGGCAACTGGGTTGCCGGCATTGAGTGCCGATTGGTCTTTCCAGAACCGGCGCATGGCATCCGAGATCGTGGTTGTCGAGCCGCGCCCCAATTGCGCGCGGACGGCGTGAACGGACGGGTATTCGCCGGCGGCCATGAGTTTGCGGGCCGCCGTTTCGATTTCCGCGAAGGACACGCTCGCGGCGCGTTCGCGGGAGGTCCCATAGCTCGGAATTGGCGAATTCACGCGGACATCGTACCACTACCGATAATGGCACAAACGTTATGTATAAGGCATGTGATAATTACAGTTATCACATCGATGATGCGGTGCGTGGTAGGATCGAGATATGGAATTGACTGAACAGGAGGCTGAATTCGATCCGCGGCCGATGGCGCCCAAACCGGTGCTCCAAGGGCCGTTGGCGGCCTTGCTCGAATGGCAGGCGATGGCGGAGGGCGCGTACTCGCCCAATACGCTGCGTGCCCAGAAAGCCGATGGCGCGATCTTCCAGGCGTTTTGCGAGAGTCGTGGGGAGCCTTACTTACCCGCTAATCCGATGACGATTCGCGCGTTTATCGAGAACCGCGTGAAGGTCGGCAAGAAACCCGCCACCATCAAACGCTATGTAGCGACCATCGCGCGCGTGCACGTTGCCGCAAAACTATTGAATCCTTGCTCAAGTGAAGCGGTCCGATTGGGACTCAAGAAGATGGGGCGGGAAACATCGGCTCGGCCAGTCCAGGCCCATCCTCTGGGCTGGAAGGACATCAAAGAATTTATCGAGAGCGCCGGCGAAGGGCTACGAGCCGATCGGGAGCGGGCCATGCTGTGTGTCGCCTACGAAACGCTCGCGCGCCGGGGCGAGCTCGTGGCCCTGCAGATTCGGGATATCGACTTCCATCCGGATGGCACCGGACAGGCGCTGATCCGTCGCGGCAAAACGGATGCGGAAGGGCAGGGGAGAGCGGCGTATTTATCGCGGGAGACGGTGAGGTGGCTCAAGGTGTGGTTGGAGCACGCGAAGATTAGCGAAGGGGCGGTATTTCGTCGGCTGATCGGAAAGGCGCAGATTGGCGGACCGCTAAATCCGGGGAGCATCGCGCCGATCTTCAAGCGGGTCGCGCAGTGGATCGGAATGCCCGAGCGTTTTGTTGATCGGGTCAGTGGCCATTCGACTCGGGTCGGTGCGACTCAAGACTTGGCCGCGTTGGACATTGATCTAGCGGCGATTACGCAGGCGGGAGGCTGGAAGTCGACGCGAATGCCGCTGCAGTATGCGGAGAAGATCAGCGCGGCACGATCGGGTATGGCGAGAGCGGCTGAGAAGTCGGGGAGGGATTCGATCGACGAGTGAGAGGTAGGTTCAAATCAAGGGAAGGATCTGATGTGTGACCCTTGAAATGATCGCGCCGGCCAAGCTTGAGGCACTACCTTCGAGTACGACGGGCTTCGCACTTCTGTTCAAAACGCTCGTTCTGGCTTTTTTTTAACATGATGAAGCGCTTGACGCGCATCCTCAACGCGTTGCCATTCTGTCCACCACCTGAATGTATTGGTCAGGAATTACTAATGTCGACACTTGGATCCAACATGCCGGGATGGCGTACTATCCGTGACATAATGAAGGACCATTGGCTCAGATTACCTGACGGGCTAAGCGCATTCAGACGTATTTGGCAGCTGGCCATGGAGGGCCGCCTTTCCCTGCATGTGCGAATTTTGCCGTGAATGTCTTTCAGGAAATCCTCGCGTGGTCAAAAGATCGTCCGGTGTGGCAGCGGGACGCTCTGCGTCGCCTTATGCTTGCAGGAGACCTATCCGACGCCGATATCGCCGCCCTGACGGAAATCTGCAAGAGCGGGCAGGGTCTCGCGGAGCCCCAGGACGTTGCCCCGCTTGCCAGCGAGCATGTTCCTGATGCTGGCTCCGGGGCACCGCCTGTTTCGCTCGAATCCATCTTCCATCATCGCGGCGTGAACGCGTTGGCGGAAGACCAGACCCTTAAGTTCTCGCCGGGGCTGACCATCGTTTACGGCGATAATGGTGCTGGCAAGACCGGCTACATCCGCATCCTGAAAAACGCCTGCCGCGCGCGAGGCCCGGAGAAAATTCTTGGCAACGTCGTTTCGGGAGCGGCTCCCCTCGCGCCAGTCGTCGCGATCCGGTACCGGGTTGCGGGCGCGTCCGATCCGCGCGAGTGGACGGGGAGCGGAGAGGATGAGTTTATCTCCCGCGTGAGCGTGTTCGACACGCAATGCGCCTCGGTGTACCTCACAGAAAAGACCGATGTGGCATTCCGCCCACATGGTCTCGACCTGTTTGACAAGCTGGTCAAGGCCTGCAAGTTCGTTCGCGCCCGGCTCGAGTCGGAACAACGGGGGCTCAACAGCAACATCCTCGTGTCGCTCCAGCAGGTCATGCCGGAGGGTACAGTAGCCACCAAATTTCTAGGATCAATCAGCTCGCTCACGAAGCCAGAGGCGCTTGAGCTTCTAACGAACATCTCACCCGAGGAAGAAGCGCGGCTAGCCCTTCTTGAGCGGTCACTCCTCGACCTCCAAGCCAACGATCCGGCAAAACTTATCCAGCAGCTTACTGTTCGTGCGACCCGGATCCAGGCACTGATACGTCATTTGCGGGAGACTGACGCGGCTTTGTCTGAGGCCTCGCTCGACAGAATATTCGAAACTCGTAAGGAGGGTCGTCGTAAAAGCGAAGAAGCGCGACGGCTCAGAGAAGCCACATTCACCACGAACGTCCTCACGGGAACCGGCACCGAGCCGTGGACAGCATTGTGGGAAGCAGCTCGCCGCTTTTCGGAGGAGCAGGCCTATAAAGATCGGAAATTTCCTGTGATCAACGATGGCGCGCAGTGTGTGCTATGCCAGCAAAATCTCGATCACGCCGCCAGCCACAGACTCGAGCAATTCGAGGCTTTCGTCGTTTCCACCACCGAGCGCGAGTTGAGGAATATCCGCGATACTTTCGCGCAGCGGCGCAAGTTGTTTGTCGACCTGAAACTGACTACGGAGGCGGTCGAGGCGACGCTAAAAGACCTGCGTATCGACCACGAGGGCATGGCCGATCAAATCGAAGCGGCTCTCGTTTCGAACGAAGCGCGTCGGACTGCGGTCATCGCGGCTCTGTCCGAAAACAAAGACCTCGCTCCGGAATGTCCGGCCCTTCTTTCTGTGATCCCCGACGCCGAAACACTCGCTAGTCAAATTGCGGAGCGCGTAAATACGTTACAAAAGAGCGCTAATGTAGAGACGCGTAAAAAGATGGCTGCCGAGGCACAGGAGTTCCGCGCCCGGAATCTACTTGCAAAGAACAAGCAAACTGTCCTCGACGAAATTGAGCGCCGCAAACGCTACGCCGCCTACGGCCTTTGCATCGATGAAACGAAGGCGACAGCGATCACGCAGAAGAGTTCAGCAGTCACGAAAACTGTCGTATCGCGGAGGTTAAAAGAGCAGTTCCAGGAGGAGCTGACTAATTTGGAGTTCCGGCAAATTGAAGTCGAGCTAAAGGAACAGGGTGGGTCCGACGGCGTCTTCTACCACAAGCTGGTTCTGACGCGAGCTCCGGGTGTGGCGCTGCCAAGCGTTGTCAGCGAGGGTGAGCAGCGCTGCCTCTCTATCGCATCTTTCTTTGCGGAATTGAGCACCGCCGATGACCCATCCGGCATTGTTTTCGATGACCCCGTGTCCTCGCTCGATTTCCAATGGCGCAATGCCGTTGCGCGGCGGCTAGTCCAGGAATCCAAGAAGCGGCAGGTCATCGTCTTTACGCATGACATTGTCTTCCTGTTGGTCTTGAGACAGTTCGCCGAAGAACTGGACGTCGAACCGCTGGATCAGCACGTCCGCCACATGTCGAAGGGTGCTGGTGTGTGCGTTGACGAGTTGCCGTGGGTCGCTCTCCCGGTCAAGAAGAGAATGGGTCACCTCAAGAGCGAACTGCAACGCGTCGAGAAGCTGGCGCGCGACGGCCATCAAGACAACTACGAGAGAGAGGCAAAATACCTCTACGGCATGCTGCGCGAAGCGTGGGAGCGTGCGTTGGA
This sequence comes from Gammaproteobacteria bacterium, assembly GCA_021323735.1. Taxonomy (GTDB): domain Bacteria; phylum Pseudomonadota; class Gammaproteobacteria; order Steroidobacterales; family Steroidobacteraceae; genus Bog-1198. The sequence goes on from JAJPKM010000054.1 coordinate 55,922, forward strand.
AGAGGTGCTTTTGGGCGGACTTGTGGAACGGTATAGGCCGGGCGTGCAAACCCAGCATATTCACGTCTTAGCCGATATCAAACCTGAAGAGTGCAAAGCCCTCGAAACTGCGATGTCCAAATGTTCGACATGGCTTCCAGGCCATGACAAGGCCCCCGCCGCGCGCGCGCCGGTTCCGGGAGCGGCGGAACTGAAAGCCGACATAACGACGCTCGAAACCTGGGTCAGCGCGATCCGCGCCCGCAGGAAATGAATGGAACCTAAAGGGCGAGAAGTGAATCCCTTCATGGTGCGGCCACGGGAACGACTCAGGCGATGACGTCGGCGTCAAAAAGGTCCGCCCCATTTGGGCGCACCCTAATAATCGGCCTGGGCTCGTTCGCGCACGAGTCGACGGCTAATGGTGAATTGGTGTCGATGATCGGGTTCCGACGGGTGACCACCGTTTCTGACGATAACCTCATCGCCTGGGATAAAGGTGGGGCCTTCAAGTAAAGTATTGAGCGGACAACATTGTGTGTCCGTGATACCGTGTGATCCGAACGCGGAAGCAGGACGTACTGCTTCCCGCCCTTATAAATTTGCAGAATCTGAGACGGGAACAAATTGACTGCCAATGGCCGATCGTCAGAAAAAACGATGCAATGAGGCCCCTGCAGTTGAGCCGTCAGCGGCGCTGAATGCGGTCTGCCCGTATTACACGATGTTTCCTTTGGAATTCCCGATCTCTGTCATGGAAAAATTTCACAAGCAGAAGCTGTGTGTTCTGGACCCGTTTTGCGGACGCGGAACCACCATATTTGCCGCTCGACTTAAGGGGCATCAGGCATATGGAATTGACTGCTCACCGATTGCAATCGCAATCGCCCGTGCGAAGCTCGCAGAGACAGTCGATTCCGACGTTATGGCACTCGCGAAAGAAATTCTTGAGTCTGAGACAGAGGTCGTCGTCCCGGAGGGTGAGTTTTGGAAGTGGGCCTACTCGGCCGGAACCTTGCGCGAGGTCTGTAAGCTGCGCGAAGGGCTCAAAGGCCTCCGTAGCGACGCGGCGAATCTCTTGCGTGCCATATGCCTCGGCGCATTGCATGGCCCGCTAACCGTCAGCGTGGATGCCCGCAGCTATTTTTCGAATCAAATGCCGCGCACATTTGCATCAAAGCCGCACTATTCGGTGCGCTTCTGGAAGGCAAAGGCCCTGAGTCCTGGGTCAGTGGACGTGTTGAAGGTCATCACGAATCGGGTTGCGAGACTTAAACTCGATACGTTGCCGAAGTGTGAAGGCACATCGAAGGTGTCTGCTGCAGACTCACGCTTGGCGCGGGGCTATGCGTCAGTCCCTGAAACGATCGACTTGGTTATTACGTCGCCTCCGTATTACGGTATGAGAACCTATGTCGCCGACCAGTGGTTACGGAATTGGTTCCTTGGAGGACTACCCGCGGTTCCTTACGGTGAGAGAAATCCTCTTTCACACCAGAGCCCCGAGGCATTCGCAGAGTCCCTTGCGCAGGTCTGGGATCGTGTCGGCGAGCGCCTTTCATCCAGCGGGAGAATGTTTATTCGGTTCGGCGCGATCCCATCCCGGAAAGCGAAGCCGCGCGAAATAATGCTCACCTCATTGGAACATTCCAGGTTTTCATGGGAAGTCCGCCGTGTGCGGCTAGCGGACTCAGCAGCATCAGGCAAACGGCAGGCCTGCCACATGGGCGACAGGGTCAAGTCTGAAGCGATTGCAGAGCACGATTACGAGATTTCACTCTGATGGATCATACCAACGGACGGTGAGCTGCCGTGCGGTCTGGCCGCTTGGTGCCTGGACCAAAGCCACTTCACGGCAAAAGTCGGAGACGTAGGTTTTTACCGCTTTCGATGTCAGGATCGTTTCGCGATCTGATGGAAGGTGGTAGGCGAGATCCTCTGAGATTACGAGAATGCACTTCGCGCGGGCGCGCGAGATCGCGACATTGGTCCGTTCCAGCTGCAGAAGAAAGCTCTCCTCCGCTGAAATAAGGTCTGGATCACCCACGCCGAACGAGATAATGATGGTATCGCGTTGCCCCCCTTGGAAACGCTCTACCGTGTCCACCGATGCGTCAATCTTCTGTCCGTCATGAGTGGGAAAGATCTCGCGCAATCGTCGCACGATCAAGGCTCGTTGGGCCCGGTGCGGAGTTACGATGCCGACGCCGCGTTGCCAGAAACTGGCAGGGTCGTAGGCGACATGAGCCGGAACTATCTGCTGACCGGCGGCGTCCTGTTCACCATCGAGAAACTGGGAGTAGGCCAAGAACAGCCGCTGCACCATAGCGCAGACGATGTCGGCCTCGAACTCATTGGCCTGCCCCGCCCTTCCGTCTTCGTAGGTTACCGCTACGAGGCGACGTGCGGGGTTCAGGACTTCATTCAATCCGGAGTACCAGGGCACGGTGTCCTGCCAGTCGTACGGCTTATCGTCACTTGCAGACAGCCGGTGAAGGCTGAGGTGCTCGGAGTGTGCCGTGAGATCGGGTGGGTAGCCGATGCGCTTTCCGAACTCCACGAATGCGGCGGCAGACCTGTAGTTAATAAGCAGGGTCTGAAGCGCGAGGCTGTGGCGCTTGAGCAAGTAATTTTGAATACTGCCGACCAGCCATTCGGCCCCTCGCGGCGGCTGCGTCGTGATGACCGGCGGCATCTGCAGGTGATCGCCGAAGAGCGCCAATTCAGCGTGCACTGCGAGCAGGCAAAGCGGAAATAGAGATTTGCCTACATCGAGCTGCGAACTCTCGTCGATAACAACGTGATCGAACAGTTGGGCCGTCGCAGTGCCATTGCCTTGCTTGGCAATACGAAAGCACTGATGAGCGACGGTTCCGACCAAAACTATCGCTCCTGGATTTTCCAATTCTGCCCAGAGCATTTGGAACTTGGGATCATTGGTCCTCGCCTCTATATCCCGCACGACGTTGCCGGTTGCTGGCAACGGCCCTCTGTCGGGATGTGTAGAGGAATAAATCCGGTAACTCGATATTCCCGCGATGTGCGCGCGTTCTAGAAGTTCGAGGACTTCTCCGAAGAGCTTTTCCCAGGCGGTGTAAGTGGGGCCGGTAACGAGTATGCGGATATTCTGCCCCATGTTTCGCGCCGCCAATATCCGAGCCACGACGAGCGAGGCAGCGGTTGTGGTCTTTCCAGTCCCTGGCGGCCCCCAAACAATCGACAGGCGATGACTCAAGCAGTGAGAAATGGCGTTGCTTTGCGACTGATTCAGCGGCCACTGTGTTTGTGCGATCGCCTGAACGGCATTAACAATCGTGTCGGCTGCGAGGCCTGTGTCCTCCACGGCCATAGCGCTGGCGTCCCACAGAATGCGGGCGGCGGGCGTAATCGCGTCATTTCGCGGCGGATTCTGACCGGCGGGATGACCCAAAGCGGCGTATGTTGCCGGGGCGGCCGAGGCGATCGGTGGACGCCCTATTGAGCGCAGGCAATCCCTTACCCGATCGGCCATGCCAGGGCCCGAGCTCTCCACCAGGCTAACATCTTGCGAGATATCGACGCCTCCGTGATTAACAAGTAAGTTTCGGATCACATTGGCGCCGCGAAAGGTGGATAGCCTGATTCGGGCGCGTAGTGCGGCGCGATCAAAAGCGATCAGTTCTCCAGAAAAGATGTCTGAGAGTTTCCGGTTCTGGTCCTCGTAAGCGACCTGTTGCAGCACCGTTGCGTTCAGCAGATCCCGCACCCGCAAATCCAGAAAACCCGCGATGCTTTCATCCTGTAGCGCAAGAAAAGACTCGTTGTCCCGGAATTTGCAATCGCGCGAGGTGGCGCGGACCTGGTACATCAGATCCCCATTAGGTAGGGTCGCCTGAAGCTGCGCACATCGGAGGATACTGTAGTTTGCCTCCAACTCTTCCGGTTCGGCGGACCAGGTCCTCCGCAGCTCAACAATCTTGCATGCTTCTTCAAGGAGCGCCCATCCGTACCACAAGCGGCCGTCTTCGCTCATGTTTTGAAAGTTAAACGGGACGCCGATTTTCAGAGGCCGCGCCGCGAAATTCAATCGACTCTTCATGTCCGTGCCGAACTTCCACACCACCGATCGGAGCGCAGCGACCTGCTTTTTGACGGCGTCGCTGTAATCGGCAATGCATTGCGACCGTGCCCGTTGGGTGCTTCCAATCTGAACAAGGGGCTCTTGGGACCAGACTTCATAAATCCGCTCTCGCGGAATCATGTCCGAAAAGGGATCGCGGTAGAAGGAGCCGGGAATCGACGGGGTGAACTGCTGGCTGTGATACACCTCCGCTACATTGAACAGCGTCAGGCAGTGTGCAACGGGCAGCCGGAGATCTCGCTGTACGACCGATTTCACGAAGGTAATCGGGTTGGCTAGGGTTATCTCATCCTCTTCCAAGAGTTCCTCGGGAGGAAATAGCCATGTGAGGCCGCGCAAATATTTCTCTGTTTGCGGCATGACGATAGAGTTCAGGTGCCTGCCGATCGCTTTGGCCAATTCTTCAAACTGGTTTGTATCCCAGAAATAGACCTGAACAGTCGTCTTTGCGGCAAGGGCCCCGCCTTTGTCGGCGGCCGTATCGTGAATAAACAAAAACACTTCGGCCAGCCGCGACAGGAAGGAAATGACTATGTTGCGCTCTTCATCCATGGTGGCGGTGAGGAGTGTCTGCGCCTCCGATGGCCATGTACGCTGGATGGTGGAGGTTTGCCCGAAGGGCACGCGTTGCCGAAAACGGGCCTCGGAGCCCAGAGCGCACAACAGGCCGGTGCCGGGATCAAAGTTGACCGTCACGAAAACCTGGACATCGGCATACTTCGGGAAATCGATGGTCGTCGTATTGGGCGCGACGGTAACATCACCCGAGAGCAATGCAGCAGCACGGTGCGGAAGATGGTTTCTGTCGGCCTTCAGAGCATTGTGAAGATCGAAAACCGGGTCAGCCGCCGTTACCCCCGATACTGCAGTGACATTAGTGTGTCCGGCCTGATGAAGGGTTTTGCGGCTTCCACGGGTGATGGTCGCGAGACGACTCAGATGCTCTGTATCCTCTGCCGCAGTCACGCAATAGTGGTTACGATTGGCATCCAGGATCGCGCGATCCGTTGACCGCAGCCAGTTTCGATGACCCAGAAAATCGCACGCTGAGCACCTCGAATCAACATGCCAATCGAGTGCCGTCCAGTTGGTAAGCGCTAACACCCTCGGAAGGTCCTGCATGAAAAAATGGCTTACCGCCTGAAAGAAAATCTGGAAATCGACCCGTTCGAGGTCGTTTAGAAACGCCTGGAGTCGTTCCGTGATGCCCGCGCCGGGATTGGCGGTAACAAGCGCGGCCAGGTCGGAGATTTCTTTGGCACGGGTCCAGAGCCCGAGATGATCCGCCACGAAAAAGCTGCCCTCCAGATGGTTCAAGCGGAGCCAGTTCGCAAGCAGAACCGCATAGAGAGCCACTTCGGAGCTGTAGCTTGAATTTGCTTCTCCCGCATGTTTTATGTCGGAAACGAGCAGCGCCTTTCGCTGGTCTCCTGGGATAATCGGGGATGTATCTCCGTTCGGAAATATTTCGATCTCGTCGTCGGCAGGAGTTCGTATTAGGACGATGTCCGGTTCAAATGCGCCGAAGAGGGGAATCGCAGCCATTTCGCTTGGCGTCATGCCGATGTTTGCCAGAAATGTAGGTCGTAGATCCGGGTGCGCGAATCGCGCCTGCGCTACGATTGTAGGACTGGCTGGGTGCGAGGCGAGGACTGGTCCAAGTTCGATTCTCTTGAACTTCCCGTCCTCCTTGATCCCCCTGAGATGGGTCCCGAAGGCAAGCTCGAGGTCCTGCATCTTCGCCTGCTCCCATTCCTTTCCGCGATCGCGCAGTATTTGAACGGCAGGGCGAGCTTCCAGTGGGACCGGCCACCCCATCGCCTTCAATTCTGGTGGCGAATACAGGGATAGGCGCAACTGCTTGTCGCACTTGGTTCGCAAATACTGGGAAATTACGTTTTTTCTGAACTGCGGCATGAAACCGTCCTTGTCGGTCTGACTCCTATCACGCGGGGACTTCGCTGTCATCGGAATCGAAAATACGATTATACGTTGGCGAAGTACCGGTTAAGGGTTCCGACAAGATTGATGCAAAATATACTCTAAGGAGCGGAACCAGCCTCATAAAAGTTCATCAAAGTCTCTGTGAATGCCGCTTTCGAGAGCCACACTCCTGCATACGAAAGCGAGCGTAATTCGCGACGCCAGGTGATGGCGCGTACGATATCGCGCGAATTCTGTAGTGACCCCAGGAGCGCCGTGACAGCCGGCGTTGGAACGCCTCCCAATCGAACCAACGCCCGCAGCTCCTCGGTCAGTCGTCGGAGACGACGCGCTTAGGCCGCCACGGCTCCTGGCGACATCGCGACATCGGCATTCTCTGTCGTTTATTTGGCCGAAGCATCTCGGCTGGAGCGAAGGGTTGGGCATCATGCCATGCATTTACGGCGCTTTCTTCGGGCGAGCCAGGGAGAGCTTCCAGGCTTCTTCCTCTCCTCGATTCGATAGTTTGTACTCTTTGGCCCTGTCGGTCCCGTCAAGTAATCCCAAGTCGCGAAGATCTCGCACAACATATAGCCATGACAATCTATCGTCGTCACCAGAGGCACCCCACTGCATGTCGCAAGCGTGTCCGGGCACCCAAAGAACCTCTTGCGGTTCGCCACGCGGCTTCCGGATCAAACATGTTCCTTGAAAGTCGTAGAGCCGCAGAAGCAATTGCTGCTCTCGTTCAGTGAGGGCTCGAACTGATGAAGTGTCGATTTGCAGTTTGAACGCGGCCTTCTCTAGAACGCTCAACGTGAAGATCGCGGCATTGTTTGCAGCCAACGCTTGGTGTTCCTTCTTCTTTGGATTTGTCTTGTTTCCATCCGCCCAGTCGCAGATCGCCTTGATGACAATCCAGTCCGTCTTGGATTCGTGACACGCTACGTATAGTCCTTCTCCTTCCATTTCGCCACCGATTGCCTCCGGCTCAAGTTTTAAAAGTTGATCGCGATAGTCAAGGTCGTCAATTAGTTTGGCACCACTAAGCAAGAGCCCGAATCGAACCGAGAAGGGTAGTGCGGTCGCAGGTGCATATGTAGCCATTCGACAGAAGTTGATCAACCGCGGAGATGCATGTGGCCTGTCCCCGCGAAGCAAGATGTCTTTGCCGACGCGCTGCAGTTCATACAAACTCAGCTGTTGAGAGACGAGCACATCGCCCATGCCTTGCTTCGTCTCGTTCACTCCAAACGCAATCCCAACCATCAGAACAGCGCTTGGCTTGAGAGAAGTGACCGCCTTCAGTACGGACTGTTGCGCGCCCCCCACCCCTCCAGTTCCCATTTCCGACAGCGCATGAAAAATGCGAGCGCCGTTGATGCTCCCAAAGTCGTGATAGAGATGGCCACCATCCGTCACCTCCTTTGGGTTGCCACTGGCTCGCCGAAAGACCTCGAAGACTGCCTTGGTTTCGGCTTCAGTGACGGTGACAATGAGGACGTCAACGTGAATGCTCATGATCGTCTGCCTCCCCAAGATATGACCACAGCAGTGAACGTATGCGTCACCCCGGGGCCGAGAAGCCGGAGGCCATCGATCCAACCCCTGTCATTGGTGCGCCGCAGTAGAGAAACCGTTAGTTTCAACACGAAAAGTACGCGATCCCCATGGCGCGGCGCCGGCCGGCCGCGACGAACCCGGTCTCTAGGCCTATCTAAATCAATAACCGATAGTTTCGGCTGTCCGCGTCTGTGGACTTGATGATTTGGTACTCCATGCCGCTGGCCACGGCGATTTGCAGGGCGAAATCTTTCTTGGCTTGCACCACGGCGTCTTCGATCTGAGAGTCGTTCTTTACTTCGACGATGACGTATTTCATGCTTCCGTCCAGCTCCTCGCGCAGAAAGAGGAAGTCTGGGTAGTAGCTGCGCACCGTATGCGAATCCGGGTCGATGTATTGGATGAAGAAGTCGGACTGGCCGTGAGTCAGCATCCCAGTGAAGTAAATCTTCTTTACGCGGTGCTCTCGCAGCAAATCCCAGAACAGTTGGTTCTCCGACCCAGAATCGAAGCAGTAGGTGTCGAGGTGGAAGCTCTTGGCGCGCTCTTCGTCCTTGATGGCGTTGTCGCCCATGCGGACGATCTTGTCCTTGGCAGCTGTCACTTCGTAATAACCGTTCGGCGGGAGCTTAATGAGATCGACCTCGTGTTCCTCCGTTTGCTGTGACTCGTCCAAGTCGTAGAGCTGTTGGAACAGGCGCGGAATGATCTCGTCGTAGAGCAGCTCGTTGAAATCGTTCGTCATCACTACCAGCTCATCGGTGCCTTCCTTGGTCGCGTCGAGCAGTTCTTCGATATCCAACGGTCTGCGGTTTAGGTAGCGCGATACTTCAGCGACCAAAGTCAGCCGCGAGAATGTCCGCTTCTCGCGGCGCACGGTCAGGTCGAAGGTACGGCTGGCCGAAGCGCGGGCCGCGTCCGCCATCGTGAGACCGTCCTGTTGCGTCTCGATTAGCCGGTACTTTTCGACCAGCGTCTTCCAGGCTTCCCTGTTCGTCCGGTCGAGGCCGAGCGCCTGCCCAGGCGACAGCTTCTTCTCGCGCATCTCGTACTGCTTGCGCACGCGCACCAGCTTTATTGTGACTGGTGGCTCAACGACACGCACTTCGACCCGTTCCTTGTCGCTGCCTTGTTTCTGCAACTCCTCGGCGCTGATGCGGAAGTTCTTTTGTAACTCGTCGTTCAGGATATTCAGGTTGTCGTCCGAGAGGAAAACGTGCCCCGTATGTTGCGCTTGGCCGATCGCGCGCAGGCAGCGCATCGTCGCCTGGAGGACGAAGACATGCGATTGCGGTTCGCGGAACAGACCGACGCCGAACAGCGAACGGCAGTTCCAGCCCTCGCGTCCCTTGTTGACCAGCAAGATGAACTGCTTTTCAGAGCCTTCGGTGTCCAGGCGGTTGAACTCGCGGATGTCGTCGTTAGTCGTGAGCTTGTCGTCGCCAACGTTGACGAGGATGCGCGAGGGCGCGATGCCGTGCTTGATCAGCGCCCGCTCAACTGCGGGCTTGAGTTCTTCGGTCAGCTCGTCGATAGTGGCCGCGAAAAAGGCTAGCTTCGGCAGCAAGCCCTCCGGGCGTAATTCACCCGATTCCTTGAGGAAGGCTTCGACGGCGATGCCTACGAACTCGTCGGTACGCGTGTTGGCATAGCCGTGCAGCACCACCTTCTTGAGGAAGCCTTTGTCTATGGCTTCCTTTAGGCCGTAGGCATAGACCACCTCGGGCAGCACCTCGCGCCCGACGTAGGGCGTGCCGGTGTAGTTGTAGCAGGCGACCACGCGGGTCCCCGCCGTGCCGAGGCTGGCCGCCAGGATGTCGATGGTGGTACGCAGGCTGGTGTCCGTCGTTTTCACCCCCACGCCCATGTCCTTTGACAGCGCCTTGCCAAAGGCGTGGTGCGCTTCGTCCACGTAGATGCCAAGCTGTTCCAGGCGGCGCAACTTCTCGAACCGCTGGTTGGTGGTGAGCTCACCTTCTTCCTCGGGCTGGTCGAAGTTGTAGAGATCGGCGGCGTCGGCATAGACGCCGGTGGCGGCGAGGATTTCACCGGTTGCGCCGAACAGCTTGTCGACACACGTCTTTTCCTTGCGCTGGCGCTTGAGGATGATCTTCTGCGTATTGGAAACGATGATGTTGAAGCGCGAGCGATCCAGCGTATCGAGCGATGTGCCGGCTTCCTCGAGGTAGTGGAAGCGTAGATGCGTGGTCAGGAAGTTGACGTACTCCGGCGGAACCACGAGGGTGAGATCGAACGCCTCGATTTCCTTCAGCGAGTGCAGCACCGTCTTGTCCGGTGCGAACACCAGCGCGTTGTGGCAGTAGCGCGCATCCTTCTCGAACTTGTTGCCCAGTAGGAACTCGTAGAAGATGCAGGTGGCCATGAGAATGGTTTTGCCCGTCCCCATCGTCAGCGCGAAAATGTAATTGGGATAGACGCGGGAGTTTTTACGCATCGCCGCGAACACGGCTTTGTATTGATCCTGCGTAATCTGATCGAGCAGGTCGGCCTGACGCGCATTGCCGATGAGGCCACCTTCACTTCGGCCTGCGAAGCGGCCTTGCTTCTCGAACCAAGCCTGGAAGATATCCTCGACTTTGGCGTTGAAAAGGAACTCCTTGAGGAAGACGTAGGTTTCCAGCGCCTCGAACTGCGGCGGACGCAGGAAGACTTTGGGATTCTTGTCTGGATTGTTGAAGTCAAGGAACTTGCGCGTCAGTTCCTTATAGTTCTGGCGGATCGCGCCCCGGTTGCTTTGGTAGAACTGCCAGAGGAAGTGAAAAAAGGCGAAATCGAGCGAGTCGGTAGAGGCGGGCTTTTTGGTTTTGGGTGCGCTCTTAGCCATTGGCAACGCCCCCTTCCCACGACTCTGACAGCAGGTCGGTGATCTTCACGCGGATGGTGCCCGAGTCGTCCGGTACCTTGTACGTGCCCTTGACGACCCCGTCCGTGTCCGGAATGTCCACGACGGCCGGCTGCAACACCGCCCCGTCGTAGTTCCAGTCGATCAGCACGCCTTCGACCAATTCTTTCCAGTCCTTGACAGCTTCCCTCTGGAGCGAGAGCTTTTGTAGCAGGTTCATCGGGAAGAAGCGTTTTATGACCAACTCCCCGTTTCTGATGACAACCTGCGCCTCCGAATCGCGCTTGAACTCCAGGTCCGCCTTGTCGCGCAAGATGTCCACTACCTCGACATCGATCTTAAATGGCTTAGCCGCCAATTCCAGTTGCGCTCTAAGGTCGGGTTCGTGGCCCATACAGACGAGCGTTATTTTCTCGACTGGCTGATTTGGGTTCTCGTTCTGTCGACGTTCCCATGCCTTGTAGTCGAAGCCCGCGATTAGCTCGTTCAAATCAGCCCGAGTGGCGATGCGGTTGACCGGCATAATCTTAACCATGCGACCATCCTTCTCGCCATCGAACACGGTGCTGAGCTGCAACTTCTGGACTTCCAGCGCCTCGATCAGCAGTTCTTTGGCTTGAACTGGGTTGCGGAAGATGTCGTAGTTGTTGACGTTGTAGATCTCAAAGCCTGTGTAGTGGTTGACCTCGCGATCGAACTGCTTCTGGCGCAACTCGTCGGCAACCTTGACTAAGCGCTTTGTTGTTGTCTGGATCGCCCCAAGGTTAATGTCAGCACCGATAAAGCGGCGACCGAGTTTCATTGCAACAGCTTGTGTCGTTCCGGAACCCATGAAGCAATCAAAGACGAGGTCGCCAGGGCTTGTCGATACGTTGAGAATCCTTTCAAGAAGAGTCTCCGGCTTCTGAGTTGGATAGCCTGTGCGCTCACTATCGACCGCGGCGAGGCCAGAAATGTTGTCCCATAGGTTTTGGAGCGGAACGCCCTGTCCCTCGTCGAGATACAGCTTTCGCTGTGGGACGTTACCTGGCTTTGTTTGCACGACATAGCCTTTTGCAATCAGACCGTTCATGCGCTCCCTTGAATAACGCCAGTGACGACTGACCCCCATGACCTCGTAGTATGGGTTCCCTTTTTCCTCTCCGCCCGGTGCCGTCATGCTGATCAGACGGTACTGGCGATTGGTATCCGGCTCGAAGTACTTGTAGAACGCGTCGATATACTCCTTGGTGTATGGTTTGAATTGAGGCGTGAAGCGATGATCACCGCTCTTGGTATACAGAAATATGGTATCGGTGTTCTCGCCGAAGTATTTGCTTCCTTGACCGGAGTTGCCTTTGACCGTCTCCGCACGCTTCCAGATAATCTCATTTAAAAAATTGTCGCGCCCGAAAACCTCATCTAGGACGCAACGAAGGTAGTGGTTCTGATGGTAGTCGCAGTGGAGGTAGATGGAGCCGGTTTCGGCCAGCAGTTCTCGCAGTAGAATTAGGCGTTCGTACATAAACTGGAGGTAGTCGTCGTTCGACCAGATGTCCGTGTACTGTTTTTCCTCAAAGGTCGTCTGGTCGGACGAAACTTCTTTGCTCCGTAGGATAATCTTTTTCTTGTAATCTGCTTTTGAGTCAAACGGCGGATCGATATAGATTAGATTGACCTTTCCTCGGAACTCTTTTAGCAGGTGGCTCATCACCTGTAAGTTGTCGCCCCAGAAAATCTTGTTCCGCCAGCCATCCACCTCCTCGCCGTGGATTTCCCTTAACTGCGCTGGGTAATACTGCGTCGAAGTGAACGGACGTTTGCCGCGCCAGTTCAGCATCGGATAGCCCTTAATCGGCTCAAAATCGTATTTCTCTACATTGGTGGGTCCACCGTCGGGTGTGGCCAATTGCAGGCTCTCCTGCGCCGGCGGGGTGGTTTTGGTCATTTGTCGTTCTTCCTGAATTTCCAGTTTTTGTTGTCGCAGTAGGCGCGCATATCGCAGTTCTGACACAGCTTGGCTGGGCGCACTGCGATTTGGTAGTCCTGCCGCTCGATGCGCGTCACGATATCGTCAAAGCGCGCGATTGTTTTGTCGATAGCTCGATCGTCCTTTGTGAACGAGACGTAGGGATTCCCGCCATCCTCGCCGGTGTAGTACAAATGCATCCGGCTGACTTTCTGGCCGGTGCGCTCCTCTACGAGATGGGCGTACACCTCCAATTGGTGTTGGTACTGTTGGAGGCGGCTGCGATCGTTCTGCATGTCGGGCTTCTTCTCGGACTTGAAGTCGATGATCTCCACCGTATCGTGTTCGCCCCGGATCAGGTCAACGCTGCCCTTGAGGATGTAATGATCTTTGACCAGCGAAATCTGGACCTCGGCTTCTTTGATGCGATCCCAATGGCCGTTTTCGCGCTCGTAGTAGCGCATGACGTGCAACAAAGCTGCCTGTTGTGAGCTGGGCGCAAGATAAACGCGCTCCTTCTTCGACAGCATCGCGTAATTGGCCGAGAACCAGCCCCGGATGGCGTCGAGACTGAGGGTGGCTTCTTCGCCGCGCAGCACGGTTTTGTGGATGTCCTCGATGGTTTGGTGCACCAGCGTACCGAACAGCATCGGGCTTTCGCGGATGGGCGCGAATTCCAGTTCCTTGAAGAAGCGGTACTGCTCGGCGCAGTTTTCGAACACGGTGATGTGTGAGGTGAACGAGTATTCGCGCTTGAGGTTGATCTGCTTTACCGCCGCGAAGCTGAGGGCGGTCAGATCGACATCGCGCCAGCTCGGCAGTTCGTAGAACAGGCGCTCGAAGTACTTGGACGGCGACTTGCCCTGCCCCTTGCCTCGCCGTTCCTGCGCGGCCAGCACCAGCAGGTTCTGGGCGCGGGAGAATGCGGTATAGAACAACCGCCAAAAGTCGAAGTTCTTGATATGCTCCAGCGGCTCGAAGCGCGGCTTGGAAAGGTAGCCGCCATCCTCTAGCAGCTCGTCAAGCGCGGTGTGCTGTTTGCGCGGTACCGCCTCGAGCGAGCCGCAGACGACGACGGGGAACTCCAGCCCCTTGGACTGGTGGATTGTGAGGAAAGACACACAGCCCTTGGGCGCGTATTCGGCCTCGTCCTCGTATTCGCCGATACCTCCATCCACCAGAAAGCGCAGGAACTGGTTGAACAGGTCGCGGATGTTTTTTTCGAGCCATTGTGGGTTAAGCACGCTGACGTAATGCAGGTATTCGAACTTGGTCAGGAGCTTGGAAAAGGTTCCGAGGTTGCGTGCCGCACGGCCTTTGTCCACACCCTGGACGGCGTCTTCATTGAGGAAACGCGCAAACAGCGGGAACTGGAGAAGCTGGTAGAACAGACCCGAGAAGGAATAGTCCGTGTTCTGGGCCAGCACGGCATGGCGCTTGGCCAGCGGTCGCGCCCAATCGAGAAGGGGCTTGTTCTCAGGCTTACGCAATTCGTCGGTGAAGGGTTTGAAGCAGGTTCGATCGTAATAGTCCCAGATTTCGAGCGTGACGCCATCGGCCCACTGCCTCACCTTGGGGAACTGCGGGAACAGGAAGATCAACGCGCCGATCATCAAACGGATTTCATCGCGCTCGAAGAACATGTTTGATCGTGGCGAAAAAACTGGAACGCCCTCGGTTTCGAGGTAGCGCGCAAGAGCGACTACGCGGTCATTCTTGACCGAGCGGAACAGGAAAGCGACCTGATTCCAATCGGTTAGTCTGCCGGAGTGCTTCAGCCCGTTGAGAAAGGCCAGCACCTCGGCGTGCCAGTTCGCGGTGTCGTCCTTGGCATCCGTCGCTGCCAGCCGAACCGTGGTCGGCTCGTCGGGGAAATCGTCCTCGCGCGGCACGATTTGCTTGGCGAAGCGAAAGCTGAGCGTGCCTTCGTCCCAGGACTGTTCGCGCATCCACTCGTTGTAGAAGCGGATAATGTCCGGGTGCGAGCGGTAGTTGACCGAGAGCGTGACCCGCTTGCACTGACCCTCATCGAACAACGAGGGGAATTCGAGGATGTTGCGGATGGTCGCGCCGCGAAAGCGGTACAGACCTTGGTCGTCGTCGCCGACCACGCACAGATTGCGGCGCTTGCCTGCCAGCAACAGAAGGATGCGCTCCTGAATAGTGTTGGTGTCTTGATATTCGTCCACCATTAGGTGGGAGAACTTCTCGCGGAGCTGGGCCAGCATCTCGGGGCGCTTCTCCAGCAGGCGCAGCGCCTCGTACTGGATGCCGGAGAAGTCGAGCGAGTTGTTCTCGTGCAGGAGCTCCTGATACTTGCGGAAACAGGCGGCCAAGGCGCGGACTCCGACATCAGGGGCGGCCTCCAGCGAGGCGATGTCGAGGGCTTCCTCGGCGACCTTATTCAGCCACTTGAGCAGGGTGTCCGACTGCGACCAACGGCCTGACTGGTCGTCGCCCATGACGAGCGGGGCGTCGGGCAGTCCCCGAAAGTCCTTAATGTGCTGGTAGAGGAAGTACTGCTGATCGAACTGGTCGAACAGCGTGAAGCTGCGCTTGAGCCGGGTGAATTCGCGGAAGTCTTCCAGCAGACGCAGGCAGATCGAGTGGAAGGTGCCGAGGTACATCTCGTTAAGGTTGAACTTGATGTCTAGTTCGGTGAGCCGGTTCGAGACGCGGGTGGTCAGTTCGCGCGCGGCTTTTTCGGTGAAGGTGACGACGAACAGCGACTCGGGCGCGACGCCTTTCTGCGTGATGAGATAGACGATGCGCTCGACGAGCGTGAAAGTTTTGCCGGAGCCTGGACCCGCGATGATGAGCACCGGGCCGTCGGTGGCCAGGATGGCTTCGAGCTGTTGAGGGTTGGCCTTGCTTTGGAGCGCAGCGGCGGTACCGGTCATTCCCTCCCTCCGGCATGTTCTTCATCGGCCGCCTTGCCGATGCGGCTGGCAATCCATCGATCTAGCTCGCCCCGGCGAAAACGCCAAGTGCCGCCGAGCTTGAATGCTGGTAGCTGTCCGCTTGCCGCAAGGCGATAGACCGTGCGTTTGCCTGCCTTGAGGTAGGCGGCAACCTCATCGATCGTAAGGATCTCGTCGGGCTGGTCGCTCATCTGCTCGCCCATGGCTCCTGTCTGCGCGGTTGGTCTGCTGGCGTATCTTGGCATAAGATTGTGAAAATGAGCAAAGTTGGGCAAACTTGGCATCACTAAAGGTGCCTTACCGATGAGGAGCAGCGGTGGCATCCCACTACGAGGCGATCTGTGAGGAGAATCAGCGACGGTACGGCACCGACATCGGTCGTATCGGTCCCATGCTGCTGGCCGACCGCTACGACGACCGGACGCATTTCATCTTCGAATTGCTTCAGAATGCGGAAGACGCGCTCGGTCGCCGGGGTGCTTGGAACGGGGCGCGTCGGGTTACGTTCGAGTTGACCCCAACCAGTCTGCTGCTGTCCCATTTTGGCAAACCGTTCGACGAGGCCGACGTTCGGGGCGTGTGCGGCATCGCGGTGAGTACCAAGGACAAGTCCTCGATTGGCCGGTTCGGAATCGGCTTCAAGTCAGTTTACACATTCACTGACCGTCCAGAGATTCATTCCGGTGACGAGGATTTCGCCGTCGAAGACTATGTGCAACCGAAGCGTGCACATCGCATGGATCCGCTGGAGAGTCGGACTTTGACGCGCGACCGTAAGACGGTGTCTGTTGAGATAATTGTACGGGTAGGCGCCGTCCGGGGCCGTGCCGCCGCGTCCGTCCTACCGCGGCTGAGTAACTAACTGTCATGGCGGCATCGACCGGCAACGGAAAGAGTTATGAGCGGGGAAATCCGTGGCCGGATCTAATTATTGCGATGCTTGCCGTCAATACGTTTCCGCTGGCAAAAGTGCTTTCCCTTTTCGAAGCCCTCGATTCAAACAGCTTGTTTGATCCAAGGAGTCTTGCGCGATGGGATCGCGGAGAGATCGCACGGAGACTAAAGGCGGCGGGCTACGATCGCGGTCCAGGGCTCACGAATATTCTTGCGGATCGACTCTGGTCGTTGCGAGCGTTCGAGAATAATGTTGCGGCGAGCGAGAGCATCCTAGCAGGTGGTTCGAAGCGGGAGGTCGAAGCGCTCTTAAAGTGTGTTAACGGCGTCGGCCCAATGGTGCTGGAGAACTTTCTCCTGCTCCGCGGTTAAGCCGGCCGTCATGGCGTAACTTCATACAGCGATCGGTCTCGCACTATCCGGCCGCAATTTCGTTTAATCTTCTGCCGGAAACGCGCCGGTTCACACGTTTACAATAAATTCGGAATGCGTGGCTGGCGCACTGGGAGGAATGCTGGGCGACGCCCGGCATCCATGGACGCAAGAAACGCCAGGCAAAGGACGAAGCCTCACGACTAATACCCTCGCGCGAGTACCGTTGGTGCGGGCGCCATCCAGTCACTTCGCGAGTTCGCGCCTAGGGATCAATGAAAGTGCGCGCTTTCGAGGTCGCCGGTTATTCGTCGATAGGCCGCATCAAATTTCTGCGGATAGTCGGGATCAGAGAACCGGCGGCGTACGGTAATGCAATGCTCTGTTTGCGAGAGGCGCTTCTGTTCCCAAAATAAATCTTGTAGTTCTTTTTCTGAAAGACCTTCGAGAGCAGCAAAGGTATCGACTATCTGAAACATGCAGCATTCGATTGCATCTCGATCCGCGCCCGCGCGGAATCGCAGAGTGACCATCAGAATCTCATCTGCGGCAATGATGGAGATGGCAAACGGAGTCTTGATGGATGTCCTCGGCCAATCCAGTGTGAGTGCTTAGGTTAGATTCGGTACGCCATGGCCGGTTAGAGTGTGAGTGCATCCGGTCTAGCGGTGCGTTGTCGAGCGCGTCGGCGCCGATTTGAAGTTTCCATATGCAGATACTGCATGGTCAACTAGCCTTCGTGGTCCGATCGAGGCTTTATTCCGTAATCGTCAAGCCACTGGTGTAGTCGTTGCTCGCCGCCCGTCAGGTGGTGATGTACTTCTCGCTTGCCGAGGCGATCGTAATTCAAATAATCGAGGCAGGCGTTGGCCAGCCGGGTATCCAGCGCTCGCAGATCCGTGAGGTCGAACGGATAGTCGGATCCGTTATATAGGCCCGCGAGGAATCGGACTAGACGACC
>JAJPKM010000008.1 GCA_021323735.1 Gammaproteobacteria bacterium
AAGATTGCACTCATCGGCAGCCCCGTCATGATTGCGCCTAAAACGCCGGAGATAACCGTCGCCTCGTTAATCTTGCGCTTTCGCCACCTGGCCGAGACAACAGTCTATAACGCCGCCATTCCAGCCAACGTCAAGGGGACGGGGCGCTTCGAGCGCCTGGTGACAGGCGTCCTCACCGACAAGGAGTTCCGTGCGTTCTCCCAATCGGTCCGACAGCAGCTTCAGGACCTATGCGATAGAGTCGATGCGGGCATGACGCAGCCCGACCCCCGTAACAAGAGTCGAGCAAAAAAAGCCAAATCATGCGGTATCGGCCTGTACGTCTTCCGAGACGACGGCAACATCGGCTGAAGCGCCCCGGAAATCCCCATGCCGAATCGCGCTCGAACCAAAAGACCCATCCGCTTCCGGAATCACGGCGACTCTCCGCTGGCGCCCGCCATGCCAGTCAACCGAGAGCTGTTGCTCAAGCTCGCGCAGGAATTGCAGCAGATGACCATCGAGTCGATGGAAGGCCTCGGCGTGTCACGCAAGGAGCAAATGGTCACCTACCGTCGCGCCTCGAAGGGGGTCGGCAGCAAAGATCGTCCGAGCACTCGGCTGATGGACAGAATTTCCGCCATAGCGGACCTGCTAAGCAGTTGGCGGCGCGATAGGCGCTATATCCAACCGGACGGCTCGCCTCGCGTACTGCCTATCCACGGCAAGGGTGCGAGCTTGGAGACCTTGGCCAAAAAATTTGTACCGGAGATGCCGGTCAACGAGGTCCTCACCGCGATTACCCGCCACGGCGAGGCAACCGCCTATCAGGGCGACAAAGTCGCGCTGGTCGGGGGTAGCGTGCTGGTTACGCCCAAGACGGCGGAAATGGCGTTGGCGTTGTTGGTGAACCGGATCGGGCGGGTGTCCAAAACGTTGTTGCACAACGTCTCGCTGCCCGAGGGGAACAAGGGACAGGGCCGGTTCGAACGGCACGTGTTCGGCGTGCTGTCGGAGCGCGAATTCAATGAATATGCTCGGGTGATGCGGACCCAATTACAAGACTTGTGCGATCGTGCCGAATCTGGTTTGGAACTCGCGGCGGATAAAAAAGGGCGCAAGCGTAAAGCCTGCGGGATCGGCATTTTTGTCTTCCGCGACGATTAGCAATTAAGCAGGCACGGGCGACGCGCGAATTCCGCCGCCGTAACGCCCAGGCCACACGGGAGTCCCTCACAAGCACCGCTGCCACGGGTGGGTAAGGTCGACGCACCGCCTCCCACCTTCCCAGAGGCACGCAATGCCGCTGGGGGGACGGGTCCCCGTTCTTAAGCCTTAAGCACCCCTCCCGCCCGAGTTCTGCGCCTCGATGCCGGGGCTTGCTCGGGCGTTGCCCACTTACGGGGTATAACGTAATTATTTCTTGCAATCTGTCTGTATGTTTCATAGTCTCCATATCTGTACGTTTTTTTATACAGCTTAACCGTCGAAAATGCTGTGGCTGCAGCATCGAGACGCCACCACGAAAAACGGCGCACGCCGCTTTTTAAGGAGGTGAGGGATGGGCAAAGCGATGCTTCGACAACGCTTTTCTAGCACCTTCGTCGTGGTCGTTGCCTGCCTGGGGGCGACAGTGACCAATGCCTTGCAGCCATCGGCGGCGGCGCTCGAGAGCCAAGCGCAGGTGGAGTTCGCGAAGGTGGGCACGGCGGTTCGCGAACGTCTCGACCGGGAGGCCGCGGGGGATGTAATCGGCGCCCGCGTCGCCGCGCAGGACGCTGATGCTCATCGCTACCGCTTCCTTGATATCAAGCGCGAGCTCAGCCGCCTGCTCTCGGTCGCTCCCCCTTCCGTAGAAGCGCCGCGAAATCCCTTCTTGCCGGATGCCTCCTTCTTGGCGCCATCGGCATCTTCCACGGCCCGGGTCGCCCCCGTGACGGCCGGCAGACAGGAGGCGGTCATTCGCGTCGCCTACCCGGCTTGGGACATGTATCGGCCTCACGAATCGGGAGACCCAGCGAGGACGGACGGGCGGGATTCGCTCCAAGAATCGCGAGCGACACCCGCCGCAGCCCCCATGGGACGGGCCGGGGACATGTACTCAAACGGTGTCGCGAAGCCAGCGTCCGGTGATCGGGGCGCGAGGGTGACGGAGCGATCGGCAAGCGTTCCCCCCGGAGAGCCGCCGCGCGAGCCGTTTCTGGTCTATCGAGAGCGACTCGCCGGTAGCGGCACGCGCGAGTAAGGAAGCGCGAAATTCACTAGGGGGCTGGCGAGCGGAATGGGAGCGCCGCCCTTGGAGGGAAAGGTTCCTGGGGTAAGTGGTTTGACGCTAATGGAGGCCAAGCAAATGAATCAGGGGATCAGCATAGATGCGGGCTCGACTCGCAACGAGAACAGGCGGCAGCGCTTCGTGGGCTCCGTCCTATGGATGATGGTGGGATGCCTATTCGCCGGCATCGCACCGGAATTGGCATTCGCCGGTGCGAGTCCCTTCACGACCGGCGCAACGGCCGCGAGTACCAACCTGCTGGCCATCCTCACGCCGATCGCGGTCGTCGCCGTGATGGCGCTCGGTGCTGCGGCGTGGTTCAACAAGATCTCGTGGGGCTGGGCGGTGGCGGCCATGGTGGGTGTCGCTCTGGTGTTCGGCTCGCAGCAGATCGTCACGTGGATCCGCGGCATGTTCGGCGTCTGACGAGGTGAGTGAGGAGCAACCCCTGGGGATCCACCAGGATCCCCTCTTTGCCGGGGTCACGCGCCCCGCCATGGCGCTGGGCGTCACATATTCGGCGCTTCTGATCAACGGGATGACGACGGTGGAGCTGTTTCTGTTGACCAAGAACTTGCTGTGGATGCTGGTGTGCATTCCGATCCACGGCATTTTTTGGCTGGTGTGTAAGAACGATGCACGATTTTTCGATTTGTTGTTCCTCTGGGGCCGCACGCGAGGTCCGGGACTATTGGGTAACGTGCGGTTTTGGAAGGCCAACAGCTACAGCCCGCTGCGATTTGATTTACCGAACAAAGCGGGTCGGCGGCGCTGGCTGTGGGGCGAGACGTTGAAGCGGCAGTGAGGGCGGTAGCGGCTCAAAGGCCAATGAATGACGAGGAGTGGGGCATTGTTGTCGAACGAGCACTTTCAATCTGTTCTCCTAGGGGTTGCCGGCCTCACCCTCCTGGCGGCCGCGCTTTTTGCCCTGCTCGCGCTCTTGAGTTTGCGGCGCATGAGCGAACGCAAGGTCCTGTTGCGTCGCTCGGCGATGAACCGGGAAATTTTCGGCGCCATGAACATCCCCTATACCGCCCACGTGCACGAGAACGTGGTCAAAACGAAAGCCGGCGACTATGTGCAGGCCTTCCGATTGGCCGGAGCGAGTTTTCAAAGCGCGGACGATGCGGATATCAACAATTGGCACGAGCGATTGAACATCCTGCTGCGCAACATCGCGAGCGATCAGGTCTCGCTGTGGACCCACATCGTGCGTCGCCGTGAGAGCGTCTACCCGAGCGGCGAGTGCCCGCCGGGTTTCTCGCGTGAGGTTGATGAGCATTATCGAGAACGGGTAACAGGCGAGACCTTGATGGTCAACGAATTGTACCTGTCCGTGGTGTTTCGACCCCAGGCCGGCATGGTGCAAGGCGCGGCCATGAAGTTGCTGTCGCGAAGCAGTAAGGACAACGAGGCGCAGGAATTTCGCGACTCGCTGGATGCGTGCGCCAAACTGCGCGCGCAGCTCTTAGCCTCGCTCGATCGATACGAACCGGAACTGCTCGGCATCTACGAGAAAGGCGGCAGGCAGTTTTCCTCGCTGCTCGAGTATTTCGGCGTGCTCTTAAACGGCGAATGGCGCCCCGTGCCCCTGCCGCGCGCCTCGATCAGCGAGGTGCTGATGACCACACGTCCGTTTTTCGGTTCCGAAGCGATGGAGTACCGCACTCCGACACAGACTCGCCTGGGCGCGTTCTTAGGAATCAAAGAGTACCCGACTCCCACCAGCGCCGGCATGTTCAATCTCCTATTGACGGCTCCCTACTCGTTCGTGCTCACCCAGAGTTTCACGTTTCTGCCGAAATCCACCGCTCAGCGGGTGTTGTCGGCGCAGTACAGCCGCATGCGCAACGCCCAGGATCTGGCGGTATCGCAAGCGGAACAATTGAAAGACGCGCTCGACCAATTGACGAGCAATGAATTCGTGATGGGAGACCATCACTTCACGCTGCAGGTCCTGGCCGATCCCTTTGTGGGCATGAAGGAAGCGGAAACTCGGGGGCGGTTTAAGACTCTCCTCGATAACCTGTCGAACGCACGCTCGATCCTCGCCGAGACCGGCATGGTGGTGGCTCGCGAAGACCTGGCGCTGGAAGCGGCGTACTGGGCGCAGCTGCCGGCGAACTTCGCCTTCCGCAGCCGCAAAGCGCCGATTACGAGCCGCAATCTCGTCGGGATGTCGCCGTTTCATAATTTTCCCATCGGCCGCCCGACCGGGAATCACTGGGGCGATGCGCTCACGATGCTCATCACCAATGCACGCTCCCCGTTCTACTTCTCGTTGCATGCGAGTGACCCGCGTGCGGAGGACGGCGGTAGCCGCAAGGACATCGGTCATACGAGCGTCATCGGTCCCACTGGCTCTGGTAAGACGGTGCTGATCGGCTTTCTCGTGTGCATGCTCACCAAGGCGCACACCACCCAGGTGCTTTTCGATAAGGACCGGGGATTGGAAATACTGGTCAGAGCCTTAGGCGGCCGCTATCTGTCGCTCAAGAACGGGGTGCCCACCGGGATGAACCCCCTGCAGCTTGAGCCCACCGCGGGCAACATCGAATTCTTGAAAACGTGGTTGCGCCGGCTGGTGGAGCGGCGCGATCGGGCGTTCACAGTGCGCGAGGAAAGCGACTTGGACTTAGCGCTCCACGGCACGTTGAAATTGCCGGCCGGCGCCCGACGCTTATCCCGTCTGCTCGAGTTTTTAGACCCCACCGATCCGGAAGGCATGCATGCGCGACTGCGCAATTGGTGCGTCTCAGAAAAAGGGGACTACGGCTGGGTATTCGACAACCGGGAGGACTCGGTCGCACCGCTCCTGGAGACGAGTGCCCTGATGGGATTCGATGTGACTGACTTCCTTGATAACCCCGTCACTGGCGGCCCCGTGACCATGTACTTGTTTCAGATCGTCAAGCGTCTGCTAGACGGCCGACGCCTGGTCGTGTGGATGGACGAATTCTCGAAATTGCTGTCGGACCCGTCCTTCGAGAGCTTCGCCAAAGACGGTCTTAAGACCTGGCGGAAACTCGAAGGGGTCGCCGCCTTCGCGACCCAGAGTCCGAGCGACGTGCTCGCAAGTCCAATCGCTCGCACGCTGGTCGAGCAGACGCCCACCAAAATCTTCTTCCCCAACGATAAAGCCACGGAAGAGGACTACGTGCGCGGCTTCGGCCTGAGCGTCCAGGAATATTTGCTCCTCAAAGAGGGTCTGGAACCCGGCTCGCGCATGTTCTTGATCAAGCAGGGTCACCACAGTGTCGTGTGCGAACTCAATCTGCGCGGTTTCGAGTACGAGTTGAACGTCATCTCGGGCCGCATCGCCAACATCGAGGTGATGAATCGCATCATCGCCGAGGTCGGTCAGGAGCCCGCGCTGTGGTTACCCCGGTTTCGCGAGGCGACTGCGAAAGGTGCCGCGCGCACGCCGAACGTGAAGGTCAGTGAGCAACGAGTCGCGGTGGTTTAAGCAACCTAAAGGAG
>JAJPKM010000028.1 GCA_021323735.1 Gammaproteobacteria bacterium
CAGCTCTTCGGCAAATCCCCAACTTTGCAGCACCGCCTGCCCGATGGAAGCCTGCCAACCGCCGATCAGCTCCATCCATGGTGCAGGGCCAAGACCATTTTGCGCGCCGGCGGCGCGCGCCATGATGTACAGATTACCGATGCCGTGAACCAAGCCGGTCAGGAAGGCTTCGTCGGCCGGCACCTTGGTGCGTGCGGCAAGCAGTTTGCAGATCGAGGCGACGGCAATGCTCTTATTCCACAACTCTGCCAGCGGCTGGGCGAATGAACGCAGCTGGGCTTCGTTCTTCATGTTCTGCAGCGCATAGGCCATGGCCGTACTCTGGACCATCTGCTGGCCGAGACGAATGATGGCCGATCGTAGATCGCTCAGCGGTTTGCCTGAACTATTGAATGCCGCCGAATTTGCGGTCTGCAGCACCCGTGCCGCCAGCCGCGGCTCGGCGCCGACGACGGTTACCACGCCCTCGGGGGTGGTGTTTGGGTCGGCGAGCGCCTGGCTGATGCGAATGACCACGTCGGGAAAACAGGGCAGGTCGATGGTTCCCTCGGATACTTCGGTGGCCAATCGCTGCAGGAACGCAAGGGCCATCGCGCGCTCTTCCGGTAAAATCTTCAAGTCAGCACGGCTTCACTATAGGCACGACCGGCGAGCCAGGCGTGAATCTGGGCAATGATGGCCAGCGCGATGCCTTCCGGCGTCACTGCTCCAATGTCCAGCCCCACCGGACCGCGAATCCTGGGGCCGAGAGTCTCGGTCAAGGGTCCTAGTTCCTTCGCGAGACGGCTACGGCGGGCCTTGGGACCCAGCAGTCCCACATAGGCCGGAACCCCGGCCAGCGCGAGCTCGCGCAAGTAGATCTCATCGGAGGGCAGGTGATGACTCATGACGACGGCTGCATGGCATCGAGCAAGATCCACCTCGCTGCGCAGGGATTTAGGACTGGCAACCCGCACCTCGGCGCCCGCAAAGCGCGCGGCATCCGCATACGCCGGCCGGTGATCGATGACCGATACTCGCCAGCCCAGAGCCCGGGCGGCGCCGGCAACCGGCTGCGCATCGGGTGCCGCGCCACAAATGAGCAAATGCGGCGGCGGCGCGAGACGCTGGACGTAGGCGCGCTCGCGCTCGTGCGGCGGCAGCGGCTCGTCGGGATACGTGCCCAAGCGGATCTGTGACGAATCATGCACCATGACCAGGGATGCCGTCTCGCCCGCCTGTGTGAGGCGTCCCACCGTCTGCAGCGCCGCTTCGGCGGCGCTGCCGGGGCCCGCCGGTTCCAGTAGAACGCGCATGGTCCCCTCGCAGCCTGCGCCCACACCGAATAAGGTGTCATCCGGGCCCCGCGTGTCGTATTCCACGGCACGCGCCGCACCGCCGTCCAACACCTCGCGAGCATGAATCTGCAGATCCGATTCGAGGCACCCGCCGCTCAGCAATCCTAAGTAACTGCCGTCGGCCATCAACAGCATGCGCGCCCCGGGCTTGCGATAGGTCGAACCTGCGGTTGCCACCACCGTGGCGAGCACACGGGAGGTATGCGCCAGCGGGGCGCGTTCCAGCATAAGTTCAAAACCGGTATCAAGACGAACGTCCATAACCTCAATTGTTCCACATCAATCGCCGCGGCTGGCCGTGATCCTGGGGTGCGGGCGGATCGGCGCGGGCGGATCAGCATCACACATGTCATTCACGGGACTGTGCACCCGATATCGGTTACATACGCCGGTATCGCAGATACTTGAAAGCGGGCAACTCTCTCCTCACACGATTATGTCGAATATCAGCCGAGTTTCACAGCGGATTGGGTCGGCTGGCCTTGTTCTGACATGAGCAAGGGAATTCGGCTTCCGGCGTTATTAAAGGGGCAGCCTGTTTGGTGGGCCGGCGGCATGTTGTTGCTCCTGGCTGTACTGGGGCTTGCCGTCTCGAGCCAACGAGACTGGCGCAACCGCGCTGCGGTTCTGGAACGCGAGAGCCTGGGTCTGCAGCTCAAGCAGCTCGCCCAGGATCTGCGGGCGCAATCCGATCAGCTTGCCGAGCAGGCGCGCGCACTGGCCGAGTCCGAGGCGGTAGTTCGGCTGCTTCAAGACAATACCGATGCCCCTGTTTCAGCTCTGGCCGAGCTGGCGCGAAACGGCATCGACTCATTGGTTGTGCTCAACGCGTCGCGTGCCGTGCGCTTGAGCGCCACCGTGGTCGACGGTCGCCTCAGCGAGAGGCCGCTGGATCCGGTGCTGGCGCAGTTCATCGAGTTGGCGTCGCGAGCGCAGGCGGTCGGCCGGCCGGCGCAGGTCGAAACCTTTACCGACGATCGATGGATCGTTGCGCGGCCGATCAATGCGCGCACTCCATCCGCCTCACGATTGGGTTGCGTGGTGGTGAGCCGAGCGCTGTCGCCCGCGTTGGTGGCGCAGTTGGCGAAGTCGGTCGGCGGCGCGCCGACGGCCCTGCCCGTGAAGGACATAGACTCCTCTACGATGCCGACGGTCGACCTGTTCAACGTGACCGCCACGTTGTCGCAAGAAGATTCTTCCGGGTTCATCGCGCTGCGCGACGCCGGCGGGCGCCCGGTGCGGGTCTTCCGCCTCACGCCCGGCACATCCTCATACGAGATCGCGAGGTCCGAGCATTCCCGCGCCGAAAGCCTCGAGCTGGCTGCATTGCTCGCGCTGCTGGCCGTCATCGCCTTTGCCACCGTCACGGTGAGGCGCTACTTTCGCCACCAGCGATCGGTGGATGCCCGCTACAAGGCGCTCATCGACCAGGCGAACGATGGCATCGTCATCGTCGATGCCTTGACGCATCAGGTGTTGTACACGAATCCGGCTTTTCTCAATCGCTTAGGCTATACCAATGAGGAAGCGCAGCTGCTGACCTTGTCGCAGATCTTCGCCGACGGCACGGCGACATCCGACAGCGTCCTCGCCCGCTTGATCGGTGCCGATTCTCAAATGCCGATTACCCTGCAGCAACGCTGCAAGAATGGTGCATTTTTCGACACGGAGGTGCGCTGCAATGCGCTGGATGTCGACGGCCGCGATGTCCTCGCCTATGTCACGCACGATGTGTCGCTGCGCAGGAAGGCCGAGCAGCAATTGATCGAGAACCAGCAGCGCTTGGACAAGATGGCGCATCACGACCAATTGACCGGCCTGCCGAACCGCCACTATTTGACGGCCTTTCTGCCGCAGGCCATCGAAGAGGCCAGGCTCGCGCATGCCATGCTGGGCGTGGTGTTCTTGGACCTGGACCGGTTCAAGCACATCAACGACACGCGCGGCCACGAGACCGGGGACAAGCTGCTCCAAGAAGTGGCCGCGAGATTGCGTACCTGCGTGCGAGACGCGGACGTCGTGATCCGCATGGGCGGTGACGAGTTCGTCGTGGTGTTCCGCAACGTCAAGAACTATGACGAAGTGACCCAGGGCGCCGGCCGCATCGTCGAGACGCTCAATCGACCGATCATCATCGATCGCCATCCGCTGCAAACCACCGGCAGCGTCGGCGTCAGCCTATATCCGCGCGACGGCGCGGATATGGTCGAGTTGCTCAAGCACTCCGACACGGCGATGTATCAGGCCAAGGATCGCGGCCGCAACAACGTCCAGATGTTCAGCCATGCCATGAATCGCAAGCTCAAGCACCGGGTGGCCGTCGAGGCTTCGCTGCGCGAGGCGCTGCGCCTGAAACAGCTGGACGTGCACTACCAGCCGTTCGTGAACTTGATCACGCGGAAGATCGTCGGGCTCGAGGCGCTGATGCGATGGTCTCACCCCATCCATGGAATGATCCCCGCCGACCAATTCATCCCGGTGGCCGAGGAAACCGGCCTGATCGTACCCATGGGAAATTTTGTTCTTCATCGGACGATGCAGAACATGAGCGCGTGGCGCAAGGCAGGCGTCCCCTTGGTGCCCATATCGCTCAACGTCGCGCCGGCGCAGTTGCAAAGAGGCGAACTGCAATCGACGATAGCGACGCTGCTGAAGAGCCACAACCTGCGTCCGGAGATGCTGCAGCTGGAAATGACGGAGCGTGCGGTGTTCGATTCGAACTTGCCCGCCGGTGAAAGTCGCCAGGACACCATGGCGCGCCTTCGCGACCTGGGAATCAAGATCGCCATCGACGACTTCGGTACGGGGTATTCGAGCTTGAGCTACCTCAAGAACTGGCGGGTGGACGCGCTCAAGATCGACCGCAGTTTCGTCCGCGATCTGGTGACCGACTCGAGCGACCTTGCCATCGTCAGCGCCATCATCGCGATTGCGCGCCATCTGCACATCGAAGTGATAGCCGAAGGCATCGAGGCCTACCAGCAGGTAGAGATCCTAAGACGTCTCGGCTGCACGATCGGTCAAGGGTTTCTGTTTGCGC
Organism: Gammaproteobacteria bacterium; assembly: GCA_021323735.1. Classification (GTDB taxonomy): domain Bacteria; phylum Pseudomonadota; class Gammaproteobacteria; order Steroidobacterales; family Steroidobacteraceae; genus Bog-1198. The sequence continues at coordinate 4,378 of JAJPKM010000028.1, forward strand.
GGCCCATGCCCGCGGACGACATGTTGAAACTGTTGCGCGACGACGCCGAGCCACCCAGGGAAGAGGAGGATATGTTGGCCGTGTTCAGCGCCGGGCGCGGCTAGTGCCCTGAGTTCGAAGGTTGCATGCAAAATCGCTAGATGCTTTCAAGTATCGGTCAGCTGTTTGGCTGTTTCCGTCCATACGAAGGGTTTCGGATTGCGATTGTTGAGGGCGACGTAGTTTCGGGTGGCGCTTTCTAACTCAATGGTGCTGCGGTGAGTGCCGCAGTGCCACGGCGGATCTGGCGCGCTCGGTGAGCGTAGCGAACCAACGCTCGGGCTTGATTGAGCCGCGAGGCCGAAGTCGGTGTGAAGTGTGAGTGGAAGCGAGGATTACGAGCGAGCCAGCGTTTAACGGTAGGAGTCTGCGGCCCACGTCGTATCGCATCTCCCTCGGAAGTCCAGTTTACCTTTGGACATCGAAGGAAAAGACATGTTCACGAATTAATGACTCAATACACTAGTGTCCCGTCCCGGAAATTCGCGACGCAAGTCTATCGAGTTTTTCAAGGATTGAGTCTGCTGTGGCGGTCCAGACGAAGGGCGAACAGGCTTTGTTGTACTGAG
>JAJPKM010000047.1 GCA_021323735.1 Gammaproteobacteria bacterium
ATGCGCCGCTACGTCCTCTGGCTCAAAGCCCTTCCCGGAAAGCCAGTATTCGTCGGCTACCCAGCCGGATTCGATTTCCTATTCGTTTACTGGTACCTGATTCGCTTTGCCGGCGAAAGCCCCTTCAGCTTCTCCGCGCTCGATATCAAAACCTACGCAATGGTCTTGCTGAAGAAGGACTATCGAAAAAGCACTAAGCACGGCATGCCCAAACATTGGTTCGACTCGCATCCCCATACCCACATCGCTCTCGACGACGCCATCGAACAGGGTGCGCTTTTTTGCAACATGCTTTCTGAAAATCTCAGCGGACCATAGTAGGTCAATCGCAGATCGCCTGTTAGCGGGTCAGATGTCAAAGTGTAACTGCCATCGCTGCCACAGCAGCGTGGCGTTGGCGGGATTTACGGCAGTTAGACGGGAGTTCTTGGTCAGGGTAAAGGGTTTTTCTCGGTAGATCGGGGAGTTGAAGCGCTTCGTGTTGTCGAGCGTGTGACTACATGGTGATCGCCTCCAGCAACTGCAACGCTCGATGTTGAGCCGGGTTCGGTGTCGTGGTCATTTGAAAGGCCGAGCCGCGGTTTTTTCCGACGAGCGTCTCGCAGGTATTGCGCACGATGGTGGAGAGTTCGTCGAGCAGCGTGCGAAAACTGTGTACGGGTGACCCGTCTTTGAGTTTGCGAGTGGCGACTTTGTCGAGCGCCGCCTCGGATCGCTCGGCGGCGGCGACCGGATCCCGATGCTTCTTTCGTTCCAGGTCCTCGTCAGTCCGTCGGCAAACATCAACTCGCGCCACGCCTCGCGCATGTGCCATTCGACATAGTAGGCGAGCATGCACAGGAAGATGTGCGCCCGCACGCGTTCCTCCAGTGAGTAGGTGGTGGGCCGTGTAGGGCCCGAAATGCGCAAGTAAAGTCCCGCTGATATTGGGGAATTGGGTGGGGCCGGGATGAGGAATTGCCCCGACTGTAGCCCCAATTTTCATATCCAGCCCCGGGTATGCGCGTTCTGTTTACGGTTCGCTGCACAAGTGGAGGAAAACGTAGACATGAAGCTATCTCTTGTATACACTTTCCTCCATGACGCGCCAAGCCACGGTTTCCCGGCCCGCAGGCCTTGCGGCGACTTTCACCTATAGTGAAGCACGCGACGCGGGGATATCAGATCGTCGGCTCTATTCTTACCGGGATCTCGGTTATGTCGAGGCCATTGGCCGGGGTTTATATCGTTGGGCTGAAGATGTCGATTCCGATCCGAATCTACTTGAGATCGCGCTGCGGGTTCCGCGGGCGACACTGTGCCTGACGAGCGCCCTGGCTCATTATGATCTGACCGACATTATCCCGCCACGTACCACTTTCGCCATTCCACGCGGCAGTCGGATTCCGAAATTGCACTCGCCGGTCGAGGTCCATGTCTTTGCGCGCCAGACGTTCGACCTGGGGCGTACGGACTTGAAGATCGCCGGTGGCGTTTCTATAGGATTATATTCAGCCGAACGGACGCTGATCGATGTCATTCGATTGCGTCATCGGGAAGGTCCGGAAGTGGCGTGGGAAGCGCTGCGCCGATGGCTGCGTCGCAGATGTTCCCAGCCTGCCGCCTTGATCAAGATGGCCAAACCTTTCCACGGCGCGGAACGTGCCGTTCGCAATGCCTTGGAAGTCGTCCTATGATCCGCGCGACTCGTGAAACGACCGCCGGCCAACACTGCATAAGTGTATAGGAGCGGTTCGTGAAACCTAGCAGCTTCGCGCGGATTCTCTGTGGCTTGGCGTTGTTCTTGGCGATGTCGGTCAACGCCGAGTTGGCTCCCAATCAGGGACGTCCAACGAGGACCTTCGCTGCCCTGCTGAAAGGTAATGTACCCGGGCGCACCAAGATCGTCGGGGAAAGCATATCCGATCACGAATGGTTTTGGTCTAAGCGCCATCATCGGGTCGCCGGTCTCAGTTCCGCTGCTCTATGAGTGTTTCGGTGCTTGAGTCGGCCAGCCCCCGCGATGCGATACCGCCGTTTTGCGGGGCTTCCGAAATCCGGCTTCGAACCGACGATTTTGCCTTTGAGGCCATGCGGGCGACGGGAAGCGAAGACGATGTTGGCGAGCATACCCACGAGGCGCCGCACTTTTTATTCATGTTGGAAGGCGCCTACGTCTCATCCGCAAAGGATGCGCCCGACGTGGCCTACGGACCCTGCCTCTTCTTTCATCCTGCTTGGACGACACACCGCGACCGAGTTCTGAGCGGTCATGGCCGTTTTCTGGGCATCAGCTTGTTTCTAGATGTCGAAGGGCATTCCAAGCCGCTGCAGTCGGCCGCCCCGACTTACATCACCAATGTGGGTTCGATCTACGCAGCGAGGGCGATCGCGCAGGAGCTGCGCCAACCTTCACCGGCCAAATTCGCCATCGAGGCCGCCGCCTGCCAACTGATCGGTTCGATGGACGTGTCCATCGTCGGGGAGCGCTCGGCGCCTGCGTGGCTGGGGCGGGCCAAGGATATGATCGTCGAAGCGTCCTCGGAGCAACTGACGATCTCCGGCATTGCTAGGGACGCGGGTGTTCACCCTGTGTATCTCGCCAGAACGTTTCGGCGGTTCTTGGGATGCACCCCCGGCGAATATTTGCGGGCGCAGCGCCTAGAGCGCGCGGCCCATCTCCTTGGCCGAAAGCGCCATAGCATCGCGGAGGTGGCCGTAATGTCCGGCTTCAGCGATCAAAGCCATCTGACGAAGGTTTTTCGCGCCGCGTTCGGCATGACGCCGGGTTTATACCGGCGTCGGTCCATTCTTAAGAGCTAGCAGGCGCCGACGCTGTCGAGTTAACTTGGTCCGGCAACGACGAAATGGACGAGGCCGAGGGCGACGGGCGGGCCGAACTCCAGCCCGACGGTGCCCTCAAGGGCCAAATCTGCTTCCACAGCGGCGATGAAGCCAACTTCACTGCCCGCAGCGAGACTTCTTCAACGGCCGTTAGAGGTCGTTGCAAGGCGCTTCAGCGCGTACTTGGCGTGTTCGCTGCCGGCGTCGAGTTCAACCGCCTTGGTGTAGGCGACCTTCGCCGCCTCCGGCTTGCCATCCGCTTCGAGGCCTTCGCCGAGACTGTCGAACGCATTGGCGGATTGGGGGTGCGCCTCCGTATTCAGCTGGAAGACTGCGACGGCTTCGCTCTGCTTGCGCTCACCCAGCAATGCATAGCCGGCGCGATTGAGCCGGCGCTCGTGGTCGGTGATGAAGAGGTGGCGGGGGTCCTGCTCGAATTGCCGGTAAGCAGTCCTGACAGCGTCCAGGCCGGACGGCGCCGCGGATTGGACGATGTCCTCGAGGCTTGCCGGGGCGGCGTCGCTAAGCGCGATGTCGAGCGTCGGATCACGTCCGGAGGTGAAATCCGAAAACCTCGGCGTCACGGCGATCTCGGGCGTAGTGGCGGTGCGGTGATCTCGGGGGTCCTTGTCCTGCCACCACAAGGCGGCTAGCGCGACCTCCACATGACTGTTGGGCAATTCCAGGATCTTCGGATCTCCGAAGAAGTTGACGTTTTGCGCCGTAGGCTCGCCGACGAAGATTGGATCGGCGAAGTTTTCCAGCCGGTCGACGAAATTTTGGTCGGCGGAAAAGGTCTTCCGGGAGATCAGAACCCAGATCCCCCCGCGATGGTTGGCCTGCGAACGGATCAGGGTAAGCAGCAGCGGCCGCAGAAGCGTGTTGTCCCCTCCGCCGTTTCGCCGGATGTCGACGATGATGCGTTGCACGTCATGCTGTCCGAGGTAGTCGGACAAGCTTTTTGCAAACTGCGCCAGCGTTTCAGCCGGCTCATCGGCGACCCCGCGGAACGCGACGTATACCGCACGTCGCTCCGGCAGCGGTTGGAACCAGAAAATCTTGTCCTTCCGCTGGAACGACAAGGGGGCGCCGGGTCCAGACGCTTCAGCCGAAACCCACCCCTCTGGAAGGGGATCAAGGGTAAAATTCAGCAGATTGAACTCGCCAGGATGCACCGTGGCGCCCAGTGTCAGCGTGCGGCGCATGCCCTCCTTCTCCACGATGAAGGTCGCAGTCTCGTCCGACAGCGACAGATGCAGGCCCTTGAGAACGACGGGAACGTTCAGAAAATTGTGGGCGGCCCAGGTTCGGACCTCCCCGTCGTTATCAGGATCATGGGGGACGAGCGAACCGATCTTGGCCATCGCGGCGCGCCAGTCGGTCGATCCGACGCTGATCAGTTTGGCGCCGACCAGATCGGCGTGCCCGCTATCGATGGCCTGGATGTAGACGCCGTCGTCGAATTGGATGAATCGCACCGGCGCCTGGGCGAGCTGCAGATCGCTGATGCTGACGCCGCTGTGGCCGTCGCTGATCATCGCCCCGATGCGAATGAATCCGACGAGGGTTTCGTCCGCGGAAAGGCTCGGAATTTGCGCATCGAACGCCTGCACGGCGGCCTCGAACTGCGCCCGCGTCATGGTGTGAAACAGGTCCTTGTGAATGCGCGGGGCATTGTCGGCCAGATAGTGAAGGTCAGCTCGCCATTGCGCCGCCGACAGGCTCTTCCAGCTATCGGAGGGCGCACCGGCCTGGGCGGCCAAGCTCCCTGCGAGGGCTAGGCACGCGGAGACCAAGGCGCTCCCCACGGCCTTTGCCAACCGCCGCCCAAGAACCAGCAAACAAGAAATGGTCCGCTTGGGGGTGCTTTGAACGGGTGTCATGATCGGCTCGCCTCTGTGGTTTTTGGGACGCACGAGTTCGACGCGCAGCTCAAACGCCCGCACCGTCCGTGCAGCAAGTCAGCCTAGAGGAATTCGAATCGCAGTCTTGTATGGTTGGAACTACCGACTGGTCCCAGCTGTGCATTCTGGCGTATCGTGGTAAAGGTTTTCCAGGGCAAGGCCAGCGGTGCATGCGCTGGTAGATAGAAATTAGCTCGTCGTGCGAAAGCCTGGGTTGGGATTACGTCTCCGCCTCTACGTCGGCGTTGACGAGGAGCTTCCAGTCGGCGTCGCACGGATGGCACGCGATAGGCTCGGACGGCACAAGGGCCGCCGCCTCGTGGGCGTGCTTGCGCACGTAATCCTTGAGCGATTTTGCCTTCGGCGCTTCGTCGATGCGGTCCAGAAGATAGCCCAACCTCTGCACCCACGGCATCGGCACAGTTGGAGCAAGGGCGGCGAGCTTGTCCGCTTTGCGGCGAGTTCGGCGAGTATCGTGGCGACGGCATCGAGCCCGCCGATCTGCGCCTCGTAGCCGACGAAGGTCTTACCGGAAGTCTTCGGAAGGGGTAGATGGTGGGCCGTGTAGGGATCGAACCTACGACCAATTGATTAAGAGACGCAGATATTAACGAGTCATTTTGTTAATAAAAATAATGTGTTATGGCCATATAACTGTGCCACGATTTCCAGAGTTGTCCGCAGATAAGGCTCTGAATCCATTACTTTCGAGCGCATTCAATGGCACAGGGAATTAATTGAATAACCTAAGCCGATAGGATAATCTATCCGATGAGTCGCGTGTTCATATCTGCGGGCACAGGAGCCGGGATTTACGTCTTTTCCGACGATCATTGTCCTGCACATGTCCACGCCCGGCATCGCGGCGAAGGTTGGATCGCGAGAGTGAGATTTTCTTACCTCGACAGTACGGCAGAACTGATCAGCATCGCCCCGGCCAAGAACATTCCTCTGCAGCGCGTAGTGAACCGTCTCTTGAGCGATATTCAAGCGCGAGTGCCGGATTGTCGACGTGGCTGGTGGTTGACGCGAGGAACGACTTGTTTGACGAACCAGTGGGCATTGGTGAGCAAAGCGGGAAAGATCGAGCTTCTCCCGAAACCCACTCCGAATGCGAAACAGATCGCCGAGGCCGAATACGATCCTACCAAGGAACAGATTCACGTGATCTTTCGGGATGGTACAAAAGTGCAGGTGAAATTATGACCACAAATGTACAGCGGATCAGTGACGCCGAGTACGCAGCGGCGCTTGCCGCCGGCCGAGTTGAGGCCGAGACCGAGATTCGGGCGCAAGCGGTCCGCTACGTCCCCGAGCGGGATGCCATTGAGATCGTCACGAGCCGCAATGCTGGCTTCTTGATTCCACGACAGTGGATCGGAGCGCTGCAGGACGTTCCTACCGACGAGTTGAGCAAACTCGAAGTTTGGCCCGACGGATCGGCGATTGAACTCGAGGACCGAGACATTCAGATTAGTGTGCATGGGCTCCTGACAGCGATCCTGCCGGCGATGCTGCCCTCGCGGTCCGTTGCAGCGATCTTTGCCAGTCGGGGCGGCCAAGCAACCTCACGCGCGAAGCGCAAAAGCTCGCGAGCCAACGGTGGTAAGGGTGGTCGGCCTCGAAAAAAATCATCCACCGAAATGGCCTAATCTCGTTGCCACAACTGGGAGCCGGTCCATTGAGGCGGCCGCGCTCGTTTATCGGGCGGATGGAGGCGGGAGAGCAGAGAATCGATGTGATTGAATTTATCGAGATCGTACGGGCGCTTCAGGGGAATCCGAAGGAGTTGTTTGGGAAATTCGTGGAGTAAGGAAATTTCGGAGAAGTTTCAGTGAAGACCGTATTCATATTGGGCGCCGGCGCATCCTTTGAAAGCGGAGCGCCGCTCATGCGCGATTTCATACCGGTTGCCAAGAAACTGCAGGAGCGCAATGTTTTCGGGGCCAGTCATGCCCAGATCCAAGACGTCTTGAACGCGGCGTACCGGGACTTGCGGACGGTGCAGGCGAAGGCATCGATCGAGTACTTGAACATTGAGGAACTGTTTAGTGCTATAGACATGGGAGCTATGCTCGGCGTCTTTGGGTCGCGTGACCCCAAAACATTGGAGGATTTAAGACGCGCAGTGCGCGTGTTCATCTATCGTACCCTCGAGGAGACCGTGCGGGTGTCACGCACGGACCGCAAGATTCTCCCACCCTCGGGATACGGGGAGCTGGCTCAAATGACCTTCGAGAAGTTGAAGGAGTCCGTCCGGCATGGGAGGCGAGACGTATCGTTCATCACCTTTAACTACGACACCTGCCTTGAGTTCGCGCTGGTTAGAACGGGTGTTGGCATCGACTACGGCTTGAGCGAGCCCTGCCTCGATGCGGACGAGCAACAATACCAAATCGTAGTTCCGGTCATGAAGCTTCACGGCTCCATCAACTGGACGAGGTGTCCTCAGTGCAAGGTCATTGTAGCCACCGAGATTGATCCGTGGAGACGAGCTCATTTCATCGATCTTCTCGATCATGCCAAAGAATTGAAACTGGAGCTCGGTAGCCGTATCCCAATGAAGCGCCACGGTTGCGGCAGCGCCCTCGATCCGGTTCCGATGCTGGTACCGCCAACCTGGAACAAGGCTTCCGATAGTGGCGCGCTGAAGGAGGTGTGGCGACGGGCAGCGCAGGAACTCGCGCGCGCCGATAACATTGTCGTCATCGGCTACTCATTTCCAGCGACGGACACCTTTTTTAGATATCTGTTTGCACTCGGAACCGACAGCGAGGTGCATCTTGAGAAATTTGTGGTGATTAACGGAGAACATGGAAGCGAAACTGTGCCGCGCTTCGCCAAGCTCTTAGGTCCCATGTCTCAGCGCGCGCTTATTCCGCACCATTTCGTATTTGCCGGGGCAAGCGCGCAAGGCGTCATACGGGACGTGCTCCAGGGGTAGTGAGCATTGACTGACCAGCAGGCCGGGTTGGCCCCCGCTAGCAACTTGCAGCGCAGCACGCGAGATCTTTGAAACCTTGCTGGACTCAGGTGCGTTCCGCTCGGCTTCATCGTCGCCGGCTTCCGGCATTACTCAATCCTCGTCAAGTTTCAGAATTCGTAGCGGCCTTCGGTGGCTCGGTTATGCTCGAGAGGACCGATCCGGTTGTGTGCGCAGCCCGGCGACAGCCACCTGCAGACTCCGCTCGGTGTCGTGGATCACCCTACCCTGCAGCGTGTATCGTGACTCTGAGGCCGGCAGCTTTCGGAGTTCTTGAACCGACGAGTTCACGCGCACCGTCGCGGGACTTGTGCCATTTTGCAACCAGCCCTGAAGTCTCTTGTGCAGAGCCACTAGATCCGTCACAAGCAACTCCAGCTCCTGAATATTGGTTTTGGCAAATAGATTGTGGACGTCTTCCGGTTGAGACACCTCGGCATGCGCGAAGATCTGGTTACGGACCTCGCGATAATTGGCTTCATAGATGCGCCGCCATTCTTTTGCCTCGCGGCGGAATCCCCGGAAGTCCTCGGATGTTGGAATGTGGGTGTCGCTCACGTACGCCTGCACGTCGAGCCCTTCGATGCTGCTCTTTCGGGTGGCCAACGAGTCCCGGGAGAAGATCTCACGATCAGTCTCGGCAAGCCTAAGCAAAGCGTCAATGTTGTGCTCAGAGTCCTGAGAAAAAATTCGCCCGAGGACCATAAACAGCGAAGTCTGCAAGCCACGCAGCGTTGTTAGCCAAAATAAGGGGAAAGAGTTGAAGAGTCGGCGCACGGATTTGTCCTCCGCCGCCACCGCGTGCAGCGTCAGGTATGTATAGAGGTGCTGGACGGCCTCGTCGGCCTCCCTGCGGAACACCTCCAGTTCATACTCGAAACGCTCTTCCGGTCTTGGAACGGCCACTTTAATGCCCTCCGAACAAATCAACCCCTAAAGCGCGTCGTTAACACGCGTGTCGCCTCCATCCGAACGTGGTCTCCTATCGGCAAAGCCGCAGGCGCTTGGTCACTCTTTGGTCACTCCCCATAGCCAGAGGGTCCGTCCAAATCACAGCAAACCCTGCTTTTGAAAGCACTTTGCCTCTCGAATCGAACTTACGACCAAAAGATTCCGACGGAATCGGGTCATAGGTAGATCCAAGGATTTTAACTCTCTGAAATTAAAAGGGATATTGGTGGGCCGTGTAGGGATCGAACCTACGACCAATTGATTAAGAGTCAACTGCTCTACCAGCTGAGCTAACGGCCCAAAAACCTTTTAAAACCACGCACCTCCCGACTTCGGTCCCGACCTTTCGAAAGGTGGGGTGGACGACGGGACTCGAACCCGCGACGGCCGGAATCACAATCCGGGGCTCTACCAGCTGAGCTACGTCCACCATCGTCGAACATCCGACTTCAAGATGGCGCGCCCGGCAGGAATCGAACCTGCAACCGCCGGCTTAGAAGGCCGGTGCTCTATCCGGTTGAGCTACGGGCGCTTTACTAATCAATAAGTTACAGCGCCAATCGTAATCTTTTCAGGCCGACGCTCGGGTCATCAAGCAAACCGAATCGGAAGTGCGCGCGGATTATATAGCAGTTTGCCGACATTTGAAGCGCGGCGTTACCGGGCCGGGCCGTGGGGCCGACCACGACCGGCACCGTGCGCCTCGCATCGGCCCATGCCGCCAAGGCGGCGCGAAATGTTCACCGGCTCAGTGAGGGTTGCTTTCCACGGCAAACTTGAGTTTCGCCAGTGCGTGCTCCCACTGCCTGCCGATGAGTTCCAAGGAGCGGCGGGTCTCCTCCAGTTGCGTCGGCTCAAACTCCCACAGCCGTTCTCGCCCCCTCCTCACGTCACGCACCAATCCCGCGGCCGCGAGCACGCTCAAGTGCTTGGTAATGGCCTGCCGGGAAATGTCCGTCCCCGACGTCAGCTGCGTGATGGACATGGCGCCGCCCACGCACAGGGCGGTAATGAGCCGAAGGCGCATCTCGTCGCCCAGCGCGGCGAACACCGGTGCGTGTACCTGTAGCGGCCTAGCCTTGAGGTTCGGCTTACGCCTTGGCGACATGCTTTTTGACATTCTCCATCTGTGCGTCCCAGCCTGAGTTGTTCAGGCGAAGTACCGTTGGCCGACGCTCCACGGGAATTTGATCCAAGCCCGACTCGACCACCGACAGCATGACGCCGCCATCGACCTCCTCCAGCTCGAACACCACCAGGGTCGTGGGCTCCTGCGAATAGTCGACGGTCGGATCGATGGCGGCAGGATGCCAGCGCCACGACAGCAGCCGCTCCGGGATTACCCGGTCGATCATGACTTCCATGGTCAAGTGCTCGTAACCAGGATAGGTAATCCTGCCTTGGATGGCTTTGCCCGCGGCGAAACTCTTGCCTTTGAAATCGACGCCGAACCAATCACCGAATTCTGCGGCATCCGACAGCGCCCGCCAGACGCGCGCGCGGGTCGCCTTGATCAGGACCTTCCTCTCGATGCGATCGGTAGATGTGTTCAAATGCAACCTCCTGGATGCATATTAAACGCGCTGGAATGTAAATGCAACCTACCGGTTGCATACACGCCTGTTATATTGCCATAGCGGGGATCGGCTTGACGGCGGCGCTTACGGCCGCGTACTTTTGACCGCATGAACACGCATGCGGCGCCCGGCGTCAGCGCTTTGACGCATCTACAGGGCCTCGAGTCCGAGAGCATCCACATCATGCGTGAGGTCATCGCCGAGTGCGAAAAGCCCGTCATGCTGTATTCGATGGGCAAGGACAGCGCCGTCATGCTGCATCTTGCCCGCAAGGCCTTCTTCCCCGGTACCCCGCCCTTTCCGCTGCTGCACGTCGACACGACTTGGAAATTTCGCGATATGTATGCGATGCGCGATCAGGTCGCCAAGAACAGTGGGATGCAGCTGATCGTGCATCGAAATCCCGACGCCGTGGCGCGCGCCATCAATCCCTTCGATCATGGCGCTCTGCATACCGACCTCTGGAAAACCGAAGGTCTCAAGCAGGCCCTGACGCAATTCGGATTTGACGCCGCCTTCGGCGGTGCGCGGCGCGACGAAGAGAAATCCCGCGCCAAGGAGCGCGTTTTCTCATTTCGGTCGGCCAGTCATCGGTGGGATCCGAAAAATCAGCGTCCCGAGCTTTGGAATCTCTATAATCCGCGCAAGCTCAAGGGCGAGAGCATCCGTGTGTTCCCGCTCTCGAACTGGACGGAACTCGACATCTGGCAGTACATCCACCTGGAAAACATTCCCATCGTGCCGCTGTACTTTGCCGCCCCGCGGCCGACGGTGCAGCGCGACGGCCTGCTGCTCATGGTGGATGACGAGCGCTTCCGGCTGCGCCCCGGCGAAGTACCTGTTCAGCGTTCGATCCGGTTCCGCACACTCGGCTGTTACCCTCTCACCGGCGCGGTCGAAAGCAGCGCAATGGCCGTACCGCATATCATCCAGGAAATGCTCTTGACCACGACCTCGGAACGGCAGGGCCGCGCCATCGACCACGACCAGGCCGCCTCGATGGAGCAGAAGAAACAAGCCGGGTATTTCTGATGACGGGTGCGCCGACACATTCCTCGTATGGGGCGCATGCCCTCGCCGCCCAGGACATCGAGGCCTACTTGCTGCGACACCAGCACAAATCGCTGCTGCGATTCATCACCTGCGGGTCGGTCGACGACGGCAAATCCACTTTGATCGGGCGCCTGCTGTATGACAGCAAAATGATCTTCGAGGATCAACTAGCGACGTTGACCGCCGACAGCAAGCGCATCGGCACCCAGGGGCAAGAGATCGACTTCGCGCTGCTGGTCGATGGACTTGCCGCCGAACGCGAACAGGGCATTACGATCGACGTGGCCTATCGATTCTTCGCCACCGAGAAGCGCAAATTCATCGTTGCCGACACGCCCGGCCACGAACAATACACACGCAACATGGTGACCGGCGCCTCGACCGCGGATCTGGCCATCATTCTCGTCGATGCGCGCAAAGGGATTCTGACGCAGACGCGCCGCCACAGTTATCTTGCTCATCTTTTAGGCATCAAGAAGCTGGTGCTGGCCATCAATAAAATGGACTTGGCCGGCTACTCGGAGGCGCGATTCAGCGCGATCGTGGCCGAGTACCGAAGTTTTGCCGACAGCATCGGCATCCGCGATTTTCTTGCCGTACCCATTTCAAGTCTGGCCGGCGACAACATCGTCACCTCCTCCGAGAATACGCCGTGGTATCTCGGTCCGCCCCTCCTGTCGCATCTCGAGAACGTCGAGATCGACAGCTCAGCTTTGCAGTTACGGCCGTTTCGAATGCCGGTGCAATGGGTCAATCGTCCGGACCTCGATTTTCGCGGTTTCGCCGGACTGATTTCCGAAGGCCTCGTGCGACCGGGCGACGCGGTGCGCGTGCTGCCGTCGGGCAGGACTTCGACGGTGGCGCGGATCGTTACCGCTGATACGGATCTTCGGTCCGCAGCGGCGGGACAATCCGTGACCATTACTTTGACCGATGAGCTGGATTGCAGCCGTGGGGATGTGCTCGCCGCGGCCGAGCACCCGCCCGAGGTTGCCGACCAGTTCGAGGCAGTGCTCGTATGGATGGCCGATGAGCCGCTGCTTCCCGGGCGACCTTATTGGCTGAAACTCGCCACGCAGTGGGTAACCGCAACGATCCACAATCCCAAGTACCAAATCAACGTCAATACGATGGAGCACCTGGCGGCCAGAACCTTGAGTCTCAACGCCATCGGAATTGCGAATCTATCGACTGACAAGCCGCTGATTTTCGAGCCCTACGAGAAGAGCCGAGAGCTCGGAGGGTTTATCCTGATCGACAAGATCAGCAACGCCACGGTGGCCGCCGGCATGCTGCACTTCGCATTGCGCCGCTCCAGCAACATCCATTGGCAGCCGCTCGATATCGATCGCAATGCGCACGCTCGCCTCAAGCACCAGCATCCCCGTCTGCTGTGGTTTACCGGTTTGAGCGGCTCAGGAAAATCGAGCATCGCGAATCTGGTGCAGAAGAAACTCTATGCGCTCGGCAAGCACAGCTTCCTGCTCGACGGCGACAACGTCCGCCACGGTCTCAACAAGGATTTGGGGTTCACCGACGCCGATAGGGTCGAGAATATCCGCCGCATCGGTGAAGTCGCCAAGCTCATGACCGATGCCGGACTCATTGTGTTGGCCGCCTTTATTTCGCCATTCCGCGCGGAGCGGCGCATGGTCCGCGAAATGTCCCTGCCGGGCGAGTTCGTCGAAATCTATGTGGAAACACCGCTCGAAATCGCAGAGCAGCGCGATGTCAAAGGGCTGTACAAAAAGGCCAGAGCCGGCGAGTTGAAACATTTCACCGGCATCGATTCGCCCTACGAGACGCCCGAGCACCCGGAAATTCGGGTCAATACGGTAGAAACCACCGCAGAACAAGCTGCGGATGAAATCGTTGCCTACATCATGCGATAAGTGGTCTAAAGTATTGGTCGGGGTGACAGGATTACTCGGCGCTACCGCGCCTCGCCCCTCCGGGGCCGCCCGCTGGGCGTTATCCTGTCCGTCGGGGCTCGAATCTAGAACCACTTCGACACGTCAAACAACTCGGACCGTGTAATTATGGTCGGGGTGACAGGATTATTCGGCCTGCGGCCTCACCCCTCCGGGGCCGCCCGCTGGGCGTTATCCTGTCCGCCGGGGCTCAAACCTAGGGCCATTTTCCGCACGCCAAACTACTCGTGCCTTTTTATTATTGGTCGGGGTGACAGGATTCGAACCTGCGACATCTACGTCCCAAACGTAGCGCTCTACCAGTCTGAGCTACACCCCGGGTATCGCTGGGTCCCGACCGGGCGGCAATCCTAACAGGTCGGCGCCCAAGTTTCCCTACCGCCCTCCGGAGTCGTTTGCCGCCTTCATGGAGCGAATGCTGCCTAAGATAGCGGCGGTATCGGCGCCCAACAGCGGCGAGGCGCCCTGGATACGGCCGGGGGTTTCCGACAGCTGCACCGGGACGCCGAGCACCTGGATCGGGCCGGCGACCGGGTGCTCCACGGTAGGTGTCATATTGCGCGCGGCCGTTTGCGCATCGTCGATGACCTCCTTGAGGTTCCGCACCACGGTGGCGGGTACGCCGTGTTCGCCAAGCAATTTGACCCAGTGCGCGGCCGGACGCGAACGAAACATGGCCTCGAGGACCGGCTCCAGTACCCCGCGGTTCTTCACGCGCAGCGGGTTGGTCTTGTAGTCAGCGTGCTGCGCAAGATCGGTCCTGCCGATGGCCTCGCAGAAACTCCTCCACAGCTTGTCGCTCGCCACGGCAAGGGTGATTTCCCGGTCCGCGCAAACGAAATTTCGGTAAGGAACGATCCCCTCGAACAGGGTTCCCATGGGTTTGGGCACCACGCCCGACGCCAGATAACGCGCAAAGCTGGGGAGCATCGTGGACATGACGGTATCCATCATGGAAACGTCCACGAATTGCCCGCGGCCCGTGCGGTGACGCGCCTCGATGGCCATCATCGCGCCGATCAAGGAGAACAGCCCCGCCGTGATGTCCGCAATCGAGTGTCCGGTTTTGACGGTCTCACCCGCGGCCGTTCCCGTGATGCTCATCAGCCCCGAGGCCGACTGGATAATCAGATCCATCGCCGGCTCCAGACGTCTCGGTCCTGTCTGCCCATAGCCGGATATCGACACATAGATGAGCCGCGGATTCGCCGCAGACAGCGAGGCGTAGTCCAATCCAAGACGATTCATGGTGCCCGGCCTGAAATTCTCGATCACGATATCCGCTTTCGCGGCCAGTTGACGGCAGACATCGAGACCCTCCGGGGTCTTGAGGTCGATCGCCAGGCTTTGTTTCCCGCTGTTGAGCCCCACGAAATATGCCGCATCGGGGCCATGAAACGGCGGCCCCCAGGTACGCCCGATATCTCCTTCAGGGCCTTCGACTTTGATCACCTTGGCGCCGTATGCCGCCATCAGCATGGTGCAATACGGACCGGCAAGGGCGTGGGAAAAATCCAGAACGGTCAAGCCGTCCAAGGGTGGCGAAGAATTTTTCATCGAGGGATCTTAATCGATTGCCCTCGCGGTTGTCCCACGCGGCGCACTTCGGACACGTGCGTGCCAATTGCCACCGGCTACGCCCGCCCATCGGTCGCGCGCTCCGAGGAAGCAAGACCCTCTCGAGCGTTATATTCGATAGTCAGTGATGCAGCGAGCGCCGCGTCGCATGCGTCGACAGAATTCCGATGGTGGAAGCCACTAGCACGCCGGTCGCCAGCGCCACCCAGGGATAGTTGCGCACATAGTCATTCACGGACGCGGCGACGTGCCGAACTTTCACATGCTCCATCGAATCTTCCTCACTCGAAGAGCGGCTCTCTTTTAGAGCATCCCGAGTTCGCGTCATCGACCGGTGCAGGCGTTCGCGTAATGCCTGGATATCCGGGCCGCGTTCATCAGCCAGCGTGGCGAGCAATTTCTCGGTTTGGTCGAACAGCTCATTCAGCTTGTGGGTTGAGTCCATCGCTCCTCCTTCCGGCGAATCCTTCCGGCAGACTGGATGCCCGTCTCGAAGCCGCCCGCCGAAGGCCGCTGCAACACTGGCAATAAACGCGCCCCACCCACAGTGCGGGGATTCGATGCGCCGCGCCATCCCCGCAACGATCGAACGGGTGTCAGGCCTTTCTGACGGTTGGGAAGACCTCGCGTCTACGGTGCGGTCGGAGCGTTCTTACCGTCTTGGTTGGCGCGGTGAATGATGAAGTTGCGGATCGCCGTGGCATCATCGCGGCTCAGTGCACTCTTGAACGCAGCCATGCCGGCGTCCTTGAGCGCACCGTCCAAAACGATATTATAAAAGAAGTCCATCGCCAGGAAGTTCGAGGCGCGCAGATCCGGCACGACCCCACCGCCGACGGCATGCTCGCCGTGGCAGGCGCTGCAATACTGATCGTACAAGGGTTCGCCGTGGGCGATGGATGTCGCATCGGCAGGTTCGGGCGGCGGATTGATGACCAACACCCGCGGTTCCAATGGCGGCAGCACCGCGGTGCCGCCCAATTTGAAGACCAATAAACGGCTGACGTTGCGCAAGTTGCCGGACATCGCCGCCGCCTTTCCGCCGCTCAGCGCATAGCTGCCACCCCAGCCGCTCAACACTGCCAGGTATTGTTCGCCACCCACCTCGAAGGTGCTCGGCGCCGCAATGATCCCCGACTGAGCGAACATGGACCATAGCTTCTCGCCGGTGTCTGCGCGATATACATTGAAATTGCCGGCTGCATCGCCCTGAGCCACGATGTTGCCCCGTGTCGTGACCACCCCGCCATTCCAAGGACCCCGGTAAGCCACGCGCCAAGCCTCCTGCTGATGCACCGGATCCCAGGCGAGCAAGAACCCCTGGTCCTGCGCCGGAATCGAGGCCAGCGCCACATTGAGATTCCATCCGAGCGGCGCGACCGGGAGCTTGGGCAGCGGAATGTAGGTGATCGGCACCTGTTGTGCCGGGATGTACACCAACCCCGTGTCGGGACTGAACGCCATGGGCTGCCAGTTGTGCGCCCCCAAGGGACCCGGTTTGACGTCCACCGGTTTGCCGGTCTCACTGTAGCGCGCGTCCTTGTTCTCGATCGGGCGCCCACTTTTCACATCCACGCCGCTCGCCCAGGTCACCGGCACGATGGGCTTGGCGGAAATCAACGCACCGGACTTTCGATCCAGCACGTAGAAGAATCCGTTTTTATTCGCCTGCATCAGCACATGCCGGATTTTGCCGCCCACCTTCAGATCGGCGAGCACCAGCTGCTGAACGGCGTCGAAATCCCACTCCTCACCCGGCGTGGCCTGATAGTGCCAGACGTATTCGCCGGTGTCGGCATTGAGCGCAACGATGGAAGACAAGTACAGATTGTCGCCCGTGCCGGCGCTGCGGGCCGCGCGCGACCACTGCACACCATTCCCAACCCCGAAGTAAACCAAGTTCAATAAAGGGTCGAACGAGATGGCATCCCATACCGGTCCGCCCCCACCGAGCTTCCACCACTCCCCGGACCAGGTCTTGGCCGCGCGCGCCATGGCCTCGTTTTCAAACGGCTTGGAAGGATCGCCCGGTACGGTGAAGAAGCGCCACGCCAACTTGCCGGTCTCGGCATCGTAGGCAGAGATGTAACCGCGGGTGCCGTACTCCCCGCCGCTGTTGCCGATGATCACGCGCCCTTTGATGACCCGGGGTGCCTGCGTGATGGTGTAGGGTTTGGAGGTATCGACGGTCAGAGTGCTCCACACCGGGGTTCCCGTCGCCGCATCCAAGGCGATCAGCCGCCCGTCATAGGCGCCGACGAAAATCTTGTGATTCCATGCCGCCACACCGCGATTCCCGACATCGCAGCAGGCATTGAGCCCCAGTTCGCGATGTACCTGCGGGTCATAGGCCCAGATCAGGCGGCCTGAGCGCGCGTCATAGGCTTTGACCAGGCTCCATGCGGTGGAAATATAAATCACACCGTCGACGATGAGGGGCGTCGCCTCCTGGGCGCGATTGGTGTCAAGGTCTGCAAACCAGGCTAATCCCAAGCTGCCGGCGTTCTTGTCATTGATGCGCGCCAAGGGGCTGTAGCGCTGCTCGCTGTAGGTACGACCATAGGAAAGCCAGTTGCCGGGCTCCGCATCCGCGTTGGCAATTCGCGCGCCGTCGACGGGTTTTCCATTCGGTTCGGCGGCATGTGCCGAACCGCCCGCCAAACCGCTCACCAGCATCCCCACGCACAGGGTTATGCGCGCACCATCCAGTGCGTTTCTGCGGCGCGTCGTCATCGTTTCTCTCCCCAACTTGAGCGCAATTTTTGGAATCGGTCCTTGGTTCAGCGCGCTTTATAGGTAAATTTCTGTCCGGCCAGGGCAGCGGCATACATCAAGCCGCCCTTGGCGATGGTGAATACCGCCATGCCGTCATTGTAAACGCCGTCGGTGGTGGCGTCGCGCTGACCGGTGCTGGCGCCTGAGGTGACACCATTGGTGCCGACACTGGCGTTGGCGGCTGCGGTGATGGCGATGGCTTTCGCTCCGGCCGAAAACTCAAAACCGCCGGACTCGAATTGATCCAACGCGCGCTTGTCTTGGAAGAAAATGATCTGGCTGTAGGCTTGGCCGCCGGCCTGGAAGCCGACGCTCAGCTGTTTCATGGTGGTATCGCCCACCACCTGGTCGTGCAAGTAGACCTGTCCCTTGCCGAAGGCCCCGCCGACGATCAATCCACCCTCGCCGATGCTGGGAAACACGGCATAGGCATAGCTGTTTTGAAAAAAGGCGGCGCTCTCCCCGGCATTCTTGAACAGCGCGATGGTGGCGGGATACTTGTCGGCGTCCGCCGCGCCGGCGGCGGCGGCGAAGAGCGCCAATACGAAACTCAGGACAAGGGCAGTACGATTCATGGAATGACTCCTCGTGATGGCATGATAGCATCTGGCTTTCGCAATAAAACTAACGTAAAGCGGGAAATCATTCGATGGATAGACGCGAATTCTTGGCCGCGGCCGCGGTGGCCGCCACCGCCGGCGCCGAATCGATCACACCCAGTACGGCAAGCCCTTCTGAACACCCGGGTACCGAACCGCTGGAAGAGCTGTCGCTCGCGGATATCGCAGCCGCCTTTGCCGATGGCCGATGGACTTCGCAGCGCCTCACGCAAGCCTATCTCAACCGAATCGAACGGCTGGATCGGCGCGGCCCCAACTTAAGAGCGGTGATCGAAACCAATCCCCGCGCGCTTGAAATCGCCGCCGCCCTCGATGCCGAGCGCCAGGCGCACGGCTCCCGCGGGCCGCTGCACGGGGTCCCGGTTCTCATCAAGGACAATGTCGAGACATCCGATCACATGATGTCGACTGCCGGTTCATTGGCCTTGCAAGGCTGGTACGCTCCGGAGGATGCGCCTCTGGTCGCGCGCCTAAGGGCCGCGGGCGCGGTGATCTTGGGCAAGACCAATTTGAGCGAATGGGCCAATTTCCGTTCGACCCACAGCATCAGCGGCTGGAGCGGCCGCGGCGGCCAATGCCGCAACCCCTATGCCCTCGACCGCACCTCTTCCGGCTCGAGTTCCGGCTCCGCCGTCGCCGTCTCTGCGAATCTATGCGCCATCGCGGTGGGCACCGAAACCGATGGGTCCATCGTCAGCCCGGCATCGATCAACGGCATCGTGGGCTTGAAGCCCACCGTCGGCCTGGTCAGCCGCCGCGGCATCGCACCGATCTCTCACAGCCAGGATACGGCAGGTCCTTTGACCCGCAGCGTTCGGGATGCCGCCGTCATGCTGGGCATCATGGCGGGCCTGGATGCCGC
Organism: Gammaproteobacteria bacterium; assembly: GCA_021323735.1. Taxonomy (GTDB): domain Bacteria; phylum Pseudomonadota; class Gammaproteobacteria; order Steroidobacterales; family Steroidobacteraceae; genus Bog-1198. The sequence goes on from JAJPKM010000047.1 coordinate 19,058, forward strand.
CGACGCGGCCAGTGCGGCGGTCGGCGAGCGGTTCGAGACGGACTACACCCGGTACCTCGACCCGCACGGTCTGCAGGGAGCGCGCCTAGGTATCGCACGCAAGTTCTTCGCCGACAATGCACCCGTGAACCGCTTCCTGGACGGCTGCATCGAAACCCTCAAGAGTGCCGGCGCGGTGATCGTCGATCCCGCGGACCTGCCGCTGCACGGTTCGACCGGCGGACCCGAACAGGAGGTGCTGCTGTACGAATTCAAAGCAGACTTGAACGCTTACCTACGACGCCTGCCGCCCACATTTCCGGTACGCTCCCTCGCCGCGCTGATCCGGTTCAATGAGGCGCACCGGGATACGGAAATGCCGCTGTTCGACCAGGAGCTGTTGCATCAAGCCGAGGCCAAGGGCCCTCTCACGGACAAGGCCTACCTGGACGCTCGCGCGGCCTGCCTCAAGGCCACGCGCAGTCAAGGCATCGACGCGGTATTGGCCGAACACAATCTGGACGCCATGGTCACGCTGACCTCAGGTCCCGCCTGGCTCATCGATCCTATCAACGGCGATTCCGACAGCGGGGGATGCTCCTCGCCCGCCGCGATCGCCGGCTACCCGCACATCACCGTTCCCGCCGGACTCTTTCATGGGCTGCCGATCGGGCTGTCGTTTTTCGGCGCGGCCTTCAGCGAGCCCAAACTCATCAAGCTCGGCTCAGGATTCGAGGCCACAGCGCATGCCCGGATACCGCCGCGCTTTGCGGCCGGTGTCCAGCGTTCTTAGGCTGCAAGACCCTTGTTGGGGTTGATGAGATATTTCTGCCCGGTGGCACGCTTGGCATAGCCGGCGATGATGTCGGGCCGCAGCGCTTCCGCGAGGGAGATTTCCTGCGAGTAGTGGCTGGCAAATGTCGTTTTGAGCTCGCGGACCACCCGGTCCTTCAGCTCCTGAAAGGCCAGCGGCCCGATCTTTTCGATGTAGGGTGTCAACAGCCAGCCGCCGACACCCCAGGCCATTCCGTAGTTGCGATTGAGTACCGCGGGACTCATATCCAGGGCGCCGTACAGGTACACCTGCTTGTGAGTGATCGACCCGTAGCGGCTGTAGACCGTGATGCTTCGATTCAGGGCAGCTTCCATGCAGCCCAAGATCTGCCCCGCCAGCGGACCACCGCCAATGGCATCGAAGGCCAAGGTCGCGCCCGTCGCCACCAAGGCATCGGTCAGGTCCTTGAGAAACGTGGCCGAATCGGTGCGGCACACGTGCACGGCTCCCGCCACTCTCAAAATATCCTCTTGCTCCTGCTTGCGGACGATATTCACCAGACCGATCCGGTCGGCGATACAGAGCCGGTTGAGCATCTGCCCCAGGTTGGATGCCGCGGCCGTATGCACCAGCGCCTTATGGCCTTCCCGGCGCATGGTGCTGATCATTGCCAGCGCGGTCAGGGGATTGACGAAGGCAGAGGCCCCGTCGGCCGCGCTCGTTCCGTCGGCCAGGACCAGGCATTGATTGACCTTCACGCAGCGATACTGGGAATACATGGCGCCGCCCAGCACCGCAACAGTCTTGCCGACCAGCGCCTGGGCGGCCTGGGAGGAACCGGCCTCCACCACCAAACCGGCTCCTTCATTGCCGACGGGCATGGGAATGTCGACGCGCGCCGCCATGGCCTGCAAGGCGTTGGCTGTAATGGGCGTGGTGACCACGGGTAATTGCGCGGTGCCGGACAGCTTCGCCTGGCTCCAATCGGCATTCGCCAGCAGCAACGCCAGGTCCGACGGATTGATGGGCGCCGCATCGATTCTGACGATGATCTCATCGGCTTCGGGCTTCGGGATCGAGGTAGTGGCCAGCGACAGCTCCATCTCGCTGTTTTTCTTGACCAGCGAACGTAACTGCAGGAAGGAGAGGTGGTTTTTTGCGTCCATGCCCATAGCATACGGCGGGAACGGCTCCCGCGGTAGGCCACGGCTTCCGCCCCGCGATTCAGGCCGTGGGCCATGTCCTACGCCGAAGGAGGCGCCTTACCGACTGATTTTGAGCACCCGGTTCTCGATACTTCTGCCACCTGCTGGCCCCTGCTCTGCATTCGAGGTGCGAAATGCTTCACTACGCCGTGGTTTTCTTTGTCATCGCGCTCATCGCCGCGTTCTTTGGTTTCGGTGGAATCGCAGCCGGGGCCGCCGGTATCGCCAAGATTCTTTTCATTGTGTTCTTGATCGGTGCCGTGGTCACTTTCCTGATGAGCTTGGGACGTCGGGTATAGGCCCGGCCGGGCAACCTCGGCCGGGCAACCTCAGGAGAGTATGGGATTTTAGGAGCACGAGATGCATTCAATATCAGATACGGCCACAGACACCGCACGCAGTGTCCACGACGTCGCCAATGGCCAGGTGAAGAGTTTTCTCGACAATGTCGAGGATTTGACCAGGGCCTTGAAGAACGTCGACACGCCCGATATCGCAAAAGTCAGAGCGAAAGTGCGAATCGCCTTGGCCGCGGCCCAAAGTGCGATGGCCGATACTGCAACACAGCTCCGAGGTCAGGCCCAGCAGGCAGGCAGGAGAACCGACACTTTTGTGCGCGACAATCCCTGGCAAGTGATTGGCATCGCGGCGATCGTGGGGCTGGCCGTCGGCATTTTTGCCTCACGCCGATATGACTAGCCGGTATGACTAGAGGCGCCTCGTGGCGCTGGAATGGCGGCGCCTTCAAGCGCGCCGCCATTCCGTGCGGCCCCCCGCCTTGTCCTCGAGAACGATACCCTCCGCCGCCAGCAGATTTCGGATTCGATCCGACTCCGCGAAATCCTTCGCGTTTCGCGCGGCCCGGCGCGAGGACAGCAACTCCTCCACCTGCTCATCGGACAAACCCTTGTTCACGGCGCTGCGCTTCAGGTAAGTATCCGGGTCTTGCTGCAGCACCCCGAGCGTTGCGGCGAGGGACTTAAGCGTGGCTGCCGCCACGGCCGTCTTGGCGGTATCGCCCGCCGCCTTCGCGAGATTCAAGCTGCGCGCCACGCCCTGGATGACGGCCAGTGCCTCCGGCGTATTGAAGTCATCGTTCATGGCATCGCGGAAACGCTCCACTTCAGCGGCGTCGGCCGATCCTGAGGGCCCGGCGTCTTTCAGCGCTCGGTACAAACCCAGCAATGTCTCGTCCGCCTGAGCCAGCTGCGCGGCCGAATAGTTGATCGGACCGCGGTAGTGGCTGCTCAACAGGAAAAAGCGCAATACCTCAGGGTCACGCAAGGTTTTGAGCACATCGCGCACGGTGAAGAAATTGCCCAGCGATTTCGACATTTTCTCATCGTTGACGCGGACGAAACCATTGTGCATCCACACGCGCACGAAGGGCGTGCCGCACGCCGCGCAGGACTGCGCGATCTCATTCTCGTGGTGGGGAAATTTCAGGTCCTCTCCCCCGCCATGCAGATCGAAATAGCCGCCCAACAGGCTCGTCGACATCGCCGAACATTCTATGTGCCAGCCCGGCCGGCCGGCGCCCCAGGGCGAAGCCCATGAGGGTTCTCCCGGCTTGGCGTGTTTCCAAAGGACAAAATCCAGCGGATCGAGCTTGGCCTCGTCGATCCGGATGCGCGAACCGGCGCGCAGGTCATCGATCTTCTTGCCCGACAGCCGACCATAGTCCGCGAACTTTCGCACCGAATACATCACATCGCCGCTGGCGGCTGCGTAGGCGTAACCCTTGTCGATCAGGGTCTGGATCATGTCGATGATCGGCCCGATGTACTGCGTGGCCCGCGGTTCCAGATCCGGCTCTTGAAGCCCCAAGGTCTTGCAGTCCTCGTGCATGGCAACGGTGAAGCGCTGCGCCAGATCCGCCCAATTCTCGCCGTTCGCGGCCGCACGCTCGATGATCTTGTCGTCGATGTCCGTGACGTTGCGCACGTAGGTCACCTTGTAGCCTAGCGAGCGCAAATAGCGCTGGACCAGATCGAACGCCACCAACATCCGGGCATGCCCGACGTGGATGTAGTCATAGTTGGTCATGCCGCAGACGTACATGCGGACTTCATTCGGGAAAAGAGGCTTGAACTCCTCTTTTTCGCCGGTCAGCGAGTTATGGATTTTGAGCATGCGATAGCAACCGATGCGTAACGATTTGCGGTGGAATCAACTTGAGAAGCGGCGCGAGTTCCGGACCATGTAGCTGCCCCGTCAATGCCACCCGGAGCGGCATGAACAGCTCCGCACCCTTGCGCCCGGTGCGTTCCTTGAGCAGTTTGGTCAGCACTTTCAGGTCGGCGTCCGACTCTTCGTAGGCAAGCGCGGCCGCCGCGAAAAAATCAGCGCCGGCAGCCGCGACGATGCGCCGCTCCTCCGCATCCAACGGCTGAAGTTCGCCGCGCACCACCGCGCGCCAGGGAATCGCATCCTGCGGCAACACCACGTTGTGGCGTACCAGTTCGATGAATTCCTGCGGGTCGTCGGCGGCCAGCCAGGCATGGATATCCCCCGACGACATGCGCGCCAGGGACTCCTTCTGCCAATGCATCAGCTGCGATTCCTCGAAGTGCGCCGGCGCTCGCCCAAGATGCTCCGGCCGGAAATGAACCGCCATGTCGGCCGCGGTCAGCCAGCCGTCGGTATCGCCGGCGTGCCCTAAGCGAAATAAATGGTTCAGGACCGCGATACTCAAGAACCCCCGCTCGCGAAACTCATCGGCGCTGGCGCTGCCGTGCCGTTTGGACAGGGGTGCGCCATCCTGGCCCACCAGAAGCCCGACATGTCCGTAGGCAGGCGCTCTCATGCCCAGCGCGTCCAAGAGCATGATTTGGCGCGGTGTGTTGGTCAAATGATCATCGCCGCGCAAGACCTGCGTCACGCCCATGGCGGAATCGTCGACCGCGTTGCAGAAGAAGAACGCCGGCGTGCCGTCTTCTCGGCGAATGATGAAGTCGCCGATATCGTTGGACGCGAATCGCTGCGGTCCGTGAACAGCATCGATGAACTCGACGGTCAAGTCGGCGGGCACGGCAAACCGTAGCGTCGCTTTCAGCCCGCGCCCTTCCCGCTCGGCACGCTGCGCCCCCGTCAGCCCACGGCAGGTGCCTGCATAGCGCGGCGGCCGGCCGGCGATCCGTTGCAGTTTTCGCGACAGCTCCAGCTCCTCGGCCGTGCAGTAGCAGGGGTAGGCCAGTTCGCGCGTCGCCAGCTGCGCGAACAGCGTCCGATAGAATTCGCCCCGCTCGGCCTGCGAGTAGGGACCCGCGGGTCCACCGACATCCGGCCCCTCGTCCCAATCCAGACCCAGCCACCGCATGTCGGCCATCAACTGGTCGCGAAAACGCAGGTGGCTGCGCTCCGAATCCGTGTCCTCGATCCGCAAAATGAACTTCCCGCCGGTCTTGCGGGCCCAAAGATGGCTGAAAAGCGCGGTGCGCGCGTTGCCAAGGTGCAGCGAGCCGGTGGGGCTCGGGGCGAACCGCGTGATCACCGGGGTTTCATGGTTTGAGGACATATCTCAAGATTGTACCTATTCGAGTAGAATCCCAGGTATGAAACAACTACTACTGGTACTCGGTCTGCTGGCCACGGCCGCGCAGGGAAGCATCTCGACGGCAGCAGCGGCTGACCCCAAGACTCCCGCCAAGCCCTCGGTCACGGTGGTATCGCCGCAGGTACAGGTCTTCACTTCGATGGGCAATTTTACGATCGAATTGAACGCCGAACGTGCACCGCTCACCGTGGCGAATTTTCTGGCCTATGTGGACAAGGGGCACTACACCAACACCCTGATTCATCGTGCCGTTGCCAATTTTGTCATTCAAGGCGGCGGCTTCAACACCGACTACACGCCAAAACCCGCTCCCGCGACGGTGGTCAATGAATCGGGCAACGGCCTGAGCAATATTCGCGGCAGCGTGGGACTCGCTCGCACTACCGAGCCGCACGCCGGCAATGCCCAGTTCTTTGTGAATATCAACGACAACGCCGCCCTGGATCCCCAGCAGACCCGATGGGGTTATGCGGTCTTCGGGCGCGTGATCTCCGGCATGGAGGTGGTCGACAAGATCGGCAATGTCGCCACCGGAGCGCATGGACCCATCAAGGAGGAAACGCCGCTACAACCGGTCATCATCCAGAAAATCGAGCGCGTGCCGGCCCCCTGAACCCGCACCATCCGTAAACGAACTCGTGCATGAAGGCCAATCCGCCCTTCTCATGGCGTCTCCGCTGCCCATGAATCGCTCCAGCTAAGCACTGCCCGGTATTTCCGCGTGGCCACGCTATTCATCTCGGATTTGCACATCGACGCCGGCCGACCGCAAATCCTCGATCAATTCTTGAGGTTTCTGCAAGGCGAGGCCCGCGATGCCGAGGCGCTGTACATCCTGGGCGATCTATTCGAGTCCTGGATCGGCGATGATGCACCCGATGCGGCACAGTCGGCGGCGATTGCCGGGCTGCGCACCCTGACCTTAAGCGGGGTGCCATGTTTCGTCATGCACGGCAACCGGGACTTCCTCCTGTCGTCGCGATTTTGTGACATGAGCGGCGCCGAGATCCTTCCCGATCCCTTGATCGTCACGCTGTATGGTGAAGCCGTACTGGTGATGCACGGCGATGCGCTATGTACCGACGATCGAGCCTATCAGCGGTTGCGCGCCACGGTCAGAGATGCCGCTTGGCAGCAGCAATTCCTGGCCCTGTCGGTGCAAGCGCGCCGCGCGCTCGCCGGTGCCGCCCGCGCCGGCAGCCAGGCCCACACGGCCGCGATGGAATACGCCATCACCGACGTCAATGCCGAGAGCGTCGCGATGGCCTTGCGGGCCGCCGCAACCTCCACGCTGCTGCATGGCCATACCCATCGTCCGGCCATCCACGCACTGCAAGTCGACGGCAGGCCGCGCACCCGCATCGTGCTCGGCGACTGGTACGATCAGGGCAGCGTGCTGCGCTGGGATCAGGCCGGTCCTGAGCTCAAATCACTGCAGCGCGCCTAGGAGTCGGCCGGGAGGCTCTCTTCGCCCAGGATCCGGCGGTCCTGAATGAAAGCGAAACACCGGGTCCGGGCTCGCGATCAACTGCGCTTCGAGCGCGGCGAACTGAGCGATTCGCTCCTCCAAGTTCACGCCGGCACGGGCTGCCGCCCGTTCTGCGAGGCCAAGATAAAGGCGGTAGTGTCGTGCCTCCGCCTCGTGCAGACCGCGGAAAAAGCCGCGCAACGGGGCGTCGATGGTATCTCCCAACGCCGCAAAGCGCTCGCAGGAGCGCGCCTCGATGAAAGCGCCGCAGATCATCAGATCGATCTCTCGTTGCGGCTCGCTGCTCGCCACCAATCGGCGCATGCCTGCCGCATAGCGCCCCGGCGCCAGGCGCTGCGGTACGATGCTCAAGGCACCGATCATTTTCGCGACCTGTTCATAGTGACGCAGTTCCTCACGCGCCAGACGGGACATTTTACCCGCCAAATCGAGATCCTCTGCATAGGCGAACATCAAGCTGAGGGCCGTGGAAGCCGCCTTCTTCTCGCAGTTCGCATGATCGATCAGCAATATATCGGGACTGGAACAGGCTTCCTCGAGCCAATCCTTAGGGGTCGGCGCGCGCAGCAGCGGATGCGCGAAATCGGCCATGAGCGAGCTCATGCCGGGTGCTTCAGGCTGCGGATGGCGGTGAGCAAGTCCTTCGCCGACTGAAATCGATTGTCGGGCGACTTCGCCAGCAAGCCGCGCAGCAGTCCCTCGTAGCGAGCAAATTTCGGCGCTATTTCCGGCAGGTCGGCGCGCTTGTGCTTGTAGATGACTTCCATGGCAGTCGCGCCGTTGAAAGGTTTGTGGCCGATGAGCATTTCGTAGAACACGACGCCCAGACTGTAAAGATCGCTGCGCGCATCGATGATCTCCGCATGGCCCTGTTCGGGGCTCATGTAATAGGGAGTGCCGAAAATCTCGCGCGCGCCGGTGAGCGAAATCTCATTTTCATTCGCCTTGGCCAGTCCGAAATCGATCAAGCTGACGGTTCCGTCGGGCCGCAGCATCACGTTGGCCGGCTTCAGGTCCCGGTGTAGCACACCCACCGAATGAATGGCCTCGAGCGCGCTGGCGATCTGCTCCAGAAGCTGCAAGGCGGTGGCCGGCGTGAGCGGCCGCTTCATACGCTCGCGCAAATCGCCGGCCGGAAAATGCTCCATGGCGATATAGGCATGATCGTCGGCGATGCCTAGATCGTAGATGCGGACGACGTTTTTGTGGTTCAGGCCGGCCACGATCTCGTATTCCTGCAGGAATCGATCGAAGCCGACAATGCGTTCGGACACGTCCGGCACCTGGCTGAAGACCTTGAGCACCACCAGCGTCCCGGCGCGTTCGCTCTCGGCGAGATAGATCTTGCACATACCGCCGCTGCCGACCTGCCGGATGCAGCGATGGCCGCGGATCATGACGGTGCCGAACCTGTAGCGTTTTTCGTATTCCGGGCGCGCGCGCAGCTGTGCGAGGCACTTGCGATGGTCGCTGGATGCGGTGACGATCAGCTTGAGCAACCGCTCGCGGTCGATTTTACGCCCGTACAGGCGGCGCAGGCCGGCCACCGCCGGCGGCTCGGGGTCGGGTGCATCCTCGAGCAACAACAGCAAGATCGGGGCAAACTCCGCCTTGGCGGCCTGGCCTAAGGCAAATTCCGTCGCGGCGGCGGTCGGCGGGGCGCTCACGATGATCACGGCGTCGAAACCGACGGCAGCGAAGTCCTCGTCCAGTTTCGGCTCGGCCCCCAAGATGTGCTCGACGATCGCCGCGTCGGGCCATTGGACCTCGACGTGCTTACGGACCAGCAGCCGATGATCGTCGCGGGTTGCAATCACCAATAGGCGCATAGTGACTACACCGAAGCCGGCCATCGCCCCCGGCGCAGGCCTATAGAATGCTGACGGACTTCAGTGAACGACCGGCGCCCAACCGGCGCTGCTGCTTGGCCTCATCGGACCGCTCGCCCTGCAGGCGCTCGAGATATTCCGGCGTCACATCCCCGGTGACGTATTCACCGGAGAAACAGGAAGTATCGAAGTCCTTGATGTTCGCGTTGTCATGCCGGACCGCATGCTCCAGGTCTTCCAGATCCTGGTAAATCAGCCAGTCGGCGCCGATGATGTCGCGCACCTCCTCATCGGTATGCCCCGCGGCCACCAGTTCCGCTGTGTCGGGCATGTCGATTCCGTACACATTCGGATAACGCACCGGAGGCGCCGCGGAAGCAAAGTAAACCTTTCTGGCGCCGGCTTCGCGCGCCATGTCGATGATTTGCGCGGAAGTCGTGCCGCGCACGATGGAGTCATCCACCAGCAGCACATTCTTGCCGCGGAATTCCAGATCGATCGCATTCAACTTGCTGCGCACGGATTTGGCGCGCTGCTCCTGTCCGGGCATGATGAAGGTGCGGCCGATGTAGCGGTTCTTGATGAAGCCCTCGCGATACTTGACCCCGAGCAGTTGCGCCACCTGAACGGCGCTGGTGCGGCTGGTATCGGGAATCGGAATGACCACATCGATGTCGTGCTGCGGCCGTTCACGCTTGATCTTCTCGGCAAGATGCTCGCCCATGCGCAACCGCGCCTTGTACACCGAAATATTGTCGATAATCGAGTCCGGCCGCGCGAAATACACATACTCGAAGATGCAGGGTGTGTGCCGCGCCATGGCCACGCATTGCTGCGCATAGAAGCGGCCCTGCTCGTCGATGAACACGGCCTCGCCCGGCGCCACATCGCGCATCATGTCGAAACCCAGCATGTCCAGCGCCACGCTTTCGGAAGCCAGCATCCACTCGGTACCCTTCTTCGATTCGCGCCGGCCGATGACCAGCGGCCGAATGCCGTTGGGGTCGCGGAATCCCAGAATGCCGTGGCCGATCACCATCGCCGTGACGGCGTATCCGCCCCGGCAGCGTCGATATACCGCGCTGACCGCCGCGAACACGTCCGCCGGCGTGACCCGGGGAGTGCCCACACGCTCCAGTTCGGACGCCAGCACGTTGAGCAGTACTTCCGAATCCGAGCCGGTGTTCAGATGCCGGCGGTCCTCCCGCACCAGAACTTCCGTGAGCTCGCGCGCATTGGTCAGATTGCCGTTGTGGCCCAAGCAGATGCCGTAAGGCGAGTTGACGTAAAAGGGCTGCGCGTCATGTGCACTGTCGGCGCCCGCCGTCGGGTAACGCACATGGCCGATGCCGATATTGCCCTTGAGCTTCAGCATGTGCTTCTGCTGGAACACATCGCGCACCAGTCCTAAGTCCTTGCGCATGAACAGCTCGCCGTCCTGCGCCGTCATGATGCCGGCGGCATCTTGACCGCGGTGCTGCAATACCGTCAGCGCATCATAGATGCGTTGATTGACCGCACTGGTACCGACCATTCCGACGATTCCGCACATGAAAGACCTCCGCTACTTCGGTCTGACTTTGACTCCGGTCAATCGCTCGAGCTTTGCCCACGGTTCGCCTTTCTCCCCCACCATCGCCCGCAGCAAATCGCCGATGGTCTCACCGTATGGAATGAATCTCGATCGACCCCACCATTCCTCGCTGTTCAGATGCAGCAGTTCGCCGCCGATGACCAACAATCCCACCAGCACCATGCCGCGCACGATGCCGAAAAGAAGTCCGATGACCCGATCCAGTGGACCCAACCCCATGGTGCGGGTGAAGTAGCTGAGCAGCGTACCCACCACCCAGCCCAGCAGCAGCACCAAGACCAGAACCACCAGCCGGCCGACCCACGGCGCGACAGCCGCATCGGCGAGCAAACCGCCCAGATGCGGCTCAACGATGGAGCCGAAACGCCAAGCCGCCCAGATGGCCAGGACCCAGAAGGCCACCGAGACTGCCTCTCGAACGAATCCGCGCAGCACGCCGATCAAAGTTGACCCCAACAGAACCAACAGGATAAGAACGTCCGCCCCGGTCAATCGCTCGCCTCCTCAACGTCAGGTGCGCATTCTACCGGACCTGAGGTCCCGCGCCGTCGCTAACCGCCAAAAATGCGAAATCAGCCGGTGGGGGCCACCAGGCTGGCAACATGGCCAATTGACTTAAGCTTGGCGGCCGTCCGCTCCGCGGCATCGCGATCAGCCATCGGCCCCACACGGACCCGGTAGCGCACCGAAGCGCCTGTTCCACCGGACAATATATACACCGCGAATCCCTGGCTCTTCAGCTGATGAGATAAATTCTCGGCGTTCGCACGGCTGGCAAAGCTGCCCAGCTGTACCGCCCATGACGCACGGGAAGACATGGGGGAAGGCCCGGTAGATTCAACGGGCGCGGGCACCGTGAACGCAGGTGCCTTGGGCACGGATATCGCGGTCGACGAGGTCGCTGTCGACGAGGTCGCTGTCGACGAGACTGCTGCCGATGGGGCCTGCGCGGCTGACGAAATCGGAGCGGCTGTCGCCGCGGAAGGGGGCGACGCGCTACGCGCCTCGGCGTCCCTGGTGTCGCCCGGTGAGGAATCCGCGGATGCGGCGGATCCCGTCGCTACCGAGGCGGCTGATGCGGGCGATCCCTGTGTCGCGGGGGACTCGGCCTCGGCGCTCGTCGGCGGCTTGCTGGTGGCCAAATCCACCGTGACATGTCGAGTAGGTTCCGGGGTAATCGCCGCCTGCGGCGTCGGCGGCGCCAGGTGCTTCGGTCCGGACAGCAGTTCCGGTACGACCAGTACGATGAGCGCGACCAAGATCGATGCCCCGATGAGCCGTTCTTTCACGCGACGATCCATTAACGCGAAGTATATTCGGGAAGCGCCCCCGGCGGCAGCAATCCGGCAGTTTCCAGCCAATCGAGTGCGGGACCGACCGCATGGAACGACCCGAACACGACGATCCTATCTTGCGGAGTTGCGGCTCCGAGGGCCGCCGCACAGGCCTCTGCGATGTCGGCCGCTGCGTGCACTCCGGCCGCTTTGCCGCGCACTTCGCGCGCCAGCTCATCACCGGTTCGTCCCCGGGGACCGTCGAGAGTTGCACACCACCATTCATCGATCGAATCGGCCAATATCGCGGCAATTGTCGCGGCGTCCTTGTCAGCCAAGATGCCGCACACCGCGAGAGTCCGGCCGGCAATCGGATTCGCGCTCAAGTTGCGCGCCAGCACGCGTGCCGCGTCCGGGTTGTGCGCCACATCCAGCACCCAGTAGGGCGCTGCCCGCTCCGGTTTGATCAGCTGAAAACGCCCGGCCAGGCGTACCTGGGTAAGCCCCTGCGCCACGGCGGCGGCGCCGATCCTCGCGCCCAACCCAAGCTCCTCGAGCGCTGCAATGGCGGCGGCGGCATTGGCGAATTGCATGTCGCCCGCCAGGGCGGGCGCCGGCAGCTGAGGCAGGTTCCACTGCGTTCCGCGGTAGCGCCAGCCATCGCCTTCCAAGATGTAGTTGTATTCAATGGCGAGCCGCTTCAGAGGCGCACCCAATGCGCGGGCAATGCTTTCCATGACGGGTGCAGGTTCGCGGCCGCCGATCACGGCCGGCCGGCCGGGGCGAAAGATGCCGGCTTTCTCGCGGGCGATCGCCTCGATCGTATTGCCCAGGTATTCCTGGTGGTCGAGCCCAATGCTGGTGACCACCGCGACGGTCGGGTCAACCACATTGACGGCGTCGAGCCGCCCGCCCATGCCGATTTCCAGCACCCAGGCATCGAGATTCGCCGCCTCGAAGATCAACAGGGCCGCCAGCGCATTGAACTCGAAGAAGGTCAGCGCCACCGAGCCGCGTGCCGCTTCGATCTTCTCGAAGGCCGCCACCAATTCGTCGGTGTGGGCGAGGCGGTCATGAACGCGGATGCGCTCGCGGTAGTCGCGCAGGTGCGGAGACGTGAAGGTACCGACTTTGAGGCCCGCGGCGCTCAAGATGGCGGCGCAATAGGCGCTCACCGAGCCCTTGCCATTGGTGCCGGCGACGGTGATCACAGGGACCTGCGGCTGCCGCCACCGCAACCGCTCGAGTACGACCCGCAGCCGATCCAGGCTCAGATCGATGGCTTGCGGGTGCACTTGGGTCTGGTAAGCCAACCACTGCTCGAGACTCCGCATGGCCGGCCTGCCTAGGAGCCTGCCCTAAGCTGCTGCGGGTTCTTTGCCGCTCAATAAACGCAGCATGGCGCCGATGCGATCGCGCAGCTCGCGGCGGTCGACAATCATGTCGAGCGCACCGTGCTCGAGCAGAAACTCGCTGCGCTGGAATCCATCGGGCAAGGTTTCGCGCACGGTCTGCTGAATGACACGCGGGCCGGCGAACCCGATCAAGGCCTTCGGTTCGGCGATATTGATGTCGCCGAGCATGGCCAGACTCGCCGACACTCCGCCCATGGTCGGGTCGGTCATGACCGAAATAAAGGGCAGCCGGGCTTCCGACAAGCGCTTGAGGGCCGCGCTGGTTTTCGCCATTTGCAGCAGCGAATACAGGGCTTCCTGCATGCGAGCGCCGCCGCTGGCCGAGAAACATACCAAGGGCATGCGATGTTCCAGACAGTGTTCCACGGCACGCACGAATTTCTCGCCCACCACCGAGCCCATGGACCCACCCAAGAAGCGAAACTCGAATGCACACGCCACCACATCGAGACCCGCAAGCTTGCCGGCCATGACGATCAATGCATCGCGCTCGGCGGTCTGCTTTTGCGCCTGCACCAGCCGGTCCTTGTAGCGCTTGGAGTCTTTGAACTTCAATGGATCTTCCGCCTCGACCTTGGCGGCAATCTCCGTGGTGGATCCGGTATCGAGGAATTTCATCAGCCGCTCGCGCCCGTTGATGCGCATGTGGTGGCTGCACTTGGGACAGACATGCAGGTTCCGCTCGATCTCGGCTTTATACAGCACGGCGTCGCAGGCAGGACACTTGGTCCACAACCCTTCGGGCACCGAGCGCGTGCGGCGTTCGGTTTTAATCCGCGATGGAACGATGCGCTCAAACCAGGACATCGTTCTAGTCTAAACCAATTTGTGGTTGAGGCGCTGGGATACCGAAATTTGGCGGATATTCCACCCGCCATAGGTACAGGCCGGCGGCCGGCGCAGTGGCGCCCGCGCATCGCCTATCGGCGCTCATCAGCACACGGGTCATGGCCTCAGCCGGACTGGATTCACGCTGTACGTCGAGGAGCGTGCCGACGATGTTGCGCACCATGTGATGCAGGTAGGCATTGGCGGTGATTTGCAACCAGAGGTAATCGCCCTTGCGGGTCACCTCGATGGCATCGACGCGCCTGATGGGGGTTTTCGACTGGCATTCAACCGAGCGAAATGCAGAAAAATCATGTTCGCCGATCAAGGCCTGCGCCGCCTCATGCATGGCACCGGCGTCCAGGGGGCGATGTACCCACGCGGCCCGCGTCCTCTGCAAGGCTGAGCGTGCACTGCGGTTCAAGATGGCGTACCGATAGACGCGGCGTGCCGCCCGGTGGCGTGCGTGAAAGCCCATGGTGACTTCGCCGGCCCACTGCAGGGCAATGGCGGGCGCCAGCTGGGTATTGGCGCCCAACACCCAAGCTCTGGGCGTACGCATGGCATGGGTGTCGAAGTGAATGACTTGACCCACCGCATGCACACCCTTATCGGTGCGGCCGGCGCAAATTGCGATGACGGGATGGCCCGCGACGAAGGAAAGCGCGGACTGCACCGCATCCTGAATGGAACTGGAGTGCTCCTGCGACTGCCAACCGGCATAGTCGGTGCCGTCATACTCGATGATCGCGGCGACTCGCCGGTCTGGATCGGTCACACGGTGCCTGTCCGAGCAGACCCAACTTCGTCGGCTCCGCCGCGACTGAAGCGAAATTTACCGCGGTCGCGGCCGAGAATACGCAGACAGGCTCCTAGCCGGGCAAATTCTCGATCAATCGCTGGGCTTCCTGCTTCTGACTCGCCGATCCTTCGCTGACGACTTCCTCGAGAATACTGCGGGCTCCTTCCGGATCGCCCATGTCCATATAAGCCCGCGCCAGATCCAGCTTGGTTCCTACTTCGCTCATGGTCACCGGCTCGAGTTCCGGAAGCGCAAGCTCCTCGGTCTTGATCTTGCTGGTGCGCGTACTGGAAATCGTTTTCAGCTTGTTGGTGGCGGCCGCTTCCGATCCATTCAGCGCCTCGCCCACATCCAGATCGACGCGCCGGTTGCGCTGACTACCCTCGAACACCTCGCTCGAGAACACTTCATCGTCGGCGCGCGGTTGCTGCACCGTATCGCCCGATCCCAAGGCGCCGGCGAGCCGGTCCAGATCCAAGTCGATGCTGTCGGTATTGAGGCCGCGCAATCGCGAGGTCGAATCGAGGTCCCCCCGATCCGGCTCTTGAACGTCGGAGTATTCCGGCGATTTCAAGCGTGACACCACCGTAGGATCTTGATTGCCGCGCGGCATCTGCACCGTCGGGGCCGACTCAGGTCCCAAAACGGCGGTCTTGATCTCCTCTTGATCCGTGCCCAAGTCGGCCACGAACGAGGCTTCCAATTCGCGTTCCAGTTCGGTCAGATCCTTATCGCGAGCCCGGCTTTCGGCCTCGGCCATCATGCGGCGGGATTTTTCATCGAGACCCGCCACCATGGTCGGCGCATCCGACGGATGATCGGTCTCCTCGAGCCGCGAACTGCTCACCGAGGTGCTTGCGCTTCCCTGCAGATGATCCAGATCCAAGCCCAAATCATCGATC
Organism: Gammaproteobacteria bacterium; assembly: GCA_021323735.1. Classification (GTDB taxonomy): domain Bacteria; phylum Pseudomonadota; class Gammaproteobacteria; order Steroidobacterales; family Steroidobacteraceae; genus Bog-1198. The sequence goes on from JAJPKM010000047.1 coordinate 34,706, forward strand.
GACAGCTCGGCAGTTTGATCCACCTTCTTCGGGGAGATCCGGCCGCGAAGATCGGTCGGCTTCAACGTCGGCGACTCGACGGTGGGCGAGTCGGAGAAGTTCATCAACTCGGATTCCACGGTCGGCTCATCGCGCGGCGGCATTTCCCGGGTCGGCGAATCGTCCGCTCCGCGCTCCGGCTGATCCAAGGTAAAGTCCAGATCCGCGGAGGCGTGCAGCCCCGGGGACTCGCCCGTCGCTTCTGTGTCGCTATCCTTGGCGATGGGATGGTCGATGCTACGCTCGCCCTCGGGGTCACCGAACAAATCGATGTCCACCCGGTTCTCGCCGCCCTCCAGATTCAGATCGACCAGGGCGCCGGCGCCGCGGCCGCTGCCGGTCACGGAAGAGAATAGCGGCTCGTCGGGGCAGATCTGCTTGCCCATGATGACGATCTTGTCCCACTCCCCGGCCGGTGCACGGTCGCGCGTGGACTCCAAGCCCTTGGCCGTTTGCAGGAAGGCGTCCTTGTTGCCCCAAACGAAATAAATCTCCAACAGCTTCAAGCGCAGATCGCGCCGATCCGGCTCGCGCTCGAGCGCTATGCGCACCAAATCCGCGGCCTGATCATAGAGACCGTAGGCCATGTGGAAGTCCGCCTCGGCCAGGGGATCCCCCTGATCGAGATTGACCGCACTCTCGCTGGACATGGTGTCATCAGCTGCCTTCAGATCCGAGGTAGTCTCGCCGTAGTGCTGTACAGGCTCGTTGAAGTCCGGCATGCGGTGCTCGCCGGACTCTTCAACGACGAATGAATCATCGCCGCCGCGGCCCGCGCCGACCCGGGCAGCCGGATCGCGAAACTCCGCAATGTCGGTGGAATCCAGACCCGGGAAGTCATTGACGCCACCGGTGGTTCCGCCCCCGGCCTGGCGACGGCGCCAGGACGCGAAGCCTAAGACGGCGAGCAATGCGACCAGCACCCCGGCGGGCACCCACCAATTCGCAGTAACCCAATCGATCCAAGAACCCGAATCGACCGGCACTGCCGGCTTCTTCGCCACCGCCGGTGCCGGCTTCGGTGCAGGAACCGGGGCCGGTGTCGGGGTCGACGTGTTTTCAGCGGCCGGCGGCAGGGGCGCGGGCGTCGGGCTCGCCGCGGGCTTGGCCGGCTGCGCTTCCACCTTTGCGGGCGTCGGGCTCGTCGCGGGTTTGCTCGGCTGCGCTTCCACCGCTGCGGGCGTCGGTGCGGGAACCGGCACCTGCGCGACGGGCGCCTGCGGGCGTGGCGCCGGCGCCGGCGTTGAGGGTGTGCCAAGCTTTCGCTGCAATTCACTCAGCTCGCTGCTCTTGAGATCCAGCAGCCGATGCGTATCGGCCAGTTGAGCCTCCAAATCCTTGACGCGGCCTTTGAGGGCTTGCGCCTCGCCGCTGGAAGCGCTGTCGCTCGGGCTATTGCTGGCGCCACCGCCGGCACCCGGTGTCACCAATCGCAGATGTCCGCTGGGTGCCGCGGCATTGCCGCGCCATGCATCCATTTGGCGGTGAACTTCACTCATCGCCTCAGTCTGATTCAACGCCGCTATTTCGTCGCCGCCGGGCACACGCAACACCGCGCCGCGCCGCAAAATATTGATGTTGCCGCCGAAGGCATCGGGATTCGAGCGATACATGGCGATCATGGTTTGATCGATTTCGGCCTTCGAACCCGCGCGCAGGCTGTGGGCAATCTTGCTCAAGGTGTCGCCTTGCGCCACACGATAGGTGTCACCCACCAAACTGGAGGGTTCGGTATTGCTCGCGCTCGGCGCGCTGCCGGCACTTGGCGATGTGCTCGGCGACGTGGACGTGTTCGGCGGCGTGGCTGCGCTCGCTGCGCTGCCGCCCGGGCGGCCGGACGAACGGCGCGCGTGGCGCGGTGCCGGGGATGATGTTGCGGCATCAGAACTAGGAGTAGCTGGGGCAGCTGCCGGACTTGCCGCCGCGGGAACGGGCGCGGATCGTGCGGGTGGCGTCGGTGCCGGCGCGGTGGTCGCCGCCGCCACGGGGGCAGCCGTGCTCGCCCGCTCGCCCGGCGTATACACCGGGGGATCGAGCAATACCGTGTACTCGCGCATGAGGCGGCCACGTGCCCAGTTCACTTCCACCAAGAACGTCACGAAGGGTTCGGGGATCGAATCGGTCGAGCGCACTTGCAACACGTCTCGGCCATCTTTGCTCTTGGCCACTTTGAACGTGATGGTCGACAAGAAGGGCGGCCGTTCGATGCCGTAGCGTGTGAATGCATCCTTGGGCGCGAGCGCGGCACGCAGCGCCCCCAATTCTTCGGGACCGGCCGCTATGAGGTCGATCTCGGCATTCATCGGCTCGTTCAAGGATGAATTCAGATGAATCTCACCCAGGCCCAATGCCCACGACAAGGACGGGGACAGCAGGCATGCCATCAGCATTAAGCGAGGCAGGGTCACAAACATTTCTACTCCCAGAATTCTGGTAGGCAAGCGAACAAAGTTCATTGTGCTATAGGGGCTTGGAAGCGAATTCTCACTTGCCTTTTACATAAGCCAATAACTATATCTCACTGGCATCTATTTACCAAAATCTGGGCGACCGAAACTGCGTTATGCGCCGCACATTTCCGAACATTATCAGCCACCACCCAAAAATTTAGACCTCGATCACGGGTCAAATCGGCCCGAATGCGGCCTACATATACCTGATCTGGCGCCGTGGCCAATGTGGCGGGCGTCGGAAATTCGGCAAGCGATTCCGCGTCAATGACGCTCAAGCCGCTCCCGCGTTGCAGCACCTGCAGGGCTTCCCCGACACTCACCGGCCGCTCGAACGAGGCATGCACCGCCAGACTGTGCCCGAAGAACACCGGCACCCGCACTGCCGTGACATTGATGCCCAGTGAGGGCAAATTCAGCACACGCCGCGTCTCCTCCCACAAACGCCGCTCCTCGCGCGAGACGCCCTCGGCGTCCAGCGTATCCACGAGCGGAATGACGTTGAAGGCGATCTGCCGGCCGAACGCCCTGCCCCTGGCCTTTTTGCCGCTGAGCATCGCGACTGTTTCGCCGGCCAGTTCGTCCATCGCCCCGCGCCCGCTGCCCGATACCGCCTGATACGTAGCCACCTCGACACGAGCCAGCCCGGCAAGCCGGTGCAGCGGTGCAAGCACCGTCGCGAGCGCGACGCTGGCGCTTCCCGGCAGCGCGATCAGGCCGCGCGGCCCTATCGACTCGAGCACGCTGGGATTGACGTCAGCCGCCACCAACGGCACATCGGTCCGCGCGCGAAACGCGGCCGACCCATCGATGACCCAGGCGTGCGCCGCCGCAGCCTGCGCGTAGCGCTCCGAGAGCGCCGCACGTCCGCAGAAAAACGCCAAATCGACGCGCGCGAAATCGAATGCGGCGACATCCCCCACCGTCAATTTGGCTTCCTCGTCGCTGACGGGTGAACCGGCGCTGCGCTCATCATCGAGCGCGTGCAACTCGGCCATCGGCATTTTTCGCGCGCGCAGCTCATCGATCACCGCCTCCCCGATCAAGCTCGACACGCCCACCACGGCGATGCGCGGCAATCTGGGGGTGCTCATCGGCGTGTAATCACAGGCGTCGCGCAAACCACGTCGGCGCACTGCGCGCGAAAGCGCAGATAATGGTCCATCAACACCAGCGCCAGCATGGCCTCGGCGATCGGAGTGGCGCGGATGCCGACGCAAGGATCGTGGCGTCCGGTGGTCACCACCTCGACCGGCTCGCCATCGATGCGGATGGTTTGGCCCGGAATGGTAATGCTGGAAGTCGGCTTCAATGCCAGGCTCACCACGATATCCTGGCCGGAAGAAATGCCACCCAGAACGCCGCCCGCGTGATTGCTCTTGAATCCGGCCGGAGTCATCTCGTCCCGGTGCTCGGATCCGTGCTGCTCGACCGACCTGAACCCGGCGCCAATCTCGACGCCTTTCACGGCATTGATGCCCATCATGGCGCTCGCCAAGTCGGCATCGAGCCGCTCGAATACCGGCTCGCCCAACCCCGGCGGCACCCCCGCTGCGATGACGGTGACGCGCGCACCGATGGAATCGCCCGCCTCGCGAATGCGCCAAATATAATCCTCGAGCTCCTGGACGCGTGCCGGATCGGGGCAGAAGAAGGCATTGTCATACGCGGACTGCGGATTCTTGGGTTCGATCACGATCGGTCCCATTTGCGCGAGATAACCGTGGATACGGACCTCGAGCCGCTCGCGCAAATATTTGCGTGCGATGGCGCCCGCCGCAACGCGCACGACGGTTTCGCGCGCCGAGGAGCGTCCGCCGCCCCGATAATCGCGAAAGCCGTATTTCTGCTGGTAGGTGTAATCGGCATGGCCGGGCCGAAACCGATCCTTGATCTTTTCGTAATCACGCGAGCGCTGGTCCTCGTTTTGCACCAACAGCGCGATAGGCGTGCCGGTGGTCTTGCCTTCGAACACCCCGGACAGAATGCGCACCGTATCCGGCTCACGGCGCTGGCTGGTGTACTGAGAAGTTCCCGGCCGGCGGCGGTCAACATCGCTCTGTAAGTCCGCTTCGGTGAGTTCCAGTCCCGGCGGGCAGCCGTCCACCACGCAACCGAGCGCAGGCCCATGGCTTTCCCCGAAACTGGTGACGGTGAATATCCGCCCGAAAGTATTACCCGCCACGTCTTAAGTTCCCATTTCCGCGTCCAAATCACGCGCCTTCAATACGAACACGCCGCCGCCGCCCATCGCGATTCGCGGCCAGATGAAAGGCAATCGCGGGAATGCACGCAACAGAGCCGCTTCCGTATTGCCCACCTCGACCACCAGGATACCCTCGTCCGTAAGATGAGTCCGGGCCGCGGCGAAAATCGCCCGCACCGCATCGAGACCATCGTCACCCGACGCCAGGCCCAGCGTCGGCTCATGTCGATACTCGGGCGGCAACGTGCGCATTTCAGCGCGCCCCACATAGGGTGGGTTGCTCACGATGATATCGTAACGGCGGTCCCCAACGGCGCTGAAATAGTCGGAACGCAGCACCGAGACGCGCTTTTCCCACCCGAGACGGCGCACGTTGCGCCCGCAGACCTGCAGCGCGGCGACCGAGATATCGACCGCATCCACGCGCGCGCGCGGGAACGCCCGGGCGCACGCCAGCGCAATGGCGCCCGATCCGGTGCCGATATCGATGATGCGGCGAACACGCCCGCGCATCCAGGGCGCAAAACGCTGCAGCACGAGTTCGGCGATCGGCGAACGCGGCACCAGCACGCGCTCATCCACGTACAGCTCGAGGCCTGCGAAGAAAGCTCGATGAGTGAGGTAGGGCAGCGGAATTCGTTCCTGTATGCGCCGCTGCAACAGCGCCTCTATCCGCGTCGCTTGGCGCTGCGTGAGCGGCAAGGAGTAGGCCGCCGACCCGAGATCATGTGCAAGCCCCGCGACGTAGAACACCAATTCAGCGGCTTCATCGCGCGCATCGGTGGTTCCATGACCGAAGCATACCCTCGCAGCACGCAGTGCGCGTGCACTGCGCAGTATGGCCGCACCGACGCTCCGCGCCGCAAACTGAGGCTTAGGCGCATGCTGAGGTTTGCTCGCGCGCTGAGGTTTGGTCGCACCCTGACGCTTGGCTGCACCCTGAGGTTTGGCTGCACCCTGACGCTTGGCTGCACCCTGAGGTTTGGCCGCGCGGACAGGTTTGATCGCCGTGTGGGATAATCGGGGCATGACGTATCGACTGAAACTAATATCCTTGGTACTCGTGAGCATTGCCGCCGCCGGGGGTCTCGCCGCAGCGCTGGTGTGGGCGCCCTTGCCACCCCGGGAGCTGGCGACCGGTACGCTTCTCGTACCCAGCCGCGCGCTCGCGGAGTTTAGCTTGATCGACCATCAAGGTCGCGGCTTTGGGTCGGCAAATCTACAGGGCCATTGGTCCTTGATGGTCTTTGGCTATACGAATTGTCCTGATCTCTGCCCCGCGACGCTGACGACGCTGGCGGCCGTGGGCAAGCGGCTGCGGGCCGCGAAAGCCGCCATGCCCCAGGTCATCTTCATATCCGCCGACGCCAAACGCGACACCCCCGCGCAGCTGGCGAAGTACGTCCCGAATTTCGATCCTGATTTCATCGGCCTCACCGCCGCCAATCAGTCGGCTATCGAAGCGGTGGCGAGGAACTGGGGGGTCGCCGTGGCGATCCGGCCCGCGACCGATGGCGAGTATACCGTGGATCATTCGGGCGCCATTCTAGCCATCGATCCCGCGGGCGATCTGGCAGCCGTTTTGACCGGCCCATTCACCGTGGACGCGCTCGCGAGCGACATCCAGCGCCTCATCGCCGGGCGTGCATGAGATTGAGCCGTCCGTTCGTGTGGTTGCAGTATCTACTGCCCCAGCACGCCCTGTCGCGCCTCATTCTGCGAGCGACGCGCATACGTAAACCCTGGCTGAAAAATGCCTTGGTACGCGGCTTCCTCAAACTCTACTCGATCGACATGACGGAGGCGGCCCAAGGCGATCCCTTCAGCTTTGACAGCTTTAACGAATTTTTTACCCGCGCCTTGAAGCCTGGTGTTCGCACGATCGCCGCCGACCAGAACGCCATTGCGTGTCCGGTGGATGGCACGATCAGCCAAGCAGGCAGCATCGAGGGCCAGCGGCTGTTGCAGGCCAAGGGCCGCACCTACGCCCTGACCGAACTCCTGGCCGCTCAGCCTTGGGCGGAAGAATTCGAAGGCGGCTCTTTTGCAACCATTTATCTGGCGCCGTTCAACTATCATCGGGTGCACATGCCGGTGCGCGGAGAACTTAAGGACACCATCTACGTGCCCGGACGCCTGTTCAGCGTCAACTCGGCCACCGCGGCGCATGTACCGAAGCTCTTCGCGCGCAACGAGCGCGTCCTGACCCTGTTCGACACGGCATTTGGCCGGGTCGTGATGATCATGGTCGGTGCGCTGAACGTGGGCAGCATGGCCACCGTTTGGGCCGGCGATATCACGCCCGCGGCGCGCCGAACGATCACCCGGTTGCCCCCCCGGCAACTCGCGCTGGAAAAAGGTGCCGAAATGGGACGCTTCAACATGGGTTCCACGGTGATCTTGCTGTTTCAGCGGCATCGGGCCCGCTGGAATGCGGATTTACGCACAGGGACCGCCGTCAAGCTGGGCCAATCGCTGGGTACGCTCGAGTGACATGGCGCCCTGCGGCGACGCACGCCGCCTTGAGACGGCGCGCCCAGATGCTCGATGCCACCCGCGCATTCTTCAAGCATCGCGGTGTTTTGGAAGTCGAGACACCCATCTTGAGCGCCGCCACGGTCAGCGACCCGCAGATCGAGTCCTTGGCGACGCAGGTTGCGGGCTTGCCGGGTTGCCGTTATCTCTCTACATCGCCCGAATATGCCATGAAGCGCCTATTGGCCGGCGGCAGCGGCGACATCTATCAGGTCTGCAAAGTGTTTCGCGACGCCGAGCGCGGCCGCTGGCACAACCCGGAATTCACCATGCTCGAGTGGTATCGCGTGGGATTCGACGATGCAGCGCTGATGGACGAGGTCGAACTGCTGGTCGGGCAGCTGCTGGCGCCGACGCGGCAATTGCAAACGGCGGAACGCTTGACCTATGCGGCGGCGTTTCAACGCCACGCGGGCGTCGATGCATTCAACTCGAGCGAGGCCGAATTGCGCGCGGCCGCCTTGGGCTTCGGGGTAAGGTGCGAGGCGGAGCTTGATCGCGACGCCACGCTCGATTTGCTGATGGGACTCATCGTTGGGCCCTGCTTGGGCCGGGAAAAGCCTTGCTTCATCGTCGACTACCCCGCATCGCAGGCCGCGCTCGCACGCCTGAGGGCTTCAGATCCGCGCGTGTCGGCGCGCTTCGAGCTGTACTTGGACGGACTCGAATTGGCAAACGGCTTCCACGAGCTGGTGCAGCCTGGAGAGCAGCGCGGCCGTTTCGCGCACGACCTTGACCTGCGGCGTGCCCGCGGCCAGGTCGAAGTGCCGTTGGACGAGAATCTGCTGGCGGCTCTCGATAATGGCATGCCCGACTGCGCGGGTGTCGCGCTGGGATTCGACCGCCTGGTCGCGATTGCGCTGGGGGCCGATCGATTGAGCGACGCGATGTCCTTCGACATCGATAGCGCCTAGCAGCAGGCGCTTCAGCCCTTGCCGCGCGACAGATATTCGCCGGTGCGGGTATCGATGCGCAGGATCTCGCCCTCATTGATGAACAGCGGCACCCGGACCATTGCACCGGTTTCCAGCTTCGCGGGCTTCGAGCCGCCGGTTGCCGTATCGCCACGCACGCCCGGATCGGTCTCGACCACCTTGAGCTCCATGTGCGCCGGCGGCGTGACCTGAAGCGGGACGCCGTTCCACAAGGTAACGACGCAAATGGTGCCGTCTTTGAGCCATTGGGCACCGTCCCCGACCGCCTCCTTGGAGGCGGTGAGCTGCTCGAAGGTCTCGGGCACCATGAAGTGGAAGAAATCCCCGTCACTGTAGAGATACTGCATATCCGTATCGACGACGTCGGCAGCCTCCACCGTGTCACCGGATTTCCAGGTGCGCTCGATGGTGCGCCCGGTCTTCAGGTTGCGAACCCGTACGCGGTTGAATGCCTGGCCCTTGCCGGGCTTGACCATCTCGTTCTCGACGATGGCATAGGGGTCGCCGTCGATCAGAATCTTCAGGCCGGCTTTGAATTCGTTTGTGCTGTAGTTAGCCATCGAAGGCCTCGAGTTGAAGGGCGCGTATCATAGCCGCAACCCCAGGGTTGTTGCCAGTTCGGAGCCTACCTTAAGTATTCCCCGTGGCCGCGAGCGAGATGGAATACTCGGACAGGCTCCTGCGAATACCTGCTCCGGTATAGACGCCCGTCCCAGAATGACGAAAATCTGAGGTGGTACACTTTGCGACCAGTCTGCGAGGATACCAGGTGAGCGAACAGGGCGCCGTTCCAATGATCGTCATGACGAAGTCCCAGGACCACGTCGAAGCGATAAACAGCACCCTGCGAAAAGCCGGGCACCCGGTGCATTGCACCTGGTTGCCCGACGCCAGCGATCTCGGCGACGCCCTCACCCAGCTCAATCCGGAGATGATGTTCGCGTTCATCGAGGAGCTCAGCGTCGACCTGACCTCCATCATGAAGATCAAGCAACAGAGCGTACCGGGCATGCCGGTTCTGGTCGTGCGCGAGAAAGTCGATGAGGACGCAATCGCCGAGGCGATGCGCTTGGGCTGCCAGGATGTGGTGACGCTGGCAAACCGCAGCCGCTTAGCTGCGGTGGCCAGCCGCGAGCTGCGCGCCCATCGCCTGGAGCGCGCACTGTCGACGACGCTATCCTCGGCACGAGAGTATCGCGAACAGCTGCAACATTTTCTGGAAGGATCGGCGGACGCCATTACCCACGTGCAGGAAGGCATCATCGTCGACGCGAACCGCGCGTGGCTGGAATTGTTCGGTTATTCCGAGAACGAGGCACTGAACGGCACGCCGCTCATGGATTTATTCGAGCAGGAGACCCACCCGGCGCTGAAGGGTGCGCTGGTGGCATGCTTGCAGGGCAAGTGGAGCGGCCATGGTCTGAAAGTGCAGGCGCTGCTATCAGACGGATCGAGCATGCCGCTCGAATTGGGCCTCACGCGCGCCGACTATGACGACGAACCCGCGGTCCGCATCGCCATCTCGGCGCTGCATAAAAAGGACCGCAATCTCGAAGGTCAGCTTGCGGATGCCGTCAAGAACGACGCCACGACGGGGTTCTTGCAGCAGCGCCATCTGGTCGCCGCGATACGCGCGCGAGCGGCGCACAGCATGCGCGGCGGCGTGCGCCAAATCGCGCATTTGAAACCCGACCGCTTCATCGACATCCAGAATTCCATCGGTGCGATGGCCAGCGAAGACTTCATGGTGCAGCTCGCCGATCTGCTGCGCTCGCAATTGACGAGCAGCGACCTGTGCGGCCGGTTTGGCGGCAACGGCATCCTGGTGATGATGGAACGCGGCACCGCCAAGGACGTCGAGACCTGGGCCGAGAACATCGTCAAGCGCGTGCGTGCCCATGTGTTCGTGATCGAGGATAAGACGCTGTCCGCGACCATCTCCATGGGCCTTGGGCTGCTGCCATCCGCCAATCCCGACGTAGGCGCCGCCATCACCGATGCCGTCAGCGCCACGCGGCGCGGACGGGAATTGGGCGGCAATCAGATGTATGTCGTGGATAAATCCGACACCGATACCCGGGTACAGGCGTACGACAAGATCTGGGTGCGGCACATCAAGAGTGCGTTGATGGAGAATCGCTTCCGGCTGGTGCAGCAGCCGATCGCCAGCTTGTTAGGTGAGGACAAGGGCATGTTCGACGTGCTGGTGCGCATGCTGGACGAACAGGGCAATGAAGTGCTGCCGGCCGAATTCATCGCCGCGGCGGAGCGTAATGACCTGATGAAGAACATCGACCGCTGGGTGGTCGGCGCATCGATGTCCTTCGCGGCCAACCGCAAGGCAAGCTGTATTTTCGTGCGCCTGTCAAAGGACACCGTACTCGACAAGACCGTGCTGCCCTGGCTCGACACCCAGTTGAAATCCCTGAAGATCGAACCGAAGCGCCTGTGCATGCAGGTCACCGAGGAACTCGCGAATCAGTACGTGCGCCAGACCCAGGAACTCGCCGAAAGTCTGCGCAAACTGGGCTTTCGCTTTGCCCTGGAGCATTTCGGCACCGGCCGCGACCCGCTCAAACTGCTGAACGACATCGAGATGAATTTCATCAAGGTCGATGGCTCCTTGATGCAAGGCCTGTCCACCAATCAGATCCAGCAGCAACGTGTGAAGGGGCTGGTGGAGGCGGCCAAGCGCAAAGGCATAGAGACCGTGGCGGAACGCGTCGAAGACGCCAACACCATGGCGGTGCTGTGGCAGCTGGGCATCGAGTTCATCCAAGGGTACTTCGTGAATGCGCCGGAAGACGTCACCATGGCGGGTGAACGGTAGGACTGTTCATGGCCGACCGTCCGGTGCCGGTCGGGTTCTTCAGGCCGCCGACACCTCGAGCCGATCGATCTGCTTGTAGGCGCGCGAAAATCTCTGACGGCGCTGCCCTTTCCTGTCCTGGAACTGCTTCAGCTCATCGAATTTGAGCTTCATCGGCGCGCTGTTGCCGCTGTAAATCGTCAGCACTTCGCCCGGCGCCACCACCGCCATGGCGACCAAGTACTCGTCGCGTTCGGCGGATTTCTTACCCGGAATGCCAAAGAGATTTTGCCCTTTCCCAGCTGTCATCTCTTCGATCTGACTCACGGGCAAAGCCAACACCTCGCCGTCGTTGTTGACGAAGATCGCGAGCGCCGCCGCATTGCCCAAGGCTTGCGCGGGCAGCACCAGGGCATTGTCTGGTACCTTCAGCACCGATTTTCCCTTCTTGTTGCGCGCATACATTTCGCGCAAGCGAACGGCAAATCCGTAGCCGGCATCGCTGGCGAGCAGCCAAAGATCGTCGGGCTCGCCGATCAGAACGGCGGCAAAGGTCGCCCCGTCCGGCGGATCGACGGTACCCGACAGCGGCTCGCCATAACCGCGTGCGGCGGGCAACTGGTGGGCATCCAGACTGTACGCGCGCCCCGTCGAATCGACGAACACGGCCTGTTGCAGATTGCGGCCCTTCGCGGATGCTTGGTACTCATCGCCGCTCTTGTAGCTCAGGGCGCGCGCATCGATATCGTGGCCTTTGGCGGCGCGCACCCAGCCCAGGCGCGACAACACCACCGTGGTCGGTTCGCTCGAGATCAGGTCCACTTCGGCAATGGCCTGCGCGGCCTCGCGCTCCACCAGTTTGGTGCGCCGGGCATCGCCGTATTCTTCCGCATCTTCCAGCAGTTCCTCGCGCACCAGCTTGCTGAGCCGTGCCTTGCTTTTCAAGATGCGGTCGATTTCGTCCCGCTCCTCCACGAGTTTCTTCTGCTCGTCGCGGATTTTCATTTCTTCCAGCCGCGCGAGGTGACGCAGCTTGGTTTCGAGGATGGCCTCGGCTTGGGTATCGCTGAGTTTGAAACGCTTGATCAGCACCGACTTCGGCTGATCCTCGGTGCGTACGATACGGATCACTTCGTCGAGGTTCAGGAAGGCGATCAGTAAGCCGTCCAGGATATGCAGGCGCGCGGACAGCTTCTCGTGGCGGAACTTCAGGCGTTTGGTCACCGTGTCCTTGCGGAACTCCAACCACTCGAGGAGCAGCTGCTTCAACCCCATGACGCGCGGACGCCCGTCCAGAGCGATGACGTTCAAGTTGACGCGGTAATTGCGCTCCAAATCCGTGGTCGCGAACAGATGCACCATCAGGGCCGTCGTGTCGACTCGGTTGGACTTCGGCACGATCACCAGGCGCGTCGGATTCTCGTGATCCGATTCGTCGCGGATGTCCTCCACCATCGGCAGTTTCTTCTGCTGGATCTGCGCCGCAATCTGCTCCTGAACCTTCGCGCCCGACACTTGGAAGGGCAGCGCATCGATGACGATCTCCCCATCCTCAATCTCGTAAGTGGCGCGGGCGCGGAAGCTGCCGGTGCCGGTGTCGTACATTTGCACCAGGTCGGCTCGCGGCGAGACGATCTCCCCGCCGGTGGGCAGATCCGGTCCCTTGACGTGCGCCATCAATTTGCGAGTGGTCAGATCCGGATCATCGAGCAGCGCCACACAGGCGTTCGCCACTTCGCGCAAATTGTGCGGCGGGATGTCGGTGGCCATGCCCACCGCTATCCCGGACCCGCCGTTCAGCAGCAGGTTCGGCACCCGCGCCGGCAGCATGACCGGCTCATCCAATGTGCCGTCGAAATTCGGTGCCCACTCGACCGTGCCCGAGCCCAACTCCTGCAGCAGCAGATCCGCATAGCGCGTGAGGCGCGATTCGGTATAGCGCATCGCAGCGAAGGACTTGGGATCGTCCGTCGATCCCCAGTTGCCCTGGCCGTCGACGATGGGATAGCGGTAGGAGAAATCCTGCGCCATGTGCACCATGGCCTCGTAGCAGGC
>JAJPKM010000031.1 GCA_021323735.1 Gammaproteobacteria bacterium
ACGTCTACCAGAGAGCCCGGCAGAAATGCTCGAACATTGTCGATCTCGACGGTAAAGCCGCCTTTGACCCGGCCGGTAATGATGCCGATGACGACCTCTTGCTTCTCGAAGGCGGTTTCCAATCGCGTCCAAGTCCGCGCGCGCTTCGCCTTCTCGCGTGAAAGCCGGGTCTCGCCGGAACCATCCTCGACGCTGTCCAAAGCCACTTCGACGGTCTCACCGACGGAAACCTCGATTTCACCTTTTTCGTTCTTGAATTGATCGGATGGAATGACCGCTTCGGACTTCAATCCGACGTTCACGATCACGTAGTCCTGACCGACTTCGACGATCAATCCATTGAGGATGGTGCCAGGTCGAATGCGCTGGCTCGCAATGCTCTGTTCGAACAGTTCCGCAAAACTTTCTGTCATGTGTTCTCTTGCCAAATCCTAGGCGCAGATCCCAAGTGCCCAGGGTTACTTCATAAAACGGCTATCGGTCCGTGAAAGCCGCAACCTATACAAATTCGCGGGCGATCTTCAAAACGCGCCCGATTACCTCATCGACGGACATACCCGTTGTATCCAACACGGTGGCGTCGGCGCTTGCGACAAGAGGCGAAGCGGTGCGCGTGGAATCGCGCCGGTCACGCTCCGCTATCTCCAGCGAAAGGGCGGCAAGGTTAGCAGCAACCCCCTTTTCTTTCAACTGCTTATAGCGCCTGAGGGCCCTTTCCGCGGGGCTTGCGTCGAGAAAAATCTTAGGCCTAGCCCAGGGAAACACCACCGTGCCCATGTCGCGGCCGTCGGCCACCAAACCCGGGGGCGCCGCAAAGCGCCGTTGACGGTCCAGGAGTGCGCCACGCACCTCGCCCAGGGAGGCGACCCGGGATGCATCCCCGCCCGCCTGCTCGGTGCGAATGGCCCGGGTGACTTCCTGGCCGTCCAGCCACACCACCTCATCGCCGCCGGGACTGGAGTCGAATCGTATGTCGATTCGACCCGCCAATTGCGCCAGGGCCGGCCCGTCGTCCAGGCTGACGGAGGCCCGGCGTGCGCCTAGGGCAACCAGGCGGTACAACGCACCGCTGTCGAGCAACGACCACCCCAGCGTCTTGGCCACGGCCCGGCTGACGGTACCCTTCCCCGATCCGGACGGGCCATCGATCGTAATGATGGGAATCTCATGCATCGATGCCCCTAAACGGCTGCCTCTGCCTCTAGCGCCAGCCCGACCGATCGGGCCAGTCCTACAAAACCTGGAAACGAGGTGGCCACGTTGGCCACGTCGCGAATCGATATGGGTCCTGCCGCTCGCAGGCTGGCAATGGCGAAGGACATGGCGATGCGGTGATCACCGCAGCTGTCAACCTCTCCGGCCGAAAATACGTTGCCGCTTTGAGCCTCGGAGGAACGGCCCTCTATCCGCATGCCATCGGGCAGCGGGCTGTGCACTACATTCAATGCCGACAGGCCTGCACTCATCGCGGCAATCCGGTCGCTCTCCTTGACCCTCAGTTCCTCGGCGCCGGTCACCCACGTTTCGCCTTGGGCGCAGGCCGCCGCGATGAACAGCACCGGCAGTTCATCGATGGCCAGCGAAACCAGTTCCTTCGGCACGCGAATGCCCCGCAGCGGCGAGGGTCGCACGCACAAATCAGCCACGGGCTCCGCCCCGCTCAGGCGGGCGTTCCGAACCTCGATGCGTCCGCCCATGCTGCGCAATATGTCCAGTAGCCCGGTTCGCGTGGGATTCAATCCCACATTCTGAATCAACAGTCCCTCAGCGGGAGCCGCCAGCAAGCCGGCAACGATGAAGAATGCGGCGGAGGAAAAATCTCCGGGCACATTCAGCTGCAATGCGCTCAAGCGAGACGGAGGATGCAGCGTCGTGCTCAAGGCCACGGTGCTCAAGTGCACGCCGCAGCCCTCGAGCATGCGCTCGCTGTGATCGCGGCTCACGGCAGGCGAGGTGACGGTGGTGGGTTCCCCGGCGTAAAGCGCGGCCAAGAGAATCGCCGACTTCACTTGAGCACTGGCAATCGGCATGCGGTAGTCGATTCCGCGCAAGCGCTTGGCGCCGCCGATGTCCACGGGCGGCGTGCCGTCGTGGGTGCGCACATCGGCGCCCATTTCGCGCAACGGCTTGGCCACCCGCTCCATGGGCCGCTTCATCAGCGAGGCGTCGCCGATCAGCTGCGAAGCGAAATTCTGCGCCGACAAAAGGCCCGTGAACAGGCGCATGGCGGTGCCCGCGTTGCCCATGTCGAGCGGCCGGCCGGCCGGCCGAAGGCCGCGCAATCCCACGCCATGAATCACCACCCGCGTGGCATCAACTTGTTCGATGCGCACGCCGAGGGCGCGCATGGCACTCAAAGTCGCCAAGCAGTCCTCGCTGGCGAGAAAGCCGCTGACCTCGCTGATGCCCTCGGCAATCCCGGCGAGCATCAGCGCGCGGTGTGAAATGGATTTGTCGCCCGGCACGCTCATCGTACCGGCGACGCGCCTGGCCGGATGCGCCTCGAAACTCTGCATCAGAGCACGGCCCGCGGATAGGAACCCAACACCTTGAACAAAGATGCCCGCGACTCGAGAGCTGCCAGCGCCTTCACCACCTGTGGGTCCGAGACATGGCCTTCGATGTCAATGAAGAACACATAGTCCCACTTACGCCGCCGCGAGGGGCGCGATTCGATGCGCGTCATGTTGACGCGGTGCTGTGCCAGCGGCTCGAGCAGTTGAAACAGCGCTCCTGAATCGTCGGTGTCGCTGGCCGACACCAGCAGCGTCGTGCGATCGTCGCCGCTGGCGCCGAACAGCTTCCTGCCCACCACCAGGAAGCGCGTGGTGTTGTCCGTCCGATCCTCGATCTCGGTGGCCAGCAGATTCAATCCATAGATCTCGGCCGCGGCGGTCCCGGCGATGGCGGCGGTGCCGCGCTCGTCGCGGGCGCGGCGCGCGCCCTCGGCATTGCTGGATACCCCGATCCGCTCGGCCTCGGGGAGTTGCTCGTCGAGCCACGCCCGGCACTGCGCCAGCGCCTGAGGATGCGCGCAAACGCGTTTCACGGCCTTAAAATCGCTCATTTTACCCATCAGGCAATGGCTGATTCGCAGCTCCGCTTCGCCGCAGATCTTCAGTCCCGAGGACAGGAACATGTCGAGCGTGTGATTGACCGTTCCCTCGCTGGAATTCTCGATGGGAACCACGCCGAAGTCGGCGACACCGCCCTCCACCTCATGGAAGACCTCATCGATCGCCGCCAGCGGCAGCGCCCGAACCGATGCACCGAAGTGCTTCAGCACGGCGGCCTGTGTGAACGTTCCCTCCGGCCCCAGATAAGCCACTTTCAGCGGCTCTTGCTGCGCAAGACAAGCCGACATGATTTCGCGGAACAGGCGCGCGATTTCCTCGTCGCGC
The DNA here is from genome assembly GCA_021323735.1 of Gammaproteobacteria bacterium. Lineage (GTDB taxonomy): Bacteria > Pseudomonadota > Gammaproteobacteria > Steroidobacterales > Steroidobacteraceae > Bog-1198. Next base: position 3,402 of record JAJPKM010000031.1, read on the forward strand.
AAGGGCCCCTGGTTGCGCTTCAAGGCCATGCGCAGCACTTCCGCCTCGCGCTCCGGCCGGTAGTAGTCGACCGCCTTACCCGATGCGGATTTGGAGATCCCCACCAGCTGCGCAAATCGAGCGCGTTCATTCAACAGGGCGTGAATGCGGGCGTCGATGGCATCGATGCTGTCGCGAATATTTCCAAGGGCCGCGCCCGCCGGGGTGGCCGGCGGTACGGCCGCGGCGGCAGCCTGGGATCTTCGCGTGCTCTCGACGCGGCGCTTGCCCGTGCTTTTAGCGCGTTTCATGGATGGCGGCGCTCGAAATCACGCATGAACGCGCACAATTTCTCCACGCCTTCGATCGGCATGGCGTTGTAGAGGCTGGCGCGCATTCCACCCACCACCCGATGGCCCTTCAGTCCCGTAAGGCCGGCCTCGCCCGCGGCCTCGAGAAATAGCGGCTCCAGTCCCACGTCGCTCAATGTGAATGTGACGTTCATCCGGGAACGGGAATCCTTGGCCACCGAGTTCTTGTAGAGACGTGAGTCATCGATGGCGCCATAGAGCATTTCCGCCTTGAGCCGGTTGCGCTCGCCGATCGCCCGCACGCCGCCGGCCTTCTTGAGCCATTTAAACACCAGTCCGGCCATGTACCAGGCAAATGTCGGGGGCGTGTTCAACATCGACTGCTGGTCGGCAATTGCCTTGTAGTCGAATACGCGAGGCGTCTCGGCGCGTGCGCGCCCAACGAGATCATCTCGCACGATGACCAAGGTCAGCCCCGACGGTCCGATGTTCTTCTGCGCACCGGCATAAATCAAGCCGAATTTGGACACATCGAGCGGCTGGGAAAGAATGCTCGACGACATATCGGCCACGAGGGGCACGCCGTGTGTCTCCGGGATGTACCGATACTCGACGCCGCTGATGGTCTCATTCGGCGTGTAGTGCGCATAGCACGCACGGCCGCTGAAGCGCAGCTCATCCTGCGGCGGCGCACCGTAGCTGCCGCCTGCATCGCCGGCGAGATGGACTTCGCAGTAGCGGCGCGCCTCGGCAATGGCTTTCTGCGACCAATGCCCCGTGTCGATGTAGTCCACCGTGGCCCGCGGCGGCGCCAGATTCAAGGGCACGAGGGAAAATTGCGCGGAGGCGCCTCCCTGCATGAACAGGACGTGGTAGTTCTTCGGGATCGACATGAGCTCGCGCAAATCGGCCTCGGCGCGGGTTGCCACCTCGACAAAGCTTGGGCTGCGATGGCTGATTTCCATCACCGAGGCGCCGCTGCCCCGCCAATCGAGCAACTCATCGCGCGCCTGCTCCAGAACCTCGGTGGGCAATACCGCGGGCCCCGGCGAGAAATTGAAGGCGCGCACCGAAGACCTATGAGTCGTCGGCAGCGGGATTGGCGGCATCCGGTCCGCTGGCATCGGGCCCGGCGGCATCCGCTTCCGCGCCGCCCTCCCCGGCCAAGCCCTCGATGCGCTCGAGTCCCGAGAGTTGATCGCCATCTTCGAGGCGGATCAAGCGCACACCCTGGGTGTTGCGCCCGACGATGGAAATGTCCTTGACCGGCGTGCGCACGAGGACGCCGTTTTGGCTCATCAACATGATCTCATCGTCCAGACTCACCTGCAGCGCGCCGACCATGGTGCCGTTGCGATCGGTGATCTGCAATGCAATGACACCTTGCCCACCGCGGCCGTGCTTGGGGAAATCCCCGAGCGGCGTGAGCTTGCCGAAGCCGTTCTGCGAGGCCGTGAGAATGAATCCGTCCTGCGCCACGATCAGCGCGTTGACCCGTTGGTCATCGATGAGTTTGACCCCGCGTACCCCCGCGGCTTCCCGACCCATGGGGCGAACTTCCTCCTCCAAGAACCGGATCGCCTTGCCGGCCGTGGTGAACAATAGAATGTCCCTGGTGCCGTCGGTAATTGCCACACCCACCAGCTTGTCGCCGGGATCCAGCGCCACGGCAATGATCCCGCTCGCGCGCGGCCGCGAGAACAGGGCCAAGGAAGTCTTCTTGACCGTGCCCAAACTCGTGGCCATGAAAACGAATTTTCCCTCTTCGAATTCCTTGATCGGCAGCATTGCGCTGATGCGCTCGCCTTCCTGAAGGGGCAGCAGATTGACGATGGGCTTGCCGCGCGAGCCGCGGCTAGCCTGGGGCAGCTGGTAAACCTTGAGCCAATACAGTTTGCCGCGATCCGAAAAACACAGCAGCGTATCGTGCGTATTGGCGACGAACAGTTTGTCGACGAAGTCCTCGTCCTTGACGGTGGTGGCGGCCTTGCCGCGGCCGCCGCGGCGCTGGGCTTGATAGTCCGAAAGGGGCTGCGCCTTGGCGTATCCGCCGTGCGACAGCGTGACCACCACATCCTCCGGGGAAATGAGATCTTCCGTGGTCAAGTCTTCGTGATTGACGAGGATCTCGGTCCGGCGCTTGTCGCCGAAGGTGTCCCGGATGTACTCCAGCTCCTGGCGGATCACCGCGAGCAGCCGTTCGGGGCGCGCAAGAATATCGGACAGATCGCGGATTTGCTCCAGCAGTTCCTGGAACTCGGAAATGATCTTGTCCTGCTCGAGGCCGGTCAGGCGGTTGAGGCGCATCTCCAAAATCGCCTGAGCCTGGACGTCGGTCAGACGATAGCCGCCGTCGACCAGCCCCAAGACCGCGATTTCGCCCTCCGGCCGGGTGCTGATGGCGCCGGCGCGCGCCAACATGTCGGGCACGGCGCCGGAGGTCCAGGTGCGCGACATCAAGACCACCTTGGCCTCGGCGGGCGACGGCGATGCCTTGATGGTGGCGATGATCTCGTCGATATTGGCGAGCGCTATCGCCAGCCCCTCCAGGATATGCCCACGCTCGCGCGCCTTGCGCAGCTCATACACGGTACGCCGCGTGACGACCTCACGGCGATGCCGGAGGAATGCGTCCAGCATCTCCTTCAGGCTCAATAGGCGCGGCTGGCCATCGACCAGCGCCACCATGTTGATGCCGAATACCTGCTCCATGGGGGTCTGCGCATAGAGATTGTTGAGCAGAATCTCGGGCACTTCGCCGCGCTTCAGCTCGATCACGATCCGCATGCCGTCCTTGTCGGACTCATCTCGCAGGCCGTCGGAGGCAATGCCCTCGATCAGCTTGTCGCGTACCAGATCGGCGATGCGCTCGATCAGGCGCGCCTTGTTCACCTGATAGGGCAGTTCGGTGATGATGATGGCCTGGCGCTCGCCCTTGCCGACGTCCTCAAAATGCGTGCGCGCCCGCAGATGCAGCCGGCCGCGCCCCGTCTTATAGGCTGCGACGATTTCCTGGGCGCCGTTGATGAAGCCCGCGGTCGGAAAATCCGGGCCGGGAACGATCTGCATCAGCTGCCCGAGGGTGATCTCCGGATTCTCGATGAGCGCGATGCAGGCCGTGATGATCTCGGTCAGATTGTGCGGCGGAGTATTGGTGGCCATGCCCACCGCGATTCCCGAAGAGCCGTTGATCAGCAGGTTCGGAATGCGCGCGGGCAGTACCGCCGGCTCGCTCTCGGACTCATCGTAGTTAGGATTGAAATCGACGGTTTCCTTGTCGATATCCGCGAGCAATTCACCGGCCAACCGGGACATGCGCACTTCGGTATAGCGCATCGCCGCCGGCGGATCGCCGTCCACCGAGCCGAAATTTCCCTGGCCGTCGACCAGCAAGTAGCGCATCGAGAATTCTTGCGCCATGCGCACGATCGCATCGTAGACGGAGGCGTCGCCGTGCGGGTGGTATTTGCCGATGACATCGCCCACGACTCTGGCGGACTTCTTGTAGGGCTTGTTCCAGTCATTGCTCAGCTCGCGCATCGCATACAGCACGCGCCGATGCACCGGCTTCAAGCCGTCGCGAACGTCGGGAAGGGCGCGTCCGACGATCACGCTCATCGCGTAGTCGAGGTAGGACTTGCGCATCTCCTCTTCGAGATTTACGGGCAATATTTCGCGTGCGATCTCGGCCATTTGCGAGAGTCCGGTGAGCCTTCTATCGGCTGCTATTCAGCGGGTTTAAAGGGGGCAAGGCAGGTCTGAAACATCGCGCCATTCTAACACATATCCTAAGGCTTCCTAAGCCCGGCGCGTGCGTTTGCCGATATACTTCGGGCATGCCGCGTGTTGCCGCCGATTTATGTGTCGAAGTCCGCTGGATCGCCCCCATGACCGCGCGGCACGTGCTTCTCGAGGACCATTCGCTCATGGTCCGCGACGGACGTATTCTCGACATTCTCCCGAGTGCCGTCGCCGCCGAGCGCTATTCGGCGACGGCGGTACTATTGCGGCACTCGCACCTTCTGATGCCCGGCCTCGTCAATGCGCAATCATCCGCCGTCCTGCCGGCGCGAGGCGACGCGGATCCTAGGCATGCCAACGATCGGGCGCTCACGGCGGATTTCGCGCGCGACAGCGCCCTGGCCACGATCGCCGTGATGCTCAAGTCCGGAATTACCTGCTTCTGCGAACGCTCGCATTTTCCGGAGGAGACGCTGCGCACGTCCATCGAGCAGGGGATGCGAGCCGTGGTCGGCATGCCGGTAACGGAGAGTTCGACACCCTGGGCCAACGATGCGGCGCAATCACTGACCCGTTCATTGAGCCTGCGCGACAAATACAAGGGTGAGCCGCTGGTGTCCACGGCCTTCGCGCCCGGTTCGGTGAGCGATCTTCGGGACGAAACATTGACACGCTTAGGCCTGCTGGCCGATGAACTCGAGGCCGGCATCATGTTGGATCTGCATGAGTCGCCCGATGAAATCGGCGCCTGCCTCCGGACTCACGGGATGCGTCCCATCGAACGGCTCTGGCATCTGGGGCTGCTCACACCCGCGCTCAACGCGGTGCACATGCTGCACCTGACTCCGGCTGACCTCAGCCTGATGCAGCGCACCGGCATCTCTGTCACGGTATGTCCTCGGTGGGCTTTGAAATACGGCAAGGTCTTGCCGGAAATGGCAGCCTTTGCCGCGGCGGACACTCGGCTGGGCCTTGGCAGCAGCAAGTTTGCCTGCTCGAGCGCCGAGCTGTGGGACGACATGAAGATTGTCGCACTGCTGACCGACCCTTGGGATACGCTGCATGCCGCGACGTGCGGCGGCGCCGCGGTATTGGGCCTCGACGGCGAGGTAGGCTCGCTGGTGCCGGGAAAATGGGCGGACCTGTGCTGCGTTGATCTATCGGAGCCGGGCACCCAACCCATCCTGGATCCGCTCACACAATTGGTTTTCGGCGGCGGCCGACACATCGTCACCGATGTCTGGGTCGCGGGCCGGCAGCTGCTATCGGGAGGCGAATTGACCCGCCTGGATTGGCCGCAAATCGCGGCCCGATCGGCCGCGTGGGCCACGCGGCTGAAAACGAGAGGTTGAGCGATGAATGTAGCGACGCGAAATGCCGATCCTCAGGAACTTGCGAAGTTCGCCTCCATGGCGCAGAGCTGGTGGGATCCGGCCGGTCCGTCCAAGCCCCTGCATGACCTCAATCCGCTGCGCCTGCGATACGTCGAAAACGCGGCGGGGCTGCGCGACAGGCAGGTACTGGACGTAGGCTGCGGCGGGGGAATCTTGAGCGAGGCCATGGCGCGCAGCGGTGCACGCGTGCTCGGAATCGACTTGTCCCAGGCAGTGCTCGACGTGGCGGAACTGCACGCGCTGCAAGGCCAGGTGGCGGTCGAATACCAGGCGATCGCGGCCGAGGAGCTGGCGGCGCTGCGGCCGGACTCATTCGACCTGGTTACGTGCATGGAGATGCTCGAGCACGTGCCGGACCCCGCGGTCACGCTGGGAGCCCTGGGCCGGCTGGTGCGCCCGGGCGGGCATGTCGTCGTTTCCACCTTGAACCGCAAGCCCATGGCATTTGCGGTGGCCATCATCGGGGCCGAATACATCGCCCGCGCGCTGCCGCGGGGTACGCACGAATATCTGAAATTCATACGTCCGTCGGAGCTTGCCCGGTGGGGCCGTGCTGCAGGTCTTGACCTGAATGACCTCACCGGCATCACCTATAATCCCCTGACGCGCGCGTTTCGATTGTCATCGAATACCGACGTGAACTATCTGGCCCACTTTCGGCGTGCCGCCTGACGTGGCGGCCACCTTAAGAGCGGTGCTGTTCGATCTGGACGGCACCTTGCTGGATACAGCGCCGGACATGGCCGGCGCACTGAACGCACTGCGCAAGGAGCACCTGCTGGCGCCCCTGCCCTTCGATGCCGTGCGCAGCGTGGTGAGCCACGGCGCCGCGCGGCTCGTCAAGGAGGGATTTCCAAACGCCGATGCAGCCGCTTTACCGGCGCTGCAACAGCGTTTCCTGGAAATCTACCGCGCGGGACTTTCTCGGGAAACCCGTCTTTTTGCCGGTATGGACCAGGTGCTCCGCGAATTGGAGAATTGGCGCGTGAAGACTGGCATCGTCACCAACAAGCCGGCATGGCTGACCGACCCGTTGCTCGCCGATCTTGGGCTGGGTGCGCACTTCGCCTGCGTCGTCAGCGGCGATACCGTGGCGGAGCGCAAGCCGCATCCGCTGCCGCTGCTGCATGCAGCGGCGCTCGCCGGCGTGCGCCCCGACGAATGTATTTATGTCGGCGATGCGCAGCGCGACGTGCAGGCGGCGCACGCCGCAGCCATGCCAGCGCTGGTGGCCAACTATGGCTACCTGCGCGCGGACGAGGATCCGACCGGCTGGGGCGCGGACGGGTATCTCGATCGGCCGCTGCAGCTCCTGGCCTGGCTTAAGGCCAGCGGGCGCCTATGAGCGACTTCCGGATGTGGGCGGCGCTGATCGTCGGTATCGCGGTCGGTGCCCTGGCGGCGCTGTTGTGGCGCGCGCGCCGCGAACAGGCGCTGCGCATCGACGCGGAACTGCTGCGAGCCCGGCTCAAGACCGAGGAAATGTTGAGCGCGGAGCGTGAACAAACCTTGGCGCGCGCACGCGACCAACTGCAGGGCGTATTCGGCGAACTTGCGCGCGAAAGCCTGCAAAGCAACAGCGAGGTGTTTCTGCAGCTCGCTCGCGAGCGCTTCACCCGACAGCAATTGGACGCCTCGCAGGCATTGCGGGAACGCGAGTCGGCGATCGAGTCGCTGGTAAAACCCATTCGCGAGGCTTTGGCCAAGACCGAAGCACAGATCCAGACGATCGAGCGCGAGCGCATCGATTCATTCGCCACCATCAAGGTGCAGATGGAAGTGCTGGCGAGCGGCCAGAACCTGCTGTCACGCGAGACGCGCAATCTGGTCACGGCGCTGCGCCGCCCGGATGTGCGCGGCCAATGGGGTGAAATCACGCTGCGCAGATTGGTCGAGCTATCGGGAATGACCCTGCACGTGGATTTCACCGAGCAGCAGCAGCGCAAGACCGATAACGGTTCCATCCGTCCCGACATGATCGTGCACATGCCTGAGCAGCGCGACATCGTCGTGGACGTCAAAACGCCGCTCGAGGCCTATCTTTCGGCGGTGGAAGCTCAAGACGAGACTGAGCGCAGCACGCAGCTGCGCCGCCACGCACAGCTGGTCGGCGCGAGGGTGCGCGAGCTGTCCTCGAAACAATATTGGGCGCAGTTCGAACGCAGTCCGGATTTCGTCGTTCTGTTCCTTCCGGGGGATCAATTCCTGTCGGCGGCGCTGCAGGAAAACCCCGGTTTGATCGACGAAGCGATGCGGCAGAACGTCATGCTTGCAACCCCGACCAGCTTGGTGGCTCTCTTGAAGGCGGTCTCCTATGGCTGGAAGCAGACTGTCCTGGCGGAGAATGCCGCGGAGGTGCGCCAGCTGGGAGAGGAGATCTACAAGCGGCTGGCCGTGTTCGGCGAGCACCTGGGCAAGCTGGGAAAGTCCCTGGGCGGCAGCGTCGAATCCTTCAATCGCGCCGTGGGTTCGCTGGAGCAGCAGGTATTGCCGGCGGCGCGCCGCTTCGAGGGGCTCGGGCTGCGCGTGAACCGCGAGATCGAGCCCATCGACCCGGTGACCAACCTCGCACGCATACCGCGCGCCGGGGAGGCCCAGCCCGGCACTGCCGATGAGTCAGGCACTGAAAGCCCTTGACGGTAGCTACCGTGCGCGGGCGATCCCGTTGGGATCGGTACGCTATTGGAGTTGGCTGTTCGCGGCCGAGACGGCACGCGCTCCCCTCCTCGGCATCTATGCACTGCTCGCCGAGTGGCACGCTTTGATGGATCCTGCGACCGAACCCGGCGCCGCCCGCATCAAGCTGGAATGGTGGCGGGAGGAAATTCGCCGGCTGGCCGCCGGCACGCCGGTCCATCCCATCGGTGCGTATCTGGCCTCGCTGCCGCGGGCCGGCGACGTGGATTTCAATCCGCTCGGGCTGTGCATCGATGCGGCACTGGCCGAGACCAGCGGCGCGCCGCTGGAGCGCGGGTCGGAGCTGGTACCGCATGCCTGCGCGCTACGCGCCCTTCCGCTCCTGCTGGCCTCGCGGCTGGCCACGGCGGATCGCGACGAGAGCAGCCTGGAGCGGTGCACCCAGGCATTGGCGGTGGCCGACTATTTGTCGCGGTCGGCCCGCGACTATCGGCGCGAGGCGCGCACCGGGCGCGTACCCTTTGCGGTGGACGAACTGCTGGCGGCCGGCATCGACAACGCGGATCTATGCGCCGAGCGGCCGTCCGCACCGTTCGAACATTACTTGCAGCAGCTTCGAGAACGCGCCGCGCAAGGCTATGGCGCCGCGGCGCAGGCGCTGCCTGCGGCGCTCCGCCCGCAGCAGCGACACTTGTTGGTGCTGGCCGCCCTGGGGCTGAAGCACTTGAACCAACGTGTGCGCAGCGGCCAGTCCTTGGGCTTGCAGGATATGCTGCTGGCATGGTCGACGGCGCGGCGCGCCCGGTAATTGACTCAAAGGTACCCAATGATTCCGAAAGACTTCACACCCGGCCCCGACCTGCTCCAAGGCCGTGCAATATTGATTACCGGCGCGGGCAGCGGACTCGGCCGGGCGCTGGCCTTGGGATGCGCACGCGCGGGCGCCAACGTAATCCTCACCGGCCGCAACGGCGCCAAACTCGATCGGGTCTACGATGAGATCGAGGCCATGGGCGCGCCGCAAGCGGCCATCGCGGTGCTGGACCTGGCGTCCGCCACGGCGGTGGACTATGACCGCTTGGCGCGCGTGGTCGACGAGGAATTCGGCAAGCTGGACGGTCTGGTCCACGCGGCGGCTTTATTGGGCGATCGCACGCCCCTCGAGCAGTACGATGTACCCACCTGGTGTAAGGTCTTGCACGTGAATCTCACGGCCCCTTTCATACTCACGCAGGTCTTGCTGGCCGCGCTGCGCAAGTCCGAGGACGCCTCGATCATCTTCGTCAGCAGCGGAGTGGTGAAACAACCGCGGCCGTTCTGGGGGGCCTATGCGGTCTCCAAATCCGGGCTGGAGTCGGTCCGCGGCATGCTGGCCGAGGAGCTGGAGGGCGAGCCCAATATACGCGTGAACAGCGTAAATCCGGGCCGGATGCGTACCGCCATGCGTGCGGCCGCGTACCCGGCCGAGGATCCTAACACCGTACCCCAGGCGGAATCCGTCAGCGGTTGTTTTCTTTACTTGCTGAGTGCGCACGGGCGCGGTATTGATGGCCGTTTCATTGACGCGCAATAGCCAAATCGAGCAATAGCCAAATCGAGGACTCTTCAGAATGCATATAAGAACACCGTATACCGCCGCACTGTCGCTTCTGCTCTGCTTCGCGGCCGGCGCAGGCTACCCAGCCGCGGCGGAACAGCGGCCACTGGAGGGCGACTACGTCATCCATGATTTTCATTTCGCCTCGGGAGAGACGCTGCCCGAGCTGCGCATGCACTACACCTTTCTCGGCAAACCGAAGAAAGATGCGAAAGGACGGGTCACCAACGCGGTGTTGATCATGCACGGCACCGGGGGATCCGGCCGCAGCCTCATCAACGATAGATTTTCCGGCGTGCTGTTCCAGAAGGGACAACTGCTGGACGCCGAAAAGTACTTCATCATTCTTCCGGACGGCATCGGCCACGGGAAATCCAGCAAACCGAGCGACGGGCTGCGCGCCCGCTTTCCGCAATACTCCTATCAGGACATGGTGGCCGCGCAATATGCCCTGGTCACCCAAGGCCTCGAGGTGAACCACCTGCGTCTCGTCATGGGCACCTCCATGGGATGCATGCACACCTTCATGTGGGCCGAGGCCTACCCGGATTTCATGGACGCACTGATGCCCCTCGCCTGCCTGCCGGAGCAGATTGCCGGACGGAATCGGGTGTGGCGCGATCTTGCCATGGATGCGATTCGCAACGACCCGCAATGGATGAAGGGCGAGTACACGACCGAGCCGGTGGGCGCCTTGCGCACGGTGGCCGGATTGCTTTTGATTGCCGGCAGTGCACCGATCCAGATGCAGATCAGCCTGCCCTCGCGGGATGCCGCCGATGAATTCGTGCAGAAATACATGCAGCGGCAAATCGAGGACCTGGACGCCAACGACATCCTCTACCAGGTCAATGCGTCGCGGGACTACGATCCTTCGGCAGGACTGGAAAAGATCAAGGCACCGCTGCTGCACATCAATTCGGGCGATGACTTCATCAATCCGCCGGAACTCGGCATCGCCGAGCGGGACATCAAGCGTGTCAAAGCCGGGCGCTTCGTGCTGCTGCCGGCCTCGGATCAAACTCACGGTCACGGCACCCACACCTGGGCGGCGGTCTGGCAGCAGTACTTGGCGCAGCTTTTGGAGACCTCGAAAACTGCGCCGTAGCCCGCTTTATTCCCTGACGGCGGCCTTGATCAGCTACCCGTCGTTCATGAATAACGCAGGCTAGGCGATGTCCGGCGCCGGCAAGCTCGGCTTGGCGGCGTCGATCTCGTTCATCAGCGCATTGCGTTCGCTCGCCAGCAGCGCGCGCGAGTGGCCTCGCGGCAAGTCGTGGCCCAGGTGCACCGGGCCGAAGCGCACGCGCATCAGGCGGCTCACGATGATGCCGCGTGCGGCGAACCAGTGCCGCACTTGCGCGGAACGCGTGGCCCGCACCGTGACGGTGAGCCAGTGGTTGAAGCCCGCGCCGAATTTCGCCTCCGCCTGTAGGACGCTCATCGCCTCGCCCTCACAATCGGTCGCCGCACGGAATTCTTCGACCAGTTCCTGTTTCAGCGGACCGCGCATCCTAAGCACGTAGTCGATGGTCAGCGCGTGCGCGCCCTGCGACACCCGGTGCGCCCACGATCCATCGTCGGTGAGAATTTCCAGGCCGCCATCCACCGGCGGCATCGGCTGGATGGCAAGCCATCGGCCCGAGGATCGCGGCAGCTTCAGATGTTCCGCGGCACGCGAGGTCGCGGCCTTCATATCCAGATTCTCACCGGGCGAACGATGAAACAACAACACCCGAAGCTCTTTGACGGCGGGGACATGGAGCCTCACGGGCCGGCCATCCAGGGTGATGCGATCCTTGGGCGTGAGCTTCGCGCCCATCGCCGGTACCTCACCGTTGACCTTCAGACGCGCCTCGCGAATCCACCGCTCGACTTCACGCCGCGAACCGATGCCGGCGGCCGACAGCAGCTTCTGTACGCGCTCTCCGGCCGGCAACTCTTTGGGCGATTCGGATGAGCGCTGCTTGGGCTTACGGGACTGCTTGAGTATTCCCCGCGGCCGCATCAAATGGCGTCATCTTGTGCGCCACTTGCAACCAAGCCCTGCGTCCGCGGCGCGGCCTCGTGTGCAGGGGTTTCCTCGTCGTCCTCACCCGCCACCCGATCGCCGATGGCCTCATCAACGGCTGCTTCATCGCCAGCCGACTCAATGCCCGCCGACTCAGCCGACTCGATGCCAGCCGATTCATCGCCGGCCGATTCATCCGGCTGCAATTCAGCATCGGCCGCAACCTCGGGCTCTGCGCCGGGCAGGGTCAATTGCACCCGCAGATCTTCCAGCTCTTTCAGCTGCGTCAGCGTGGGCAGGTCATCCAGCTTCTTCAGACTGAAGTAGTCCAAGAAATCGCGGGTTGTGCCCAGCAATTCGGGCTTACCCGGTACATCGCGGTGGCCGACCACGCGAATCCAATTGCGCTCATGCAAGGTCTTGATGATGCTGGGGTTGACCGCCACGCCGCGAATTTGCTCGATCTCGCCGCGGGTAATGGGCTGCCGGTAGGCAATCAGCGCGAGGGTCTCGAGAAGTGCGCGCGAATATTTCGCCGGCCGCTCCTGCCAGAGCCGCGCCACCGGTTGTGCGACCGCTGCCCTGATTTGAATTCGATAGCCGCTGGATACTTCCTTCAGCTCAACGCCGCGCGTCTCGTACTCCTCGGTGAGCGCCGCAATCGCCTGGCGCACCTCCTCGGCAATCGAGCCATCGCGTTCGTCGAACACACTCGCGAGTTCCTCCGCGGTCAGCGGCCGGCCGGCCGCCAGCAGCGACGCTTCAACCACATTTTTCACGTATTGATGGTTCATTGGTTTCTCGCAAGATCATCGTTGGCCGCATTGTCGTCGGCTACCAGAGACAGGTGCCGAGCCGGATTGCCCAGGCGCACATGCAGCGGCGCGTATGCCTCCGACTGCACTATTTCGATCAACCCCTCGCGCAATAGTTCCAGAATGGCCACGAACGTCACCGTGACGCCGCGGCGGCCCTCTTCGGCGTTGAACAGCCGCACGAAGTCGACGAATGCGTTCGACTGCAGCGAGGATAGGACATCGGTCATGCGCTGACGCACCGACAAAGGTTCGCGCTGCACATGATGGTGGGCGAACATGTCGCTGCGTGCCAGAACATCTTGAAAGGCGATCAGCATTTCCTGCAGCGTCACCTGCGGAGGAATGCGCACGACCTTGCGGTCGGTGAGTTCCGCGGAGGCTACCCAGGTATCGCGTTCGAGCCGCGGAATGCGGTCGATTCCCTCGGCCGCGCGCTTGAAGCGCTCGTATTCCTGAAGGCGGCGCACGAGTTCCGCGCGGGGATCCGCCTCCTCCGATGCCTCATCGGTGCCCACGCGCGGCAGCAGCATGCGCGATTTGACTTCCGCCAACGTCGCCGCCATCAGCAGATACTCGCCCGCCAATTCCAGCTGCAGCACCTGCATCAGCTCGATGTAGCGCATGTATTGGCGAGTGATTTCCGCAATGGGAATATCGAGAATATCGAGATTCTGCCGCCGGATGAGGTACAGCAGCATGTCGAGCGGCCCCTCGAATGCCTCGAGAAACACCTCGAGGGCTTGAGGCGGAATGTACAAGTCTCGCGGCATCTCGATGATGGGCTGCCCCTCCACGACTGCAAACGGCATTTCACCTTGTGCCGGAGCCGGCGTGGCGGCCGGCTCCGGGGGCGAAGCGCTCTGCACCAAGGTCAATTCGGGTTTCATGCTTTATCCGGATGTCAACGGTAGTTCATAGCCATCGCTTGCCGAACCGCATCCAGCGTGTCGCGGGCCACCGCCCGAGCGCGCTCGCATCCCTCGGCGATGATACCTCGGACCAGGTCCGGATTCTCCTCGAACTCTTGGGCGCGCTTGGCGATGCCGGACACCTCCTCCACGATCTTCTCGATCAGCGGCGCCTTGCACTCCAGGCAACCGATTCCTGCGGAACGACAACCCTTACTCGCCCAATCCAAAGTCTCAGCGCTCGAATAAATCTTGTGCAGGTCCCACACCGGACATTTCTCGGGATCGCCGGGATCGGTGCGCCGCACTCGCGCCGGATCGGTCTGCATGGCCTTGAGCTTCTTGACGACCGAGTCGGTGTCCTCACGCAAGCCGATGGTGTTGCCGTAGGACTTGGACATCTTGCGCCCGTCGAGGCCGGGAATCTTCGGTGTCGAAGTCAGGAGCACTTCGGGTTCCGGCAGGATGGATATCCCCCCGCCCTCGAGGAATCCGAGCAGCCGATCTCGGTCCGCCACGGTGAGCCGCGCGTTCGCCTCGACCAGCGCCTGGGCCTTGTCGAGCGCGTCCGCGTCGCCCTTTTCCTGGTACTCCTTGCGCAGCGCGCGATACAGCGCGGAGTTGCGCGAGCCCAAGCTCTTGACGGCTTTTTCCACCTTTTGTTCGAATTCCGGCTCGCTGCCGTAGATGTGATTGAAGCGGCGGGCGACCTCGCGGGTGATCTCGACATGCGCCACCTGGTCCTCGCCGACCGGCACGTACTGCGAGCGATACAGCAGAATATCGGCGCTTTGCAGCAGCGGATAGCCTAAAAAGCCGTAGGTGCTCAGGTCACGATCGGCGATCTGCGTCTGCTGATCCTTGTACGACGGTACACGCTCCAACCAGCCTAGGGGCGTGATCATGGACAGCAACAAGTGCAGTTCCGCATGCTCCGGCACTTTCGACTGGATGAACAACGTGGCGACACCGGGATTCAAGCCCGCGGCCAGCCAGTCGACCACCATGTTCCACGTGTTCTCCGCAAGCTTCGAGGTGTCTTCATAGCCGGTCGTCAACGCATGCCAATCCGCCACGAAGAAGTAGCACTCGTATTGATACTGCAGTTCGATCCAGTTCTTGAGGGCCCCATGGTAGTTGCCCAAGTGCAACTGCCCGGTGGGACGCATGCCGGACAACACGCGCCGATTTTGTACCGGACCGCTCATGCCGCGGGAGCCATCAACGCGTTGATGACCTGGCCCATGGCCCGGTAGGCAGGAACGAACAGCCAACCGAACAGACCCAGCACCGACAACCCTACCACCAGGGCCATGCCGAGGGGTGCCAGCCTCTCGTAGCGCGCGCCCAACCGCGGCGGCAAAACACCCGCGACCACGCGGCCGCCGTCCAGCGGCGGAATCGGCAGCAAATTAAAAATCGCCAGCACCCCGTTGGCCACGATACCGGCCTGAGCCATGAGCACGAGCCAATGGTCCAAGGTCGTGCGGCCATTGATGCGGATCACTGCGGCCAATATGGCGCACCACAGGAGCGCCATGAAAAGATTTGCCGCGGGTCCGGCCAGGGCCACCATGACGAATGCCAGACGCGGCCGACGCAGCGAGCCGGTGGCCACCGGCACGGGCTTGGCCCAACCGAATAGCGGCAGTCCGAGCGCAAGGAGCGCTCCGGGAATCACCAGAGTTCCGAGAGGATCGACGTGGCGCAGCGGGTTGAGGCTCAACCGTCCCAACAACTCAGCGGTACGATCACCGAAATATCTCGCCATCCAGCCATGTGCGACTTCATGCAGCGTGACCGCAAATAAGACCGGGATTGCCCAGATTGAGACTGTCTTAAGAAACTCAGTTAAAAATCTACTTGAATCCAATGCTTGCACCCGTTATTAAAAGTAATTACGAGCTTTGGTGCCCGCATTGCGTAGGTATTATACGGGGAGCGTCGGCGCAAAGGGACTGACATCGCCGCGCCCTGCTCGCACCACGATGGCACGGTCGCCCGATAGATCGACTACCGAGGTCGGCGTCAGGCCGCAATTGCCGCCGTCCAAGACCATATCGACGCTGTGTTCCAGCCTCTCGAAAATCTCCTTGGCGTCGGTGCGCGGCAAATCCTCGCCCGGCAGCAGCAGCGTGGAACTCATCACCGGTTCCTGAAGTTCGTGGAGCAGCATGGCGGTGACCGGGTGATCCGGCACCCGCAATCCAATGGTGCCCCGGCGTTCGTGTTTCAGGCGCCGCGGGGTTTCGCGCGAGGCCTTGAGCAGGAACGTATACGCACCCGGCGTGTGCGCACGCAGCAGCCGGTACTGCCAGTTGTCCACCATCGCGTACTTGCCCACATCCGTGAGATCGCGGCATACCAACGTGAAATGATGATTGCGGTCCGTTTGACGGATGTCGCGGATGCGCTCGAGCGCCGCCTTGTCGCCGATATGGCAGCCGAGCGCATAACAGGAATCCGTGGGGTACACGATGACCCCTCCGCGGCGAAGCACTTCGACCGCTTGGCGAATGTAGCGCCGCTGCGGGGAGACCGGATGCAGTTGCAGGTAGATGCTCATCTCGTCAGCTATGATACGCGGATGAGTCAACTCCTCGAATTGTCCCCGCTGATCGTATTTCTCGTTGCCTTCGAGCTTCTCGGCATCTATTGGGCTACGGCGTCGTTGATGGCGGCCTGCCTGCTGGTGCTGCTGATTCATCGCATGAGCACGGGCAAGTTCAAGACCATGCACGTCATTACCGCCGCCGTGGTCGTGATTCTCGGTTCCGCCACGCTGTTGCTGCGCGACGTCCGATTCATCCAATGGAAGCCGACGGTATTGCTGGCACTGACGGCGGCGGCGTTTCTGGGCAGCCTAAGGATAGGCAAACAGCCTCTGGTGCGCCGTATGTTCGAGGGCGTATTCGATGAACCGCTGGCCGTGTCCTCACGTGCTTGGCTCGTCATCAACTGTCTGTGGGCGGCTTGGTTTGCGGCACTTGCGGTCGCGAATATCTATGTGGCGCGGAATTTCACCGAAAGCACCTGGGTCCATTTCAAGGTGTACGGAATCACCCCGGCCACGATGATCTTCATGTTGCCCCAGGTGCTTTGGCTCAGCAGCAAGGCGAAGGGGCCGGCCGGATCGCCCTCGCCGTCGGAACCTTCCGGGTCATGAGCCTGCCCGCTGCCGGCCGCGAGCAGCGGCTGCGTGAACGCTTGGAGGCACGCTTCAACCCCGCCGAGCTTGCCGTGGACGATGAGAGTCACTTGCATCATGGCCATGCCGGTGCCGCCTTAGGGCTGAGTCACTTTCGCGTCCGTATCGTGTCCGAGGCGTTCCGCGGCCTACCGTCCGTTGCCCGGCACCAGCTGGTTTATGCAGCCGTCGCGGATCTCTTGAAGACCGATATTCACGCGCTGGCAATCGAGGCCCTGCCGCCCGATTGATGCCGGCAATCGCTGCCTTATTGACGCCACCGGTCGCCGGCTGAATTGGAGCACCGATGAAAATGCTGCGACGCAGCATTCTTCCCTGTGCGTAGAAACCATCAAAAATTGGTGAGATCCCATTGTTGACGCTAAACTGCCGCCCCCGGGCGCGTCGGCCGTTTGGCCACAGTCGCTTTTTTTTTGCGTAGAGGACCAAATGAGCCAATTCTTGAGTACACCGTGGATCCGTGTTGCCACCGTGACCGCCTTCGCCGTGTGTGTGGCGGCCTGCGGAAAGGGCCAGCAGGCGGCAACGTCCGCTGCGACCGACAAGGCCGCCGCGTCGGCGCCCGCACCTGTCGCCACGGTCGACGGCACGCCGATCTCGCGCACCGCATATGACATCTACTTGAAGAACCTGCTGCAGGGCCGCCCGACGGAACTGACCACCGAGCAGCGCGGACAGGTGCTGGACGAGATGATCAGCATGCAATTGCTGGCCTCGCAGGCGACGAAGGACGCCGTCGACAAGGATGCCGATGTGGCGGCGCGCCTCGAAGTGGTACGCATGCGCGTGTTGGCGGATTCGGAATCGCAGAAATATTTGAAGGACAAGGAACCGACCGACGCGGAACTCCACTCCGAATACGACACCGACATTGCGGCCATGGATAAGACCGAGTATCACGCGCGGCACATCCTCGTTCCGACCAAGGAGCAGGCCGAGCAGATCATCAAGAAGATCAAAGGCGGCGCCAAGTTCGACGAAGTGGCCAAGGCCCAGTCGACCGACGGATCGAAAGCCAATGGCGGCGACCTCGGTTGGTTCACGCTCACGCGCATGGCCAAACCTTTCGGCGACGCGGTGAAGACTCTGAAAAAGGGCGAGATGACCCAAGAGCCGGTACAGACGCAATTCGGCTGGCACGTCATCAAGCTGGAAGATACCCGCGAAACCGCGGCCCCGCCGTTTGAACAAGTCAAGCAGCAGGTCACCAACGGCGTGATCCAGAAGAAGCTTCAGGCGTACGTGGACAGCCTGAAGAAGAACGCGAAGATCGAGAAATCGCTGTAAGCTCAATCGGACCGGTGTAGCGGATTTACCCGATCCGCTACACCTTTTTCAGCAACTCCAAGAACGCCGCTTCGTCCAAGATCGGAATACCGAGCTGTTCGGCCTTTTTTAGCTTGGATCCCGCCTCCGCGCCGGCCACCACGTAGCTGGTCTTCTTCGAAACACCGGCGCTCACCTTGCCGCCCCGCTGCACGATGGCTTCGGTGGCCTCCTCACGCGTCAAGGACTCGAGCGTTCCGGTCAACACGAAGGTCTTGTCGCGTTGCGAGCCGCCGGCATGGAGCGGCGGCGAATCCGGCCAGGTAATTCCGGCCGCCAGCAATCGATCCACCATGGCAGCGTTCTCGGTGTCGGCAAAATATGCCGCCACCTGCTTCGCCACCACCGGGCCGACATCCGGAACGCGCTGGATTTCCTCCTGGCCGGCACGCCGCAATTGCGCCAGTTCGGGAAAATATTGCGCGAGCGCGAGCGCGGTGGCCTCGCCCACATCGCGGATGCCAAGCGCGTAGAGAAAACGCGGCAGCGTGGTGTGCTTGGCCCCCTCGATGGCGTCGCACAGTTTCTGCGCGGACCTCTCGCCCATGCGTTCGAGCGTAGCGAGCTGCTCGGCCTGCAAGGAAAAGAGATCCGCCGGGGTCTGAATCCAGCCTCCATCGACCAGCTGCTCGACCAGCTTGTCGCCGAGTCCCTGGATATCCATCGCACGACGCGAGGCGAAGTGCTGAATTTCTCCCTTCCGCTGGGCCGCACAGCGTCGGCCGCCGCTGCATCGTGCCACGGCTTGATCGCCCTCGCGGAGCACCGGCGAGCCGCATATGGGACATTCGCTCGGCAGCGTCACCAGCTGCGCGCCGTCGACCCTGCGCTCGGGCAGTACCCGCGCAACCTCCGGTATCACATCGCCGGCGCGGCGAATGACCACGGTATCCCCGACGCGCACATCCTTGCGGGTCAATTCGTCCATGTTGTGCAGTGTCGCGTTGCTCACCGTCACGCCGCCCACGAAGGCCGGTTCCAGGCGCGCAACCGGCGTGAGCGCGCCGGTCCGGCCCACTTGAAATTCAATGCCGCGCACCACCGTCAAGGCTTCTTCCGCCGGAAATTTGTGTGCGACGGCCCAGCGCGGCGCGCGCGAGATGAATCCCAGCCGGCGCTGCAGCCTGACATCGTCCACTTTGTAGACCACGCCGTCGATCTGGTACGGCAGCGACGCACGGGCCACGGCCATTTCCCGGTAGTAGGCAAGGCACCCCTCGACCGATTCGACCACTTTGGACTGCGGACAAATCTTGAACCCCAGGCGGCGCAATTCCTGCAGCGTCTCGCTGTGGTAGGGCGGCAGCTCGCCGCCCTCGATGACCCCGATGCCATAAATGAACAGGTCCAGCGGACGGGCGGCGGTCATGCGCGGGTCAAGCTGGCGCAGGCTCCCCGCGGCGGCGTTGCGCGGGTTGATGAAGGTTTTCTCACCGCGCGCGCTCGCCTCCTCATTGAAGCGCCGGAAGCCGGCCAACGGCATGAACACTTCGCCGCGCACTTCGATCACACGCGGCGCATCGGCGGCACGCAACTTGAGCGGCAACGCTTTGATGGTGCGTAGATTCTGCGTGATGTCCTCGCCCGTCTCGCCGTCGCCGCGCGTCGCGCCCTGCACGAAGATGCCGTTCTCGTAACGCGCGCTGATGGCCAGGCCGTCCAGCTTCGGCTCGGCGGTATAGCGAATTGCATCGCCGTGCGCGAGGCGTTCGCGGATACGTCGGTCGAAATCCCGCACCTCTTCCTCGCTGAACGCATTGTCCAAGGACAGCATCGCGGCTCGATGCTTGACGGCACCGAATGCCGCTATCGGTGCGGCACCCACCCGCATGGTCGGCGAATCGGGAACGATCAGCTGCGGAAACTGCGACTCGATCGCGCGCAGCTCCAGCATGAGGCGGTCGTACTCGGCATCCGGAACTTCAGGATCATCGAGCGCGTGATAGCGGTAGTTATAGCGCTCCAACAACTCGCGCAGTTCGGCGGCGCGCGCAGCCGCACCGTCGGTGGGTGCGGCTGGATTCTGCGGGCACATCGGTAGCCTCCTCAAGCACGCGGCAACGAGGCCTGGAATAGCGCCACATCCTCGCGCAATGCCGCGGCGCGCTGCGGCGACAGCGGCACGCCCTTGGAGTCCTGCACCATGCCGGCGAGTTCCTGTGCCAAGCCGCGCGCCGCACCGAGCAATTCATCCAGGGTCAGCAGCGGCTCGATGGGCCCCGGCATTACGGCGAACAGCGTGACGCCGCGAAATTCCTCCGAGGACATGCGCGCCACATCGAAGGTGCCCGGTTCGATCAAACTGGCCACACAGAACAGACTGCGGCCGTCCGAATGCCGGCGGTGAAAAACCTGGTAGCGCCCATAGGCCAGGCCGTGCAGTTCCAAAGCCGACAGCAATGCCGCGCCGGACCAGCGCATATCGCCCGGGGCACACACCCGCACCGTGACGATCTTTTGCTGCGCGCTCACATTGGGCGTCTGCGCGGACACCGCGCTGGTTCGATCGCTGTTCTCGGGTAGGAGGGTCGGCACCCGCCCGGACGTGAGGGCGGGCGCGGAAGCCGTGTCGGACGCACGGACGGCGCGCATGGCCGTGCTCATCGCAGCGCCCGCGCGGGTCGGCGCGGGATCGGCATCCACCATCATGGGGCCATCCAAGATCGGAACGTGGTCGTATTCCTGGGTGCGAATGCTCAATGGCTCGAGGGGCGGCACTCCCCATTCATGCGCCGCGGCAATGTCGCCGGGGCTTGAACCCGGATCGGGATCGGGATCGCGATCGGGACCGTCTGCGGATATGCCCACGGCGGGAAATTCGTGCCGCACAGGCTCGACCGCGGGCGCGATCTCGCGCAGCGCTGCGTTCCCGGGAGCCTGCGTAGAATTCCGCCTGCCCCACCACCAAATCCCGGCGAGCAGCACCAGACTCAAGGCCAACAGTATCCAACGCAGCTCGGCAGCCATTGGAGTTTCGCTACATCGCTGCCATGCGCACGGCCTCATCGACATCGACGGATACCAGGCGCGACACGCCCGGCTCGTTCATCGTGACGCCGACGAGTTGCGACGCCATCTCCATGGTGCTCTTATTGTGGGTAATAAAAATGAATTGCACGCTGCGCGACATTTCCCGAACGATGTCGCAGAAGCGCCCGACATTGTTCTCATCGAGCGGTGCGTCGACTTCGTCCAACAGACAAAACGGCGCGGGGTTCAAGTCGAAAATGGCAAACACCAGAGCGACTGCCGTCAGCGCCTTCTCGCCGCCGGAAAGCTGGCTGATGGTGCTGTTGCGCTTGCCCGGCGGGCGCGCCATCACCGATACACCGGCCACGGTCGACTCCTCGCCGGTCAATTCCAGGTATGCATGCCCGCCGCCGAAGAGACGGGGAAATTTCTCCTTCAAGCCTGCGTTCACGCGATCGAAGGTGTCCTGGAAGCGTGTGCGGGTCTCGCGGTCGATTTTGCGCATCGCCGACTCGAGCGTCTCCAGCGCGTCGGTCAAGTCCTTGCATTGCCGGTCCAAGTACTCCTTACGCTCGGACTGCTCCTTGAACTCTCCGATCGCCGCCAGATTGACCTGACCCAGGCGTTCGATCTTGCCCTTGGTCTCCTCCAGCTGCGACTCCCAGAGGTCCACCGTGGCGTCCGGCGCGATCTGCGCGGCCAACACGCCGAACTCATAGTTCGTCGCCGTCAGCTGTTCTGCCACGCCTTCACGGCGCACACGCACCTGTTGGGCCGCCAGACGCGCTTCGTCCAGGCCGGTGCGCGCCGACTGCAGACGCTGGTCCACCGCCAAACGTTCGGCATCGTGATCGCGCAACAGCGCATCCAATTCGTCGCTGGCTATTCTCGCAGCCCGCAATTCCGCCTCGACCGCCGCCCGCAGTTCGAGCTCGCGCTCCAGCCGTTGTTGCGCCTCGGCCAGCGGCGCTTCGCCGTCCGCCAATTGGGTGGATAGTTCCAGCCTGCGAACACTCAAGTCCTCGAGCTGCTTCTCGAGTCGGGCCAAAGTGGTGATCAGCGAGGCGTGCGATGAGCGCCGCGATTCGACCTGCACCGCGAGGTCGCGGGCGTGCTGTTGAGCCGCTGCAGCGGCCGCGCGCGCATCGCCCAAGGCGGCCCGCAGCTGCTCGCGCTCCTGTTCGAGATCCATGCGCTGCGGCTCGAGTGCGGCCAGCGCATCGATGGCGGTTTCCATCCGGCCCCGCGACTCGCGCAGTTCACTTTCGCTGCGCGACAGTTCGGCGCGCACGTCGGCGAGTTCCGTCTCGAGCGCGCGCAAGCGGCGCGCCGCCTCTGCGGTGCGGGCCTGCGCGGAGTCGAATTCGGCGCGCCGATCGAGATGCTCCCGATGCAATCGATTCACATCGGTTTGCAGCCGTTCGCGCCGATCTTCGTGGTCGCGGACACGCTCGCGGGTATCCTCCAGCTGCCGCTGGAATTCCTGCGCTTGGTTTTCCAGTGCGGCTACCTGTCCACGGATCTCCCGCAGAGTCTCCTCGCGTTCGATCACGCCGGTGTGCGGATCTGCGTCGCGCGACACACGCAGCCAATCGTTTGCCAACCAGATTCCGTCGCGTGTGACCACCGACTCGCCGGCCTTGAGGCGGCCGCGCAGTTTCAATGCCTCGGTCAGGCTCTCTGCCGTATATACCGCGGACAGCACCGAGGAGAGCACGCCGGTACCCTGAACTTTGGCTTGCAGCGAGGTGGCGTCGCGCACGGTGGCAGGGCCCTCGGTGCTGACCACCGCCAGGTAACCGCCGTCGAAACTCCCCAGGAGGTCCGTGACACTGTCCAAACCGTCGACGCAGACCGCCTCGAGGTAGGAACCCAACACGGTCTCGACGGCACGCTCCCAGCCCTTGTCCACCCGCAGCTGCTGCGCGACGCGAGGGTGGCGGTCCAGTGACTGGGACTTGAGCCACTGGGTGACCTTGCCCGAGGCCTTGCCCAGCGCCGCCTGCTGAAGCGCTTCGGTCGATACCTGCTCGCCCTGCGCCTTCTGCAGCCGCGTCCGCAGGGCGTTGAGTGCCTGGCTCTGCTCGCGCTCGCGCTCGCGCGTGGCCGATATCTCCGTGAGCAGGGATTGCAGCTCGGCGGCGGCGTTCTCGCCCACGGTGCGCGCCGTGTCCGCTCGTTCGGAAAGCGTTTCGAGCGCCATTGCCGGCTGCAATTGGGCAAGGGCGGTCCGCTCGGTCTCGAGGCGCTGCTGCTGCTGCAACAGCCGCCGCTGTTGGCTCTCGAGCTGTTCGATGCGGGCCCGCTCGACCTGCGTCTCGCGCTGGCCCGAGGCGACCGCCTGCGCATGCTTGTCCCAAGACTGCTGCCACGATGCCAGCGAGTGTTCGCCGGACTCGAGCGCCAGCGACGCGACGCGTTCGCGATCGTGAGCCGCGTCGAGCGCCGGAACCATGGTGGACAGTTCCAGCTGCAGCGATTCCAGCTGGACACGATCGAGCTGGACCACGCGGGCTTGATCGGCGGCTTGTGCATCGATCTGATCCACATCCGAGCGCTGCCTCTGACGCAGTTCGCGCATGTACTCGATGCTCTGCTCGATCCGCGTCACTTCGGCGCCCGCCTCATAGAAACGCGCTTGAATCGCACTCAAGGCATCGGTCTTCGATGACTGGTCGGCGCGAATTCGTTCGATCCGCGCCTCGGCTTCGCGCAGATCCGCGAGCACGCTCTGCATGGCGGTCTCGCAGCTCGATGTGGCCGCATCGCGCGCGCCTGCCTCGGCATCCAGACTCTGCAGGCGCAGGACCAGCAATTCCGCGGACAGCTTGCGTTCATCCTCCTTGAGCGTCTGATAGCGGCGCGCCGTGGCCGCCTGCCGTTGCAGGTGGCGGATCTGTTTCTCCACCTCTTCGCGCAGATCGTTGAGACGATCCAGGTTTTCGCGGGTGTGGCCGATGCGGCTCTCGGTCTCGCGGCGCCGTTCCTTGTAGCGCGAAATGCCGGCCGCCTCTTCGAGGAACGCGCGCAAATCATCCGGCCGCGCCTCGATGACGCGCGAAATCATCCCTTGCTCGATGATGGCGTAGCTGCGGGTTCCCAATCCCGTGCCGAGAAACAGCTGGGTGATGTCCTTGCGCCGGACCTTCAGGCCATTGATGAAATAATCCGAACTGCCGTCGCGGCTCACGGCGCGGCGCAGTGCCACCTCATTGTAGTTCGCATAGGGGCCGCCGATCTTGCCGTCGGAGTTGTCGAATACCAGCTCCACCGATGCATTTCCCAACGGTTTGCGGGACGAGGACCCGTTGAAGATCACGTCCGCCATGGATTCGCCGCGCAAGTGCTTCGCGGAGATCTCCCCCATCACCCAGCGAACCGCGTCGATGATGTTGGACTTTCCGCAGCCGTTGGGGCCGACCACGCCGGTCAGGCTGCTGGGGAAAGTCACCGTCGTCGGATCGACAAACGATTTGAAGCCGGCAATTTTGAGTTTCGTCAAGCGCATTGTTCAGTGACCCTTCGATTCTGCCGGCCTCGACGTGAAGGTCGTGGGCCACAACTTGGCGCGTAGTGTAAAGTAAACGTCACACAGGTAAACCCCCGAAGATCGCTCCCTGAAATTGCCATGACCGAATCGAACACGCGCCTCGAGATTTTCAGCAATCCGGCTCCGCAACGGGACTACACCATCCGCATGAGCGTTCCGGAATTCAGCTGCCTCTGCCCGAAAACCGGCCAACCGGACTTCGCCACCCTGGAAATCGAATACATACCGAACGAGCGGTGCGTCGAGTTGAAATCCCTGAAACTGTATATCTGGTCCTTCCGGGATCGCGGTGCATTCCACGAGGCAGTCACCAACGAAATCCTCGAGGATCTGGTGGCGGCGACCGCACCGCGTTTTATGCGGATTTTGGCCAAATTCAACGTGCGTGGCGGCATTTACACCAGCGTGATGGCGGAACATCGGGCCTTAGGCTGGGTCCCACCGGCCCCGGTCACTCTGGCGTAACGGCCGCGCGGCGAAATCGGCCTGCCGGGGCCTTAGGCTTGGGTCTTAAGGCTCCGGAGGATTTGCTTCCCAATCATAGGGTTAAGATAAAAATATGTTTCGCCCGCGCTGTGTACAGGCCTGCGCGCGTCGGTATAATCGCGCGCTCTTTCGTTAGGAGGCGGAAAATTCAAATGCCCTCGAAGAAACCCAATAAAACGGCCAAGCGGCCGGGCAAGGCGGCCCCGAAAAAAGCGGCTCATAAAGCAGCCGTTCACAAAAAGGCGGCGCGGCCGCCGACGAAAGCAAAGCCCATTGCCACATCGAAGGTAACAGTGAAACCGAGCAAACCCGCAGTCAACCCCGTCAGCGCAAAACCTGCGATCAAGACAACCAAGGAAAAGCCAGCCGCGCTGAAGTCCGTGCCGACGCCGGCAGCACGACCCGCCGCCGGCGCAAAGATCTCGCCGATTCAATTCGATCCTCGGCCCCTCGTCGTACCGCGTGCACTGCAAAACGATGAGGACGGCGAGGCGGAAAGCACCGCGTCCGCGAGTCTTCTGGCCGGTCCGCGCAATGTGAAGCCGTACATCGCTCGCCGCGGCGAGCAGTACATGAACAAGGAGCAATTGGAGCACTTCGCTCTGATTTTGCAGAACTGGAAGCGCGACCTCATGGTCGAGGTCGACCGCACCGTGCTGCACATGAAAGACGAGGCCGCCAATTTCCCCGATCCGAACGACAGGGCCACGCAGGAAGAAGAATTCAGCCTGGAGTTGCGAACGCGCGACCGTGAACGCAAGCTGATCCGCAAGATCGACGAGGCGCTGAAGCGCATCGAAGACGGTTCCTACGGCTATTGCCTGGAAACCGGCGAGGAAATAGGTATCAAGCGACTGGAGGCCCGACCGGTCGCGACGCTGTCGGTGGAAGCCCAGGAGCGGCGCGAGCGCCGGGAAAAGCAGTACGGCGACCGCGACGACCGGTACCGGTAGGCCCGCACAGCCTTACGTAGGACGTTTCGCGCCGACGCCTTCGGGCGATCTGCACTTGGGGTCCTTGTATGCGGCGGCCGCGAGCTTCCTCGATGCACGCGCCCATGGAGGCCGCTGGTTGCTGCGCATCGAGGATCTGGACCGGCCGCGAGAAGTCGCCGGGGCCACGGCCGCCATTTTGCGCACCCTCGAGAAATTCGGCTTCGAGTGGGACGGGCCGGTGGTACGCCAATTCGAGCGCATCAGGCATTACGAGGCCGCGCTGAGTAACTTGGAGCGCAGGGATCTCACATTTTCCTGTTCATGCAGCCGGCTGCAACTGGAAGATGAGCTGCGCTACCCGGGTACTTGCCGCCACGGCGCCACGCCGGGAGTACCCTGCGCGATCCGCCTGCGGATCGACCCCGGCTACATTACCTTCCGGGATCGCGTGCAGGGCGTATACCGGCAGGAGGTCTCCAGCGCCGTCGGCGACGTCGTCCTGAAACGGCGTGATCAACTGTTCGCTTACGTGCTGGCCGTGGTGGTCGATGACGCCGCTCAGGAGGTCACGCATGTCGTGCGCGGCGCCGATCTCTTGGATAACACGCCGCGTCAGGTTTATTTGCAGCGGTTGCTGGGGCTCTCGGAACCGGCCTATGCCCACATCCCAGTCCTCACGGAGGCTGACGGGGCCAAGCTGGCCAAATCGCGGCGCAGCGTGCACCTGAGCGCCGAGGCGCCGCTGCCGCAGCTGGTGTCGGTCTTTTCCATGCTCGGCCTGGATCCCCCCTCCGGACTGCTATCTGCCGCGGTTCACGAGGCTTGGGAATGGGCCAGGGCACGCTGGAACGTGGAGAAAGTGCCGAAACGCCTCCATTTGTGCGTGAACGGCTAAACCCGCCCCAGAAATGCCGATTTGCCTTAGCGCTGCATTGCGTTATTCTTGGGCGTAGGTCCATATGATCAAACGTGGACCGGCGCCAACCGGCATCCTCCGGTGGTGCCGGCCAACACGAGCGAGGAGCCCCATGAGCGAACCGCGAGTGATTAAGAAATACCCGAACCGCCGACTCTATGACACGGTCGAAAGCCGCTACATCACCTTGGCCGACGTGAGGCGCTTGGTCCTCGATAGAGTTGAATTCGTCGTCGTCGACAAGAAGAACAGCGCCGATATCACTCGCAGCATTCTGCTGCAGGTGATCGCTGAGCAGGAGCATCTGGCGGACCCTATCTTGAGCCAGGAGTTCATGGTCAGTGTGATCCGCGCCTACGGCACCGGATTGCAGGGCCAGGTCAGCCCGCACTTGGAGCAGAGCCTCAAGCAGCTGTTGATCCAACAGCCTGCATCTGCGCTTCGCGAACGAGTGAAGACGATAGCGCCCGCAGAGCCCCCGCGTCCTCGGGTGGCATCGGCCCCGCTGCGCGACAGCTAGTAGCCTGGAAGGATCGGAGCCCGGCCGTGGTCAATCCCACGGCCGGTGCACTGGGAATTTAGGCTGCGTCGACGTTGCGCATGGACAGCCGCACACGCCCCTGACGATCCACTTCCAGTACTTTGACGCGCACCACGTCGCCTTCCTTCAGCTTGTCGCCGACGCGCTCGACCCGCTCCTCGGAGATTTGCGAGATGTGCACCAGCCCATCCCGGCCCGGGAGAATGGTCACGAAAGCGCCGAAATCCATGAGGCGCGCGACCTTGCCTTCATACACCCGTCCAACTTCCACGTCGGCCGTGATCAGTTCGATGCGCCGCTGTGCCTCGCGCCCCGCGGCGCCCTGCACCGAGGCAATTTTCACCGTGCCGTCATTCTCGATATCGATGGAAGTGCCCGTCTCCTCGGTGATCTGCCGGATGACCGCACCGCCCTTGCCGATGACATCGCGGATCTTTTCCGGATCGATCTTCAGCGTGATGATGGTCGGGGCCCACTCGGACATGTTCTCGCGCGGCTTGGAGAGTACCTTGTTCATCTCACCCAAGATATGCAGGCGGCCGTCGCGCGCCTGGTCCAAGGCTACTTTCATGATCTCGCGCGTGATGCTGGTGATCTTGATATCCATCTGCAGCGCCGTGATGCCGTCCTTCGTGCCGGCAACCTTGAAATCCATATCGCCGAGATGATCTTCGTCGCCCAAGATGTCGGTCAAAACTTGGAATCGCGAACCCTCCTTGACCAGGCCCATCGCCACGCCGGCAACCGGCGCCTTGATCGGCACGCCCGCATCCATCAAGGCAAGGCTGGTGCCGCACACCGAGGCCATGGAACTTGAGCCGTTGGATTCGAGAATTTCCGAGACCACGCGGATCACATATGGGAATTTCTCGACGCCAGGCATCACCGCCTTCACGCCGCGCTTGGCCAGATTGCCGTGGCCGATTTCGCGGCGTTTCGGCGAACCCATCATGCCCGTCTCGCCGACGCTGAAGGGAGGGAAATTGTAGTGCAACATGAACGGCTCTTTACGCTCGCCGGTCAGGCCGTCGATGATCTGCGCATCGCGTCCGGTTCCCAAGGTGGTGACCACCAGGGCCTGCGTTTCACCGCGAGTGAACAGCGCCGAGCCGTGGGTCCGCGCCAGGACTCCCGTGCGGATATTGATGGCGCGCACGGTTTTTGTATCGCGGCCGTCGATGCGGGGATGGCCGCCGAGAATCTTCTCGCGCACCAATCGGTATTCCAAGTTGGAAAATTCAGCGCCAACCTGCTCCGCCGTGAATTTCGGCGCATCGCCCTTGGCGAGGGCTTCGATCGCCGCCGCCTTGATCTCGCCGATCTTGGCATAGCGCTGCTGCTTTTCGGTCACGGTGTACGCGGCCGCCAAACTCTTCTCCGCGAGCGCGGCGACTGCTTGCTTCAGTTCGGTGTTCGGCTCAGGCTGGACCCACGGCCACTTCGGCTTGCCGGCCTGTGCCGCCAGCTCATTGATCGCCTTGATGGCGACTTGCATCTGTTCGTGCCCGAAGGTCACCGCACCCAGCATGACTTCTTCGTTGAGGCCGTCGGCCTCCGATTCGACCATCAACACGCCTTCCTGCGTGCCCGCCACGACAAGATCCAGCTTGGAGGTCGTCAACTGCGTCGCCGTCGGATTGAGCACGTACTTGCCGTCGATGTAGCCGACGCGGGCCGCACCGATCGGACCCAAGAAGGGCATGCCGGAAATCGCCAATGCCGCCGAGGCACCGATCAACGAAGCAATATCCGGATCGACTTCGGCATTCACCGAGATCACCGAGGCGACCACTTGCACATCGTTGATGAAGCCTTCCGGAAACAGCGGGCGGATCGGCCGGTCGATCAAACGGGAGGTGAGCGTCTCCTTCTCGGTGGGACGGCCTTCGCGCTTGAAGAATCCGCCGGGAATACGGCCCGCGGCGTAGGTTTTCTCCTGATAATTCACCGTGAGCGGGAAGAAGTCGCGGCCCGGCGTCGCCTTCTTCAAACCCACCGCGGTCACGAGGACCACCGTCTCGTTCATGGTCACGAGTACGGCGCCGTCGGCCTGGCGGGCAAGCTCGCCCGTCTCCAGCGTTACCGTGTGCTCCCCATATTGAAAACTCTTTTTGATAGCGCTCACTAGAGCCCCTTTGCGTGATTCGAAGTGAAAACAGGCGCTGAAATGCGCGCCTGCAGCGGCGCCGGTTAGCGGCGTAACCCTAAGCGTTCGACCAATTGCGTGTACTTGTCGGGCGTTCTGCTCTTTAGATAATCGAGCAGCTTGCGGCGCTGATTGACCATCTTGAGCAGCCCGCGACGCGATGCATGGTCGGCTTTGTGCGTGGTGAAATGCTGGCTCAAGCCGTTAATGCGCTCGGACAACAAGGCAATTTGAACTTCGGG
>JAJPKM010000024.1 GCA_021323735.1 Gammaproteobacteria bacterium
GCCAGCAGGACTTCGGCGCCCGACTTAAAGCCTCTACCGCTGCTCCCTTCCGGGCCTGACGGGGTTCGTGGCCAGTCGTCGCGAAGATGCAAACGCGAGCCACCATAAACTTATGTGTGGCTACCGATCCAAGCCGACCGAAATTTACCTGTCGACTGGCGGAGAGGGTGGGACTGACTCGGGCCGTTCCGGCCCTCGCCCTTCGGGCGCCGTCGCGAAGACGCTCCGGCGTCCTGCACCGCCTTCGGCGGCTGGTCGAACCCGAGGGTTCGAACCCCACTTCCACCCACTAAAATACCAATTCAGTTTAAACGATAAAATGCGGTCGTCCGGGTAAACATTCTGGCGGAGAGGGTGGGATTCGAACCCACGAACACGGTTAGGTGTTACACACTTTCCAGGCGTGCGCCTTCGACCGCTCGGCCACCTCTCCGACGCGCGCAAGGGTACCGGAGCAGGCTCGGGCGATCAAATCTAAGATCTAAATTCGTTGTTTGGCGTCGAGGGTGGGACTGACTCGGGCCATCCTGGCCCTCGCCCTGCGGGCGCGCTACGCGCGTCCAAAATCCCTCCTGGGATTTTGTGCTCGCGGCTTCGCCGCTAATCCCTCGCTATCGCTCGGGACCCCCGTTGCCAAGACGCTCCGGCGTTCCCCACTAGTCCTTCGGTACCGTAATTTCGACTGGTTCTAGGATCCGCCAGGAAGGGTAAGAAGTCTCAAGGCAACTTTATTTTCCAATGTTGCCCTTGAGACTTCTTACCCTGACTCCTTACCCTTCAGGGCGGTCAACCATCTGCCGCGAGGTCTATCTAGCTGCTGCTGGCTGCCTTGTTCGGGGGTGCGGGCTTGTAATGCGGCGGCACGTCGTAGCACGTGTCCTTGGGCCCCGGAGGGGGAGGCACGTCGGTGACGGCTGGGATGACGAGGGCGCCGGCCGTATTGGGAGAATCCAATCCCGGAGGCACTTTCAGCGGCGGTGCCGAGAGGGCGTTCTGGTATTCCTGCCGCTTGTGGCAGTCAGTGGTCAATTTCGAGAATAGGTGGCAGCCGCTCATCAGAGCGCCGGCGGCAATCAGCATCAATACTCGATCAAAGCTCATGCAGCTTGGTCCTCAAGGGTAACGCCGGCGGCCCGCATCGCGCGCAGCACGGTCTCGTGGTGCGCCGGCGCGAGTTCGACCAGCGGAAGCCGAATTGCGTTCCCGATAATTCCCATCCTCGCCACCGCCCATTTGACGGGTATGGGACTGGCCTCGACAAATAAATCCTTATGTAAAGGCTGCAAGCTTGCGTCAATCGTCCGCGCCCCGGTCAAGTCACCGGACAGCGCGGCGGTACACGCCTCATGCATGCGTCGCGGTGCGACATTCGCCGATACGGAAATGACGCCGCGCGCCCCAACGCCAAGAAAATCGATGGCAGTGGCATCGTCTCCGGACAGCAGCACGAACTCCGGCGGGCATGCACCTACGATCTCGCGTGCCCGATTCAACGAAGCCGTCGCCTCCTTGATCCCCACGATGCGGGGGTGCCGGGCGAGACGGGCCACGGTGCTCGGCAAGAGATCCACACCCGTTCGGCTGGGCACATTATACAGGATAACGGGCACCGCCGACGCATCCGCCGCGGCTATGAAATGCCTGTAAAGACCCTCCTGAGGCGGTTTGTTGTAGTACGGAGTGACCAGCATCACGCCGTCCACGCCGAGCCGGGACAAGGTGCGCGTTCGTGCCACGGTCACATCCGTCGCATGCGAGCCGGCGCCGACCAGGATTTTCACCTTGCCGCGGCAGCGCGCGACAGCCCGGTGCGTCAGTTCCTCGATTTCGGCCACGGACAGAGCCGGCGACTCGCCGGTCGTGCCGGCAACCACGATGCCGTCGGTGCCCTCGCGCACGTGAAAGTCCAGCAATCGATCCCAGGCGGCCCAGTCCAGGGCCCCGTCGGCGGTCATCGGCGTGACGATTGCTACCATGCTTCCGCAGAACATCGAGGAACTCCACCGGAAATATCGCTACCTTAAGTGCCGGACAGCACCTAAGGCAAGCGGCCATCCGGTAGAATTTGCACCGATGAAACAACATATCGTCATTTCCGCGGTCGGCGGGGACCGCGTGGGCATGGTCCATGAACTGTCCAAGGCCATCGCCGATTGCGGGGGCAGCATCAGCGAGAGCCGCATGACCTCGCTCGGCAATGAATTTGCCATGCTGCTGCTGGTCAACGGCAACTGGCACACCCTGGCCAAACTGGAAGGCGAATTCAAGAAACTGGCCGATGCCACGGGCATGAACATCCAGTTGCGACGCACCGAGGAAAGATCTGCGCGCAACGACATGCTGCCCTACTCCATCGACGTGGTTTGCCTCGACCAGACCGGTATCGTGGCGGGGCTGTCGGGATTCTTCGCGCAGCGCGGCGTCGATATCGCCGAGCTGTCGACCCGCTCCTACGCGGCAGCGCACACCGGCGCTCCGATGTTCTCCGTGCAGATGATCGTGAATGTCCCGAGCCGCCTGCATATCGGCGTATTACGCGAGGAGTTCATGGACTTCTGCGATCATCTGAATCTGGATGCCATTTTTGAACCCGTGAAGAGTTAGGAGCCCAGTCCTCCATGAGCAAGATCGAAATCGGCAAGAAGGCGCCGTCATTTACCCTGGAGGGCACCGGCGGCCCCTGGTCGCTCGGCGCCGACGGAACGGCGACGGTTCTCTACTTCTATCCGCGCGACAACACCTCCGGTTGCACCCAGGAAGGTTTGGATTTTTCCGCTCTCCATCCGCAGTTCAAGAAAGCCAAGGCGCTGGTTTTCGGCATCTCGCCGGACAATGTCGCATCTCACGAAAAGTTCAAGAAAAAGCTGTCCTTTGCGTTCGATCTGTTGAGCGACCCCGAGCAAAAGGTATGCAAACTCTACGACGTCATTCAGGAAAAGAGCATGTATGGCAGGAAGTACATGGGGGTCGAGCGCAGCACCTTCCTCATCGACGGTAAGGGCGTGTTGCGCCACGCCTGGCGCAAGGTGAAGGTGAAGGACCATGCCCAGACCGTACTAGCAGCGGTGAAGTCGCTGTGACCGGCAACGTGCGGCCGTTGGGAGCCGCTGTCTTGAAGAGCCGTCAAGGCAAGGCCGAGCGGCGTATTTTCGTGCTCGATACCAATGTGCTGATGCACGATCCGACGGCCATTTTTCGCTTCGAAGAGCACGACGTGTACATCCCAATGACGGTGCTCGAAGAACTCGATGCGGGAAAGAAAGGCCTCTCGGAACCGGCCCGCAACGTGCGCCAGGTCAGCCGCTTTCTCGACGAACTGATGCAGGGCGCCACGAAGAAACAGATCGATCGCGGTCTGCCGCTGCCCAACGCGGTGCCCATCAACCATGGCAAGCGCCCGCCGGGCGGCAGGCTCTTCTTTCAAACCCAACTGCTGGAATCGGTGCTGCCCGACAGTCTGCCCGGCCACGGAGCCGACAACGCCATTTTGGCCAATACGCTGGCTCTGCAGCAGAAATTTCGCAATGCCCGGGTCACGCTGGTGTCCAAAGACATCAACCTACGCATCAAGGCAGCCATCGTCGGTGTGCAGGCCGAGGACTACTCGAGCGACAAGACCATCGAGGACGCGGACCTGCTGGTCAGCGGCGTGCAGCAGCTGCCGGCGAATTTCTGGGAGAAGCACGGCAAGGGCATGGAGTCCTGGCAGCATCAGAGCCGCACTTACTATCGAGTGCGCGGCCCGCTGGTGCGCGACTGGAAGGCGAATCAATTCGTCTACGATCCCGCGGCAAACGGCGTGGAAGCCATCGTGCGCAAGCTCGAGGGCGAATCGGCGATCCTGGAACTTACCACCGACTACCGCACCGAGCGCAACAGCGTATGGGGCGTGACGGCACGCAACCGCGAGCAGAATCTCGCGCTGAATTTGCTGATG
This sequence comes from Gammaproteobacteria bacterium, assembly GCA_021323735.1. Taxonomy (GTDB): domain Bacteria; phylum Pseudomonadota; class Gammaproteobacteria; order Steroidobacterales; family Steroidobacteraceae; genus Bog-1198. The sequence continues at coordinate 3,938 of JAJPKM010000024.1, forward strand.
GACCCGGAAATCGACTTCGTGACGGTACTGGGCCCCGCCGGCACCGGCAAGACCCTGCTCACCCTGGCGGCGGGTCTCGCGCAGACGCTGGATCACAATCGCTTCAGCGAAATCATCATGACCCGCGTCACCATTCCATTGGGCGAGGACATCGGCTTTCTGCCGGGCACCGAAGAGGAGAAAATGGAACCCTGGATGGGCGCGCTCATGGACAACTTGGAAGTGCTGACCCAAAGCCAGGCCGGCGGCACCTGGGGCCGCGGCGCCACCAACGATTTGCTACGGCACCGCATCAAGATCCGGTCGTTGAATTTCATGCGCGGCCGTACGTTCTTGAACCGTTTCATCATCCTGGATGAGGCCCAGAACCTGACGCCCAAACAAATGAAAGCGTTGGTGACGCGCGCCGGCCCGGGCACCAAAATGGTGTGCCTCGGCAATATCGCGCAAATCGATACCCCCTATTTGACTGAAACCACCACCGGCCTCACCTACGTGGTAAACCGATTCCATGGATGGTCGTTCTCCGGGCACATCACGCTGGTTCGGGGCGAGCGCTCGCGCTTGGCCGACTACGCGTCCGAAGTTCTTTGATTTCGCTTCTGTTTTGGGCGAACTTTGGGGTTTGGCGGTACTCAAAGGCTAAGCCTATATGTCAGCTCTGAAATCCATTGCAGCCCTGCTTGCCGGCCTGGCCGTCACCTTGAGCGTGGGTGTCGGCTATGCCCAAGGGGTCAAGGACGCCCACGGCCAGGATCTTCCCGATTTGGGCAGCCCGGCGAACGCGGTCGTCTCTATCGAAGAGGAATACCACGTAGGTCTCGCCTACGTGAACGAGATCCGCAATACCGGACTGATCGTCACCGATCCGGAAATCAGCCAGTACATTCAGGAAATCGGCCACAGCCTCTCCAGCCAGGCGGATGAGGGCGAGCATCATTTCTACTACCTGGTTCTGCATGACCCGGTGATCAACGCCGCCGCCATCCCCGGAGGCTTCGTGCTAGTCAACAGCGGCATGATCCTCGCCACACGCAATGAGAACGAACTGGCCGGCGCCATGGCGCATGAAACCGCGCACGTTACGCAGCGTCACCTGGTGCGGCAGCTCCTCGACCAAAGCCATGAAGGGCTCTTGGCCACGGCGGCCCTGCTGGCGGCTGTGTTGCTGGGTGCGACGGCAGGCCGGGGCTCTCCGGACGCCGTCGAGGGTGCCATCCTGGCAGGCCAGAGCGCAGCGATCCAGCATCAGATCAACTACACCCGCAAGGATGAGTTCGAGGCCGACCGCGTCGGTATCGGTACGATGGCGGCAGCCGGATACGATCCACTGGGAATGGCCAGCCTTTTCGACTACATGGGTAGCCGCGGTCCGGAACCGAGCCGCATCAACGCCGTGCAATTCCTGATCGACCACCCGATTTTCTCGGATCGTGTCGCCGAAGCGCGCGGCCGCGCGGACCAGATCGGGCGCATCCACCATGAAGATACCTTGAGCTATCGGCTCATGAAGGAACGCCTGCGATCGCTCGCCGCCGATCCGCAAGTTGCCCGCCAATACTATGTCAACCTGCTCAAGAACGGCGGCGGCAAGACCATCGAAGAACGCTACGGCAAAGATGTGGCGGAGATCGCGGTTCGAAATCCCGCCGGCGCCATTCCGGACCTGCAGCAGCTGGTACGCGAGTATCCGAAGGTGACACAGTTCTATGGCGCGCTCGGCCAGGCGTATCTGGCCAACAATCAGCTGAAGGAATCGGCGGCGGTGCTGGAGCAAGCCGTGGTCTTGTTCCCGCGCAACGTTCCCATCACCATCCGACTCGCCGAAACGCTGATGCGCTCCGGCGACAGCAAACGTGCCCACCTGGTGCTATTGGATTTGTTCAATAACGTCGAGCCCACGGCGGATCAGACCCGTCTCATCGCGAAAGCGGCCAGCACCGCCGGCGACTATGCCGACTCCTACAGCTACATGGCCGAATTCTATTTGATGACCGGCAACCTGACGATGGCGTTCAATCAACTGCAGTTGGCACTGAGCCTTCCCGGACTGGACCCCGTGCAGCGAGCCCGCTACAGCGCGCGTCTCGAACAAGTTCGCGAGGCGCTGCCGAAGAAGAACAAGGGCACCGTTGCCGACGACAGTCGCGGCGGAAACGGCCGCTACTGACCCCACCACCCACAGTCCCGCCCAGCCTCTGTGACGGCATGGTATCGTTGCCGACGTCCAACCGAGTCGGGAGAGCATCAGCATGGGGAGAGTCCATTACGCACGCGCAGTGCTCGGCATCGTACTGGCGGCCATCTTGGGAGGTTGCGTCACGCTGCCTCCAGGCCACAAGCCACCCCCGCAGGACCCATGGGAATCGATGAATCGCGGCATTTATAAATTCAACGACAAGCTGGATCGCGCCGTCGCCAAGCCCGTGGCGCGCACCTATGTCAAGGTGGTCCCCGCGCCGGCGCGCACGGGCGTCAGCAATTTTCTGGCCAATCTGCATACCACGACGGTCATGGTCAACGATGCCCTACAGGGCAAGTTTGTCGCGGCGGCAAATGATCTGGCGCGCCTGTTGGTCAATACCACCGTGGGAGTCGGCGGGCTCTTGGATCCTGCCACGCAAATGGGCTTGGCCAAGAATGACGAGGATTTTGGCCAAACTTTGGGCCGCTGGGGCGTCCCGCCCGGACCGTTTGTGGAAATTCCGTTCCTCGGCCCGTCGGATACCCGCGATGGCCCCGGACGAGCCGTCGATATATTCACCGGACCTACGCACTACATCAACAACAATTGGGTCGCCTACGGACTTTACGGAGCGGAACTGGTCGATGCCCGTGCCGCGATACTGCCGCTGGATGAAACGCTGCAGAAGGTCTTCGACCCCTATGCCTTCATACGCGACGCCTACTTGCAGCGCCGCGCGTATCTGGTGTCCGATGGAAAAGTGACCGAGGAGGTCCTGGAGGACCCGGGCGCGGACGACGCGACCGATACGCCCGCCCCGCCGGCACCGCCCAACAAACCCCACTGAGCCGCGGCGCAGCTCGCCCGACGCTCAATCCGGCGGATTGTTCGCTTTGAGAAAAGCGACGGTGGCTTGCAGCATTTGCAGCCGCGTATCGCCGTGCGACAGCCAGTGATCTTCGTGCTTCATGGTGACCATCTCGACGGATTTTCCCGCGCGCTTCAGCGCACTGAAGATCAGGTCGCTCTGCTCGTAGGGGACCACGGTATCGTCGCGGCCGTGGACCAGCAGCACCGGTACGCTCACCGAACCCACATGTTCGATGGGTGAGACCGCGGCCACCGCAGGATCGTTCTTGTCGGAAATCCCTATGAACCGGTCCCAGTATCGCTGGCTCAAGCCCGACTCATTCTCAATGGTCCACTTGCGAAAGCGCTTCAGGTCCGAGAGGCCCGCGACCGAGACTGCACACCGATAGACGCCGGACTCTATGGTCACGCCCGCGAGTGCCGCGTAACCGCCATAGCTTGCCCCGACGATGCATACCCGCTTCGGATCGATCACGCCCTGGCGAGCGAGGTAGCGCACGCCATCGGAAAGATCCGTCTGCATCTTGCGGCCCCACTCGCCGAAGCCCGCTTCGAGAAAGTTTGAATCCAGAATCGATCCCCGAAAATTGGGCTGCAGCACCGCATAGCCCCGGGATACCAGCGCCTGCGCCCACCAATCAAAATCCGGGGTGTCGGCCGCCGCGGGTCCACCATGCGGCAACACGATCAGCGGCAGATCCTTTTCCGCCGCTCCGCGTGGCAAAGTCAAGAACGCGGGGATGGGCAATCCGTCCGCGGCGGGATAGCTGATGGATTTGACCGCCGCGGGCGCGGTCACACCTTCATAGACTTCGCCCAATTTCGTCGCCTGGTGCGTATACCAGTCGTACAACGCATAGATGAAGCCGTCTCTCGGGCCGAAGACCTTCAGAACCACGCGCGAATAGTCATCCGAGTGCGACTCCATCTCGACGCGCTCGCCTGGAAATGCTCGCAGAATGGCGTTCCAATGGGCCTGAAGCTCATTGTCGAAGAACACGTATTCATTGCTGACAATGCCGTGGATGCCGCCGATGATCCGCCCGGTCTTGCGATCCTCGATCACGCGCCCGAACGCGGCGCCCTTTTCCAGCGGCGGACCCCATGTACTGTCCTTCAGGCTCAGCGGTTTCCATACCGGATCGCCGTTTTCGAAGAATCGCACGATGAGCGCACTGCCATCGGCACTGAATCCGAGCAGATCGGGCGTGTCGATGGCAGCCGTGCCGCTGGCCGCCAGGGTCCAGCGGCCGTCCCGGCGCGTCTTCACCTCCCACGACTTCTTGGTGTCGTGGTAGACCAATTGCGCGGCGATATGCCCCGACTCGTCCATCAACCAATCCGTGTTGGGTTCCGATGACTCGTCGATCAGCCGCACCCTTCGATCCGGAAAGGAGAAGGAAAAAAGGCATGGAACGGTTCTATCCGTCACGCAGTAGCCCGGTGCAAACAGCATGGAATGACCCGACACATCGCGCACGGCGGTGTCGCCGGTGACGACATGGAAGGTTTCTCTGCCCGAAATCGTGAAGGAGAGCGGATCGGCCTTCCGCTTGTCGACATTGAACACGACCAGTTGATACCACTCCTGGGTGGGACCGATGAAGCCGAACGGCGGCCGGCTGGTGCTGGAAACCGTGGCCAATAGATTGTCATCATCGATCCACTCGACGCGCCGCAGCTTCTTATCTCCGGCGCTCAGACGGCCAAGAATCTCGTGCTTGCTGAGCTGAGCCACTACCAGGCTTCGATCGTCGCCGTTCGTCCTGACGAACGCGATCTTGGTCCCATCGGGCGAAATGACGACATTTTCGAGGCTGGGCAATCGGCCAAATGCCTCAAGAGGCACTTGCTCGGCTGCCGCGGCAACGCCCGATCCGAACAAGTTAACGATGGTAAACACGAAGGCCGCCGTGCCGCCTCCGAACGCAGGTCCGATGCGCATCATCCCTGTCTATCCCCTGAGCTATCCGCTCTTTATTGTTCTTAGCTGACCGTCAGCAATTCTTCGACATCGCTCAAGCGCGCGAGCTGTTTCAACTGGGCCGGAACGTTTTCGTAGCGTAGATCGCGGCGCTGCGCTCGGGCGACGCTCAACCATTCGATCAGCAAGGCCAAGCCCGAACTGTCGCTGTCCTTTACGCCGGCGAGATCGATGACGGCGGCCCGCCCATTGCCGATCGCCGCGGCACCCTCACTCAGCAATGAAGTGACGGTGGTGAAATGCAGGACGCCGGTGACGCGCGAACGTTCGCCGTCCTGAAGCTCGAACTCAGCCGTATGCATGGCGCCGTTGACCAGCGGCGCACGACGCCGACGGTTCGAGGACGCGACGCTCAATGACTGCTCACCGCTGCGCCATTGGGCCCGACCTTGCCTTCCTTCTCCAAGCGCGTGATCACATCGTCAAGGCCTTTCTGCTGGATCTCGGATGCGAAATCCGTGCGGAAACTCTTCACGTAGGAAATACCTTCGATCACCACGTCCCAGACCTTCCAGCCATCGGCGGTTTTGTGCAAGCTGAAATTCACCGGGACCTTGTCGCCCTTGGGTCTCTTCACCTCCGTGCGCACCGTCGCCGTCGTATCGTTCGGATCGCCCTTGTAGGGCAGCACCACGAAACTATCGCCGGTGAAATCGACCAGAGCGGCGCCGTAATTTCGCAGCAGCGAATGATAGAATGCATCGACGAAGCGCTTGCGCTGCTCGGGTGTAGCCGTGCGCCAGGTTTGGCCCAGCACCAGCCGCGCCGCATAATCCGTGTCGAAATTCGGCAGCAACACAGTGCCCACCAGGGCGTCTAGCTTCGACGGGTCGTTCTTGTACATGGGGCGATTCTTGTCCAGCTCCACCAGCATGCGCTTCGCGGAATTCTCGACCAGCTCCTGAGGACTTGAATTGCCGGCATTCGCATTCGTAGCCGGCGTATCGGCCGCGTATGCGCCGCTCGCCAGAAGGGCCGCCAGCATCACCGTGAAGATTTTGATCATTTCGCTTTCTCCGGTTTCGTATCCGCGGCCCCGGATGCCTGCGCATCCGCCTTTGATTTGGTGAAGTTCGCCAGAACCTGACCGATCAGGTTTTCGAGCACGAAGGCCGATTGCGTAAAATCGATTTTACCCTTGTCCTTGAGGTAAGTATCGGCGCCGCCGGCGGTCAGTCCGATGAATTTACCCCCCAACAACCCCTGCGTGTAGATGCTCGCATCGCTGTCGACCGGAATCTTGTTGTAGCGTGCGTTCAAGCGCAATAGGACAATGGCCTTATAGTCGTTGGAATCGAAGTCGATTTTCGCAACGCGCCCCACTTCGACGCCGGACATGGATACCGGAGCCCCCACCTTAAGATCGCCGATGTTGTCGAACTTGGCGGTAATCTCGTAGCGCGGCGGACCGAATACCGCCAGTCCATGACTGGTCGTCTGGGTGGTCAGGAAAAACAGCGCCGCGAATCCCAGCACTACAAACGAGCCGGTGCCTAAGTTCAATGTGCGCGACTTGCTCATGGCGATACTCCTACAAACTCTTTCAAGAACGCTTACAAAAACGCTGCGGTAATCAAATAGTCCAGGAACAGAATCACCACGGCCGACGTGACGACGGTGCGCGTGGTGGCTCTGCCCACACCTTCCGCAGTGGGCGTTGCGTAATAACCTTGGTAGACCGCGATGAGGCTGCAGGCCACACCGAATGCCAGGCTCTTCACGATGCCCTCGGTGACATCCGTCAAGCTGACCGCGGAGCGCATCTGCGACCAGAAGCTCCCGGCATCGACCCCCATGATCTGTACGCCCACGAGCTGCGCGCCGTAGATTCCGATCACGCTGAATATGGCCGCGAGCAGCGGCATGGCAATCACGCCGCCCAAGAATCGCGGCACCACCACGCGCTGGATGGGATCGACCGCCATCATTTCCATGGCCGATATCTGATCCGTGGCGCGCATCAACCCCAATTCCGATGCCAGTGCCGTGCCGGCGCGGCCGGCAAACAGCAACGCGGTCACGACGGGGCCCAACTCCTTGACCAGGCCGATGGCCACGGCAGTGCCCAGCGATTCTCCGGAGCCGAATCGCTGCAGCAGCTGGAAGCCTTGCAACCCCAGCACCATGCCGACGAACAACCCAGAGAGCATGATGATGACCAGCGACAAGGCACCCGAGTTGAAGATCTGCTGCGAGATCAGATTGAATCGCAACAAAGCGGGCGGCGAATTGCCGACCAGGCGAAACAGGAAGTGAACGACCGAGCCCAGGTCTTCCAGGGCATCGGTAAAGGTCTTCCACAGCTCGGCGAACATGCGCTAAAGATCCTCGCTGCGCGACAGCAGTTCGTCGAAATACTCGGGCGCCGGAAAATGAAACGGCACGGGACCGTCGGCGAGGCCGCCGATGAACTGCTTGACGATCTCGGTCGGATTGGTTTTCAGCTCCTGCGGCGTGCCGCACGCGACCACCTTACCCCCCGACAACAGCAACACCTGATCGGCCACGGTGGAGATCTCTTGCACGTCGTGGGACACCACGATGCTGGTTATCCCCAAGGTGTCGTTCAAGCGGCGAATGAGGCGCAAAATGACGCCCAGTGAAATGGGATCCAAGCCGACAAAGGGCTCATCGTAAATCAACAATTCCGGATCCATGACGATGGCCCGCGCCAACGCCACGCGGCGGCTCATGCCGCCCGATAGTTCCGCCGGCATCAATTGCGCCGCGCCGCGCAGTCCGACGGCCTGTAGTTTGGTGAGCACCAGTTGGCGAATCAAGCGCTCGGTCAGATCGGTGTGTTCACGCAGGGGAAAGGCGACGTTTTCGAACACGCTGAGGTCAGTGAGCAACGCGCCGTTCTGAAAAAGCATGCCCATGCGACGGCGCAGAACATACAGTTCCGCGCGCGTGAGTGAGCGCATGTTCTTACCGGCGACTTCGATCTCACCGCTGTCGGCCTTGACCTGGCCGGTGATCAGGCGCAGCAACGTCGTCTTGCCGGTGCCGCTGGGACCCATTACCGCCGTGACCTTGCCGCGCGGTATCTGAATGTTCAGGCCGGCGAAAACCGGCCGCCGGCTCACCGCGTAATCCAGGTTCCGAATATCGACGATGGGAGAAGTTTGATTCAATGGATTCGCTGCGGCGCCGTCACTGGCACGCCAGGCGCGGAATTCAAGCCGCGGCTGATTCCATCGCGGCTTTGTATTCGCCGGCCGCCGCCAAGCCGTTGAGCTTGGCGCGCTTCGCCAGCGCCTGCTGTCCACCGGCAAACCCGCCCGGCTTGCCGCCCCAGGCGTTCAGCGCGTCTTCCTGCAGCGCCCGCCCGTAGCTGAACGTAAGTCCCCAGGGCAACGGCCCTGCCGCGTGCATGAGATTCAAATGCAGCGTGGCATCCGTCGGACTTTGTCCGCCGGAAAGGAACGCGATGCCGGGAACCGCGGCCGGTACCTGGCGCTTCAGGGTGCGGACCGTGGCTTCGGCGATGCGCTCGGGAGTCGCCTGATCGGGGGACTTCTTGCCTGGGATCACCATGTTCGGCTTGAGGATAATGCCCTCCAGGACTACGCGCGCCGCTGACAGGTGGTTGAACACGCTGCCCAGCACGACGTTAGTGACTTCCTCGCAGCGTTCCAGCAAATGCGCCCCATCCATGAGCACCTCCGGCTCGACAATGGGTACGATGCCCGCCTCCTGGGCGAGGGCCGCGTAGCGTGCCAACGCTTCGGCGTTGGCATCGATGGCATAGCGGCTGGGGACACCGGAGTCGATATTGATCACCGCCCGCCATTTGGCAAATCGCGCGCCCAACCGGTGGTACTCGGCGAAGCGCTCGCGTAGCCCGTCCAGGCCTTCGGTGATGGTTTCACCGGGAAAGCCCGGGAGCGGTTTTGCTCCCAAGTCCACCTTGATCCCGGGGATGATGCCCGCCTTGGCCAGGTACTGGGGAAAAGCAACGCCGTCCTTGGTCTTTTGGCGCAATGTTTCGTCGTACAGGATCACGCCGCTGATGTAGCGCTGCGCGCCTGGAGCGGTGAACAGCATCTCGCGGTAGGCGCGGCGGTTCTCTTCCGTCGACTCCAGCTTAATGGTGTCGAAGCGCTTCTTGATGGTGCTGCTACTCTCGTCCGCAGCAAGAATGCCGCGGTTTTTGGCAACCAGAGCGCGGGCGGTGGTGTTGAGTTCTCCGATATTCATGAAGCTTTCTCTCGAACTGGATCGTTAACTTAAGACAAGGATAACAAACCTCGACTGGGTCTGCCGCGGGTGGCGCTTCCATTCAAATAGGACTAAAATAGTCCTACATATCGCTTTGGCTCAAGGACAGTACTTTTATGCTGCGTATGGGAAAAATGACCGACTACGCGACCGTCGTGCTCGCTAGTTTAGCGCAAGACTCAGGTCAGCATCGCGCCGCCGCTGAACTCGCGGAGCGCACGCGCCTCGGGAGGCCGACGGTGAGCAAGGTCCTCAAAGGCCTACAGCGCGCGGGCATGGTCATTTCCTCGCGCGGCGCGCAAGGCGGATATCGCCTCGCCCGCCGGCCCGATGAAATTACCGCCGCACAGATTCTCGACGTCTTCGAGGGGCCTATCGCCATTACCGAGTGCAGCGGCGCCTCGAGCCAATGTGGGATCGAGCGCCTGTGCCGTGTCGGCGGTGCCTGGCAGCGGGTCAACGCAGCCATTCGCCGCGCTCTGGAGGACGTGACGCTGCATCAATTGGCGGGATTGGATGCCCGCGGCGTGCGCGTGGCGGATCTCGCGGCGGAAATTCGCGTGAATCCTCAGGATCCACCCCCATCCAATACTCAAACTCTCTGAAACAGCGGAATACCGTGTCCACCAAATCTCAAGAAGTCGAAGCCCTCGTCGGTCAGAAGTATCGCCACGGATTCGTCACCGATATCGAATCGGACAGCCTGCCGCCGGGCCTCGACGAGGACGTCGTGGCTGCCATCTCGAAGAAGAAGCACGAGCCACAGTTCCTGTTGAACTGGCGCCTCAAGGCATTCCGCCATTGGCAGGGCATGAAGGAGCCGAAGTGGGCGCATGTGCACTACAAGCCCATCGACTACCAAGACATCTCCTACTACTCGGCGCCCAAGGCACCGGCCAATGCACCGAAGAGCCTGGACGAGGTGGATCCGAAGCTGCTCGCGACCTACGAGAAACTCGGCATCCCGCTGCATGAGCGCGCTCGACTGGCCGGCGTCGCGGTCGATGCCGTATTCGACAGCGTCTCGGTCGCCACCACGTTCAAGGAAAAGCTCGGCAAGGCCGGCGTGATTTTTTGCTCCTTCTCGGATGCGGTGCGCGATCATCCGCAGCTCATCGAACGCTATCTGGGCACCGTCGTGCCCCCGACCGACAATTTTTTCGCCGCACTCAACTCCGCGGTGTTCTCGGACGGCTCCTTCGTCTACGTGCCTCCCGGGGTGCGCTGTCCGATGGAATTGTCGACTTACTTTCGCATCAATGCCGCCAAGACCGGGCAATTCGAGCGCACGCTCATCATTGCGGCCGAGGGGGCGTCGGTAAGCTATCTCGAGGGCTGCACGGCGCCCATGCGCGATGAGAATCAGCTGCACGCCGCGGTGGTCGAACTGGTGGCGCTCGACGACGCACAGATCAAATATTCGACGGTGCAGAACTGGTATCCGGGCGATGAGAACGGCCTCGGCGGCATCTACAACTTCGTCACCAAGCGCGGCGAGTGCCGTGGCCGCAATTCGAAGATCTCCTGGACCCAGGTCGAGACCGGTTCCGCGATCACCTGGAAATATCCGAGCTGCGTACTCAAGGGTGAAAACTCGATCGGCGAATTCTATTCGGTCGCCGTCGCGAACAATTACCAGCAAGCCGATACCGGCACCAAGATGATCCATATCGGCCGCAACACCAAGAGCACCATCGTGTCCAAGGGCATTTCCGCCGGGCATGCGGAGAACACCTATCGCGGACTGGTGAAAATCCTGCCCGGCGCCGCGGGCGCGCGCAACTTCACCCAGTGCGACTCGCTGCTGATGGGCCCCAAGTGCGCGGCGCACACCTTTCCGTACATGGAGGTGAAGAATCCCACCGCGACCGTCGAGCATGAGGCCAGCACATCCAAGATCGGCGAGGATCAGCTGTTTTATTGCCTGCAGCGCGGTATCTCCGCGGAAGACGCGGTCAACATGATCGTCAGCGGATTCTGCAAGGTGGTGTTCAAAGAGCTGCCGATGGAATTCGCGGTAGAGGCCCAGAATCTGCTCAGCGTGAGCTTGGAAGGCGCCGTCGGTTGACGGCCTTATTAGAGAGAAAATCTTGCTGCAAATTTCCGATTTATCCGCCCGCGTCGCGGGCAAAGACATACTCACCGGCGTCAACCTGACCGTCCAGCCCGGCGAGGTTCACGCCATCATGGGGCCGAACGGTTCGGGCAAGAGCACGCTGGCTCAAGTCCTGGCGGGCCGCGAGGATTACGAGGTGACTCGCGGGTCGGTGATATTCGAGGGCCGCGATTTGCTGGCGATGCGCGCCGAGGAGCGCGCCCGCGCCGGATTGTTCCTCGGTTTCCAGTACCCGGTGGAAATTCCCGGCGTCAACAACGTCTACTTGCTGAAGGCGGCATTGAATGCCAAGCGCAAGGCGGCCGGCGAACCCGAAGTGGACGCCTATGAATTTCTGGTACTCATAAGACAGAAGATGAAATTCATGCAGATGAGCGAATCGTTTCTCACCCGGGGCGTCAACGAAGGATTCTCCGGCGGCGAAAAGAAGCGCAATGAAATCCTGCAGATGCTGGTACTCGAGCCGAAACTCGCGATTCTGGACGAAACCGATTCGGGTCTGGATATCGACGCGCTCAAGGTCGTTTCCATGGGCGTCAACAGCCTGCGCGATCCGAAGCGCGCCGTCGTCTTAGTCACGCATTACCAGCGGCTGCTCGACTATGTCATCCCGGATCAAGTGCATGTACTTTCGGGCGGACGCATCGTGAAGTCGGGCGACAAGTCGCTGGCGCACGAACTCGAGCGCCGCGGCTACGACTGGGTGCTGGGAGCGCAAGTCGCATGAACGCCGCCCTACGCTCCTTCGAGGCGCAATGGCGTGCGCGGCCGGCGGACGCATTGCAGCCCATACGCGAACAGGCGATGCAGCGCTTTTTGAAGCTCGGGCTGCCTACTTCGAGCGACGAGACCTGGCGCTATACCGATCTTCGCAGCCTCGCCGCGCAGAGCTTCCAAGCGGCGGCCGGCGAGATCCGCGGCACGCTCGATCCGAACGCAGCGCTCTCGCTGGTGGACGGTACGCAGCGGGCGGCGACCATGATCATGATCAATGGGGCGGCTCCCGCCGATGCCGACAATACCCGGATACATGGCTTTACGATCAGCAGCATAAAGTCCTTATCCAAGCTCGATCATGGCGCGCTGTTGCGCTTCTTCCCGCCCGTATCCGATGCGGACCAACGACGCTGGGTACTGCTCAATACGGCGCTCTTCGACGACGGCCTGTACCTCAAGATCACCGAACGAGTCACGGTCCCGCTGGTTATTCTGCACGTCTCATCCGGCGCCGGCGCGCAAGAGGCGGCGCATCCGCGAATCATCATAGACGCCGCGCCCGGTTCGAGCGCGACCATCATCGAACACCATGTGACGCACGGTGAATTTGCGCCCCTCAGCAACTCCAACACCCATATCGCTCTTGGCCAGGATGCGCAGCTCGAGCACTACCGGGTGTATGCCACGAGTGCGGGCGCCACGCATTTGGATGCGCTGGAGATCCATCAAGCTCGAGGCAGCCAGTGCAAGCAGTTCACCATCGCCCTAGGTGGTGGTCTGGTGCGCTCATCGCTCGATGTGTATTTGAACCAGTCCGGCGCGTCCCTGGAGAGTCACGCATTGTTGGTGGGACACGGGGACCGGCACGTCGATTGCGTGAATATCGTCACGCACGCGGCACCCGATACGCGCAGCCGCCAGACGGCACGTGCCATCGCCGGCGATACCAGCCGCGTGATCTTCAACAGCAAGGTGATCGTCAAGGCAGGCGCCGTGCATTCCGATTCGCAGCAATCCTGTCGCGGCTTGCTGCTGTCGCCGAGTGCGGAAATCGACACCCGGCCGCAACTCGAAATCCATGCCGACGAGGTCAAATGTGCGCATGGCGCCACCGTCGGCAGGCTCGATCCGGACATGCTGTTCTATCTGCTGTCGCGCGGCCTCGACCGTGAGACCGCGCAAAGCCTGTTGGTGTACGCCTTCCTGGCCGATGTACTGACCGGCATGTCCGTGACCTCGGCGCGTTCCGCGATCGAGAGCGCGCTCATCGGCCAATTGCCCGATTCGCAAACATTGCGGAATTTCAAGTGAACCATAGCGCTTTAGCTCAAACCGACCGGACCTTCGACGTCGATGCCGCACGCCGCCAATTTCCCATTCTGGGACGCATGGTGCACGGCAAGCCGCTGGCTTACCTGGACAACGGCGCCTCGGCCCAGCGGCCGCAGAACGTCATCGACGCCATGGATGAGTACGAGCGGCGCCACCACGCCAATATCCACCGCGGCGTGCACACTTTGAGCCAGGAGGCAACGGCGCTGTATGAGGGCGCGCGGGACCGGTTGGTTCGCTTCATCCACGCGCGCTCGCGCAACGAAATCATCTTCGTCCGCGGCACCACCGAGGCGATCAATCTGGTGGCCCAAAGCTATGCGCGGCCCACGCTGCAGCCCGGCGACGAAGTGCTGATCACGCATTTGGAACATCATGCCAACATCGTGACCTGGCAGATGGTGTGCGAGCAGACCGGCGCCAAGCTGGTCGTTGCGCCCATTGACGCTCAGGGCGAGGTGCATCTCGACGCGGTGGTGGCTTTGATGAGTCCCCGCACCAAGATCCTCGCCTGTGCACATGTCTCCAATGCCCTGGGAACCGTTTTGCCGGTACGCCGCCTGGTCGCGGCCGCCAAAGCCCGCGGCATCGTGACCTTGATCGACGGGGCGCAGGCAGTCTCGCACCTGCCGGTGGACGTGCAGGACCTGGGTTGCGATTTCTACGCCTTCTCCGGCCACAAGATGTATGGCCCGACCGGCGTCGGGGTGCTGTACGGACGAGAGCAGCTGCTGGAGCGCATGCCGCCGTGGCAGGGAGGCGGCGAAATGATCCTGGCCGTGACTTTTGCCAAGACGACCTACAATGCCCTGCCGAACAAATTCGAGGCCGGCACACCAAATATCGCGGGCGGAATCGGCTTGGGCGCGGCGGTGGATTTCCTCTCGGCCTTGGACTCGACACGGGCTCATGCCCACGAAAGCGCCCTGTTGCAGCATGCAACCGCGGTGCTGACGAGAATCCCGGATCTACGCATCGTCGGCACGGCCGCGAACAAGGTCAGTCTGGTTTCCTTCGTCGTGGCAGGTGTGCATCCGCATGATTTGGGCACCATCCTCGACGAGGATGGTGTCGCGGTGCGAACCGGTCATCATTGCGCCATGCCGGTCATGGATTTCTTCAAGCTGCCCGCGACGGCCCGCGCTTCGTTCGCGTTCTACAACACCTTCGATGAAATCGACCGGCTCGGCGCCGGCATCGAACGCGCGCGCAAGATGTTCGCCTGAGGCTGCCATGGAAATCAACGATCTGTACCGCGACGTCATCCTCGACCACAACCGCAGGCCGCGAAATTTCGGCGACCTGCAGCCCGCCGACGCCAGTGTCGAGGGTTTCAATCCCATGTGCGGCGATCATCTGACGCTGCGCCTGCGGCTCGATGCGGATACCATCTCCGACATCCGCTTCCAAGGTGAAGGCTGCGCAATCTCGACTGCCTCGGCGTCGCTGATGACGGAGGCCGTCAAGGGCAGAACCCGTGATGAGGCGCTCGAGCTGTTCGATCGCGTCCATCAGCTGCTCACCGACGATGCCGCTCCGGGGACCGAGGAATTGGGCAAACTCGCGGCCTTGTCCGGTGTACGCGAATACCCCGCGCGGGTGAAGTGCGCGAGCCTGTGCTGGCACACGCTGGCGTCCGCGTTGAAGTCCACGGACTTGAAGTCCGTGCCGGCTGTGTCCACCGAGTGAGATCGACGAATGCGCTCCTATGAAAATGAACCCATCGTCGTGCAACGCGAAGTCAAGGCGATCGCGATTCCCGCCGGCACCGAGATCACTCTCGAGTTAGGATCGGTGGGTTACATCACCCAGGCGCTGGGCGGAAGTTTTACGGTTTACATCGATGGCAACTTGTTTCGCATTGCCGGGCACGATGCCGATGCGATCGGCAAGACGTCGGCCAAGGCGCCGGAAGTGCCGCCCGGTGCCTCGGAAGACGATATCAAGAACGTCATCTGGCAGCAGCTCAAGACTTGCTATGACCCCGAAATACCGGTCAATATCGTCGACCTAGGGCTTGTCTACGAGTGCGACGTGACCAAGAACGAAGACTCGACACGCAATGTGGATATCAAAATGACCTTGACCGCACCGGGCTGCGGCATGGGCGAGGTGCTGGTGAGGGACGTGCGTGACAAGGTGGAAATCGTTCCCACCGTGGCCCACGCCAATGTCGAGCTGGTATTCGATCCACCGTGGAACCAAACCATGATGTCGGACGAGGCTCGTCTGCAGACCGGCATGATGTAAATGCGATGAGCGCGAGGGACTCAGTGAAGGGGATACCGTGAAGTGGATTGATGCGGGACTCGCCGATACCTTGCCGGATGGGGAAGCCAGGTCCATTGCCGTCGGCAGGCACACGGTTGCCGTCGTGCGCAGCGGCGGCGACTATTTTGCGATACAGGATATTTGCACCCACGACGGTGCCCCCTTGACCGGCGGCGAGATCGAAGGCCAGGAAATCATTTGTCCGCGCCATGGGGCGCGATTCTGTTTGCGCACGGGCGAGGCGCTGACGCCACCCGCCTACGAGCCCGTGCGAGTGTTCGCCACCAAGATTGAAAACGGCCGTTTGTGGGTACGCGCAGACTGACACTGCTGCGCCATGGTAAGGCAGAGGCTGCGGACGCCTATCCGGAGGACTATGAGCGCCCTCTCACCCACCGTGGTGTCCTCGAGGCGCAGGAAATGGCGGCCCGCCTGATCAAGCGGGATCTCGTGCCCGATCTCATTTTGGTGAGCCCCGCCGAACGCGCGTGGGCCACGGCCGAAATCATCGCCACCACCTGTGAACTCGAAGCCAAACAGGTGCAGTGCGCGCGCGAACTTTACTTGGCGACGCCGGAGAGAACCTGGCAGGTGCTGGCACACCGCGCCGCCGCCTTGAACCACATCATGATCTGCGGTCACAACCCCGGATTGAGCCTGGTCGCGAGCCGCTTTGGACCGAAGCCACAGCGGCGTGAATTACCCACCGCCGGCATCGCCACCGCAGTTTGGCACCATGGGGAGTGGGCCACGCTACAGCCGGAGACGGCCGACAGCTGCGAGATGGACGATCCTGAGGATATGGACGAGGCCTGGGCCTAGCCGTGCGGCATCAGGGCTCCGTGATTGGCTTGCCTTTGCCCTCGCGGATCGCCTGCTCGATGATGGGCTTCAGCTGACGCCTGACCTCCTCCGCGATCTTGCGCTGCTGTTCGCCCAAGAGCGCCTGCTGTTCGCCGAGCTTGCCCTGCTGCTCGCCCAGTTCGCCTTGCTGTGCGCCGAGCGCCCCTTGGCGCCCACCGAGATCTGCCTGCTGCATGTCCATATCGGCCGTCAGCTTACCGGTCATCGCCTGGATTTGCGCCAATTGGGCCTGCACCTCGGCCAAGGCGTTGCGATCGATTTGCGCGGTGAGCTCGTCCAGGCGCATTTCCTTGATCACATTCTTAAGCTGCGCCATGTCGCGCTTGAATTCGGGCGTATCGATCTTCTCCGCATGCACCTGCGCTGCCGCCAGAGAACTTTGCTGCGCTCCCAGTCTGGCCTGCTTGATGGCCAGCTCGCGTTGTTTGCGGCCCAACTCCCGTTGCTGCTCCCCAAGGGCTTTCATCGGGGCGAGCATGGCCTGCGCCTGCGCCATGATGGCCGGGTCTTGAATGAGATAGGGCTTGCCATCGTGTTGGAAATAGATGTAGTCGCCGAGCTGCGACGGCAACGTGTTGCCGAAATTGAACATGGTGTGCGAATGGTCGGTGTTGATGGCCGTCACCCCGTCCTCGTGCGAATCTTCGGTCGCCTCGTCGTGCACGACGCGCTGGGCATCAGCCTTCTTGGCGGACTTCCTCAAGGCACCGACGCTGCTCTTATCGGTTTTCGTATAGGTATTTGTGTTTGTGGTGCCGTTGGTATCGGCGTCGACCGCGCCGTTCGTGCTTGCGGGCACCGCAGGGGTGGCAGGCGTCACAGAGCTTGCCGGCACCACGGGGGTTGGAGGCGCTACAGGAGTTGGGGGCGTTCCCGGGCTTGCGGGGACCGCAGGGTTTAGGGGCACCACAGCGCTCGCAAGTACCGCAGGGCTTAGAGACACCGCCAGGCTAGAAGGTGCGGCAGGAACCGGCGCCACGGCGTTCAAGATGTCACCGGTCGGCGCGGCCTGTACCCGCGCCATGGAGGTGGCTGCAACCATGGCCATCATCACCACACCCGCGGCCACGTACGGCAGGCGGTGTTTGCCGGCAAATGAACGTTCGAAGCGGTGATCGCTCAGCAGCCGCTCGATTCGCGGCGCCAAACTGCTGGCACTGGCCATGGCCACGCAGGCTAGGGGCGCGCGGGCATGTGTCGCGAATGCCAGCAGGGTCTCGGCATACGTGGTTCGGCTCTCGGCCTGCTCGACCGCCGCGCAGTCGCTCAACGCCTCGCCGAGCTCTGCGAGCTGGCGCTGCAGCCACCAGCTGAGCGGGTTGAACCAGAAAAGCGCGGTGTGCAATCCCGCCAGTGCGTGCACGTAGAAATCAGACTGCCTGACATGCGCTCGCTCATGCGAGAGCACGATGCGCAACGTGGCATCATCCCAGGAGTCGTAGCCGACGGGCAGCAGCACACTCCAACCGATGGTCACCGGAGTGGCAATGCGTGAACTTACACGCACATCCAGCTCGGGGTCGAAGGGAAATACGACCCGCTCAGCCTGATTGCGTAAACGCAGCGCCAAGCCAATACCGGTGCAGAGACGCAGCGACAACACGGCGGCCACCGCGCAATAGCCGATCACCGCCAGCGACCACAGGGTACTGGTGAAACCCGCATGGCGGTCGTTCTGCGAAGCTGTATGGCGGCCACGCTGCGGAGCTGCATGGCGGTCGCTCTGTTCAGCAGCATGGTGGTCACGCTGTTCCACTGCATGGTAACCGCCCTGCTCAGTGATGAGAGGCAGCTGCGGGCGGGCGCCGAGACCGTCGTTAGTCCCGTCCGGTGTAGCGGGGATGTAGGTCTCGCCGGAGATTCTCGCCGCTTGCGGCCTGCTCGCGGCAACCGGCAGCAGACGCGGTCCGATTTGCGCACCGACCAGCGCCGGCATCGCCAGGGCACCAGCCAATACCAGCAACCACGCGGTACGCCGGGCGCGGACCTGTTCGATTCGCATCGCACGCAGCACCAAGAAAACGATGGCCCCCATCACCAGGGAGCGCACGGCAGCTTCAAGCAATAAATGATTGTTCACGACTTCTTCCCCTTTTTCGAGGCAGCGATACGTTCGGCGAGGCGCTGTAGTTCCTTGCGGTCCAAAACCGCCGAGTCGACCATGCCGGCCAGCAATGTCTCCACGGAGCCCTCGCAAAACCAGTCGACGATGCGCTGCACGGCCCGCCCCGCCACCGCCTGGCGCGAGGCAGCCGGCCGGTACAGGAAGGTACGGCTTTCGATGGAGTGGGTTAGGTAACCCTTCTCTTCGAGCCGCCGCAGCACGGTGCGAATGGTGGACTCCTTGAGCGGCCGCCCTTGCTGCACCAGGCGCTCGCGCACTTGGTCGGCATTTTGCACGCCGTGTTCCCAGATCAGTTCGAGCACGGCGCGCTCCAGCTCGCCCAACTCGGCCGGGTCGTGTTGTTGCGTAGTGTTACTGTTCATAGTGTTACTGACTGTAGCATATCGAAATGACAACGCAAGCTTTTTCTGCAAACGCGCCGGTCAGGTCCGTTGCCGGCGCGAACCCCGCAAGTTTGGGGGCATGCAAGTTCCTCGAGGAACGTCGCTCAGGTCTGTTCCCGGTGCAGCCGCATGAGCCGGCGGCGCGCGCGCTTATCCGGACGGGTGTCGGGCCGCGGCCGTGAGATGTTCGCAAGGCGCTGCTGCTCTTTGAGTTTCGCCCGGCGCTCCCCGCTGGCGGCGGTCTCCCGATAGTGCGTGAGCGCCTCGGCGGCCGGCCCGCGCCGCACCGGCAGGCCGAGGACTTCGAATTCCGCCACGATTCCCTGCAGCGACAAACTCAAACGATCGCCCACTCGAACACGATGCGCGGGCTTGATACGCTCGGCATTCAAATGAACCTTGCCGCCGTTGATCGCCGCCGTCGCGAGACTGCGGGTCTTGAAGAATCGTGCATGCCAGAGCCATTTGTCCAAGCGCTGGTTGTCGCCGTTCTGTTCGGCTGCGTTCCGGTCGGTTGTCATAAGCACTCGGCGTCGCGGATACCCGGGAGGGAAGCGTACGAAGTCGCTATAATAGCGCCATGCACGGCGAGGAATTTCTAGAACGGCTGCGGCGCGATACCGAGGCGCTGAGCACTGCGGGTCTGCTGAAGCGCGAACGCGTCATCGGCTCGGCTCAGGGGCCCGTCATCCGGCTCACCGACGGGCAGGAGATGATCAATCTCTGCGCCAACAATTACCTAGGCCTCGCCAACCATCCTTCGGTGCTCGAGGCCGCTCACGACGGCTTGAAGCGCTATGGCTACGGGGTAGCCTCAGTGCGTTTCATTTGCGGCACCCAGGGCGTGCACCGCGAGCTCGAGGAGCGATTGAGCGCCTATCTATCCATGGACGATACGATTCTGTATTCCTCGTGTTTCGATGCCAACGGCGGCTTGTTCGAAACATTGCTCGACGAGCAGGACGCCGTCATCAGCGATGCGCTGAATCACGCCAGCATCATCGACGGCATCCGTCTGTGCAAGGCACGCCGCCTGCGGTATGCCAACAACGACATGAATGAACTCGAGCAGGCGCTTAAAGGTTCCCAGGATGCACGGGTGCGGCTCATCGCCACCGACGGCGTGTTTTCCATGGACGGGTCCATCGCGCGGCTCCGTGAGATTTGCGATCTCGCCGATCGATATGGCGCGCTGGTCATGATCGATGATTCACATGCGACCGGCTTCATCGGCGCCCGGGGCCGAGGTTCGCCCGAATACCGCGAGTGCATGGGCCGCATCGATATTCTCACCAGCACCCTGGGCAAGGCCCTGGGAGGCGCCAGTGGGGGCTTCGTCTCGGCCCGCAAGGAGATCGTGGCCTGGCTGCGCCAGCGCTCGCGGCCGTATCTTTTCTCGAACAGCATCGCACCCGCGGTCGCCGCCGCCACCATCCAAGTGCTGAATCTGCTGGAGAGTTCGCCCGAGCTTCGCGACCGCGTCCATGCCAATGCCCGCTATTTTCGCGAGCGGATGCAGGCATTGGGATTCGATCTCGTGCCCGGGGAGCATCCCATCATTCCGGTGATGCTGGGCGATGCGCCATTGGCGGTACGCCTCGCGGAGCGGATGCAGCAGGACGGGGTCTATGTCGTTGCGTTCTCCTTTCCGGTCGTACCCCATGGAAAAGCGCGAATTCGTACCCAGATGAACGCCGCGCACACGACCCGGCAACTCGATCAGGTCATCTCCGCCTTCGGCCGCGCGGCGCGCGATCTCGGCGTGATTCACTAGAGGAAACCATGAAAGCACTCGTCAAGGCCCGCGCCGAACCTGGCATCTGGATGCAAGATGTGCCGGATCCCTCCGTCGGCCACAATGATGTACTCATCAAAGTGCATCGCTCCGCAATCTGCGGCACCGACATGCACATCTACAATTGGGATGCATGGGCGCAGAAGACCGTACCCGTTCCCATGGCGGTCGGGCACGAATATTCCGGCGAGATCGTCGAGCTGGGCAGCGAAGTGCGCGGCTTTCGCACCGGCGATCGCGTATCCGGCGAAGGCCACATCACCTGCGGACATTGCCGCAATTGCCGCGCCGGCCGCCGCCATCTGTGCCGCAACACCTCCGGCGTCGGCGTGAACCGGCCGGGTGCCTTCGCCGAGTACCTGACGATTCCGGCCGCGAATGTATTCCAACTGCCCGCCGCCATCGACGACGAAATCGCGTCGATCCTAGACCCCCTGGGCAATGCTACGCACACGGCACTCGCCTTCAATGTGGTGGGCGAGGATGTACTGATCACGGGCGCAGGCCCGATCGGGATCATGGCCGTGGCCATTGCACGCCACTGCGGCGCACGCCATGTGGTGATCACCGACGTCAATGACTACCGCTTGGATCTGGCGAAGAGGATGGGCGCCTCGCGCGCGCTCAACGTTTCACGCGACTCCCTGGACAACGCCATGCGCGACTTAGGCATGGAAGAGGGCTTCGATGTGGGATTCGAGATGTCGGGAAATCCGGCGGCGCTGCGCGAACTGCTGCGCACCATGAATCACGGCGGCAGTGTCTCGATGTTGGGGATTCCTCCCGGCGAGACGGCCATCGACTGGAACCAGGTCATATTCAAGGGCCTGACCATCAAGGGCATTTATGGGCGTGAGATGTTCGAGACCTGGTACAAAATGTCCAGCATGCTGCAAAGCGGCCTCGACATCCGGCCGGTGATCACCCATCGCTTGGGGATCAACGACTATTTGGAAGGCTTTCAGATCATGAATTCCGGGAAGTCCGGAAAAGTGACGCTGGATTGGTCCAGCCTCTAGCAGCCCAGCTCGCCTCACGCGAGAACTCATTCTAGCGCGAGAGTACTCGCTCTCCGTACTCGCTCGGCTCGCGGCACCAGCAGTATGAGTACAGGCCGCGCGGGTCTTTGAGCTGGGTAATCGCGCGCGCCTGATCGAACAGCGGGTCGAGGATGCGTTCAACTGCCGAGCGCTGCGGAATCAGTCCGACCCATGCGCCCACGCGCACAGCCTGCGACCGAATCTGCATCAGCAACTCTTCGCGCAGACTCAGCTCGGGCTCGATGTATTCCACGTCATAGGCAGCGCCCAACTCCGCCAGCTTCGCCGCGGCATCGGTGGCATCTTTCAGTCCACCGAGATGGTCCACCAGGCCGATGCGCTGCGCATCGGCGCCCGCCCACACCCTGCCCTGCGCAATCTTGTCGATATCCTCGTAGGACTTCTTGCGTCCATCCGCGACGCGGTGAACGAATTGCGCATAGGCGTGGTCCACGGAGGCCTGCAGCAACTGCTTGGTGGCAGGACCCAGCGCGCGGTCGATGCGCAGGTCGCCGGCCAAGGGCGTGGTGCCGATGCCGTCCACCTTGATGCCGAGCTTCTCCAGCGTGCGCTGAAAAGTCGGTATGTATGAGAACACACCGATCGAACCGGTGATGGTGGTCGGGCTGGCAAATATCTGGTTCGCGGCGGCGGCAATGTAGTAACCGCCGGACGCGGCGTAGGTGCTCATGGAAACGACCACCGGTTTGCCGGCCTTGCGCAAGGCCTGCACTTCGCGCAGGATTTTTTCCGAGGCGAATTCACTGCCGCCCGGGCTGTCGACCCGCAGCACCACGGCCTTCACGGTATTGTCGTAACGCGCCTCCCGCAACAGATTCGAGGTGCTCTCTCCTCCAATCGCGCCGGGCAATTGATGACCGTCGAAGATTTCACCGGAGGCCACCACGATGCCGACCTTGGCATCGGACTTCGACTTCAGTACGGTCTTGGAGCGCACGGCCGCGAGATACTGATTCATCTTGATGGCGTTGAACGTATGACTGTCCTCGTCCTCGCCCACCAATCCCTTCAAATCGTCGGCCACCTGCCGCCGGCTCTTCAGCGCCGTCACCAAACCGCGCTGCAACGCCATCTTGGCCATGTCGCCGCCCACGGACTGCAGCGCACCGGGCTGCTCCGTGATGTAGTCCTTGAGCACACCCGGCGGCAGCGACCGCGCACGCGCGACATCCTGGGTGTAGGCATTCCACAGCGACTCGAGCCACACGGAGGTCTCTTCGCGTTCGCTCGGCGCCATGTCGTTGCGGGAAAACTGATCGGTGTAGCTCTTGAACGTGCCGGCTCGGAACACGTTCAAGTCGACGCTGAGCTTCTCGATCGCGTCCTTGAAATACATGCGGTAGTAGCTGAAGCCGGTCACGGATACTTCGCCCATGGGGTCTAAGTAGACCTCGCCGGCCTGGGCCGCCAGATAGTATTGCGTCTGGCTGAAGGCATCGCCGGCAGCGATCACGCGCTTGCCGGACGCCCGGAAGTCGCGCAGCGCCGCGCCGACCTCCTGCAATTTCGACAGGCCGGACGGTTCCAGCTCGTCCAAGTTGAGCACGATGAGCTTGATTCTGGCGTCGGTTTTGGCCGCCGCGATGGCGTCGGTCACATCGCGCAGCAGGGTCTCGGGAGCCGGGCCGCCCGATGCCTCACCAAACGCGCGGCGCACGGCATCGCCCGAGATCTGTTCGACCAATTGGCCTTCGGGCGCTATGACCAGCGCGGCGCTGCGCGGTACGATGGGTATCGAGGTATGCAGCGCCGCGAGAACGAAGCCGAAAATCACCAACAGGAACGCCAGGTGCAGCACCTTGCGCACCCCTTCGAGAAATCGCCAGATCAGCCCGAAGAACGTCCTGAGAGCGGAACCGGCGCTCATTCAGATGCTCAGATCTTCTCGTCGATGCGTGCGGCCTTGCCCGACAAATCGCGCAGGTAGTACAGCTTCGCGCGGCGCACGCTGCCGCGGCGTTTGACGCTGACTTCGCTGATCGAAGGGCTGAAAGTTTGAAATACGCGCTCGACGCCCTCGCCGTGGGAAATCTTGCGAACCGTGAACGAGGAATTGAGCCCGCGGTTCTTCTTGGCAATCACCACGCCTTCGTAGGCCTGAACGCGCTCGCGATCACCTTCGACCACTTTGACCTGCACGATGATGGTATCGCCGGGATTGAAGTCCGGAAGCTTGCGCGTCGCGCGCTCGCCGTTGAGTTCTTGGATGATCTTATTCATAGCTATTGCCTCGCACGTTCATTCTTGAATTCTTCCAACAATTCTCGCTCTTCATCGCTCATACCGCGCCGCTCGAGCAGCTCCGGCCGGCGCAACCACGTGCGCCCGAGCGCCTGCTGCAATCGCCAGCGGGCAATTGCCGCGTGATCGCCCGACGCCAGTACGGCCGGTACATCGCGGCCCTCCAGCGCCTGCGGCCGCGTGTAATGCGGCCAATCCACCAAACCGTCGCTGAAGGACTCCTGCAGCGCCGATTCCGAACTGCCCAACGTGCCGGGCATCAACCGCGCGATCGCATCGATGACCACCAGCGCCGGCAGCTCGCCGCCGGACAGCACATAGTCGCCGATGGACCATTCCTCATCGATCTCTTGCTCGATGAAGCGCTCGTCCACCCCTTCATAGCGTCCCGCAATCAATACCAGACCCGGCCATGCACAGGCCTCTCGCGCCATGCTCTGCTCGAACCTACGTCCGTCGGCACCCAAGTACACGCGCCGGCTACCCGGCGGCAGAACCCCGACGGCGTCGCGAACCGCGCTGCGCATGGGTTCGACCTTAAGTACCATTCCCGGCCCCCCTCCGAAGGGGCGGTCATCCACGGTGCGGTGTATATCGTCGGTGTAGTCGCGAGGATCGAAGCAATCGATCTGAAAAATCCCGCGCTCCAACGCACGCCCCACCACGCCGATGCGCAGCGCGTCGTGGATCATCTGGGGAAACAGCGACACCACCGCAATACGCATATTCAATCCGCGGCGGCGTCCCAGTCCACCACCACCCGGCGCGCCTTCAAGTCCACGCGCCGCAGATGCTGCGGCACCGCCGGCACCCAATGATCACGTTCCCCTCGCACCACCATCACGGCCTGTGCCGGGGTCTCCACAAAATGCTGCACCACACCTAAACCGATCCCGGCCAGATTGACCACCTCGCAGCCAATGAGATCTGCGCGATAGAAATCCTTATCGTCCCGCTGCGGCAAATCGGCTCGAGGCACACAGACCTGCGCACCGCGCAACGCGGCGGCCTGATCTCTATCCTCCACCCCGGCCAACTTGACCGTTAGCGCACCGCCGCTGCGGCCGCGCTGCTCGATGCGGTAGCTCTGCCACGCACCCTCTCGTCCAATCTGCAAATTGCTATGTTCCAGCAGACGTTCGGGAGGACTCGTGTGTGACCGCAGCTTGACCCAACCTCGCACGCCGAACGGGGCGCCTACGAATCCCAGTTGGATGAGCGCCGATGATTCGTCGCCCATCTATCCCACGCCTTTTAAGCGGCCTGCTTGCGGAAGCTGGTGAGAAGAAATTTGACGCGGTCGGACATGTGAGCACCCTGACTTACCCAGTGCTCAATCCGGGCCACGTTCAAGCGCAGTTTCACTTCCGCACCGCGGGCCACGGGATTGAACAGGCCCACGTTCTCGAGACTGGTGCCGCCCTGGCGCTTACGGCTGTCGGTCACCACGACATGATAGAAGGGCGTCTTCTTGCCGCCGCGCCGAGTCAAACGGATCGTCACCATCGTTAATTCACCTTGCAATGCCGAGCCGCTAATTGTAATGACAACCAGGGCTTAAGAGCAACAAATGCTTTGGCGGGCGGATGCCGGCGGGCGCTAGCGGCCAAATCCGCCGGGGCCAAAGCCTCCGGGGGGCATCCGGCCGGCCATTCCCCGCATCATATTCTTGAGCATCCCGCCTTTGACCATCTTTTTCATGGTTTTCTGCATTTGGTCAAATTGCTTCAAGAGCCGATTCACCTCCGGCAGAGGCACCCCGGCGCCGTTGGCGATGCGGCGCTTTCTCGAATTGTCGATCATCTCGGGGCGACGACGCTCGCGCGGAGTCATCGAATCGATGATTCCCATCTGGCGCTTGAGGTTCTTGGCGTTCACGGTGCCGGCCGCGGCGGCCGCACCGGCCTGGTATTGGGCCGGCAATTTGTCGAGCAATGCCGCCATCCCACCCATGCTCTCAAGCTGGCTCAACTGATCGCGTAGATCCGTCAGGTCGAAGGACTTGCCCTTGCTGATTTTCTTCGCGAGCTTTTCGGCTTTTTCCTGATCGACCTGATCCTGGACCTGTTCGACCAGAGACAGCACATCGCCCATGCCCAAAATGCGCGATGCAATGCGCTCCGGCTGAAACAGCTCCAGCGCGTCGGACTTCTCGCCGGTGCCGACGAAGAGTATGGGCTTCCCCGTCACATGACGCACCGACAGGGCAGCACCGCCGCGCGCATCGCCGTCCGCCTTGGTGAGAATCACCCCCGTCAAGCTCAGCGCCTCGTTGAATGCCTTGGCGGCATTGACCGCATCCTGGCCGGCCATGCTGTCGACCACGAACAGCCGCTCATGAGGCTGGATTGCCGCCTCGAGTTGCCGCACCTCCGCCATCATGTCGGCATCGACATGCAGCCGGCCGGCGGTGTCCAGCAGCAGCACGTCGTAGGCCTGGAGTGTGGCTTCGGTGAGCGCGCGTCCGGCAATTGCCACGGGCGCCTCGGTTGCCAGCGCGGGAGCGAAACCCGCGCCGACCTGCTCGGCAAGGGTTTTGAGTTGCAGAATGGCCGCGGGACGATATACGTCCGTGCTCACCATCAAGACCTTCTTCTTCTGTTTCTCGATGAGCCAGCGCGCGAGTTTCCCGGCGCTGGTGGTCTTGCCCGCGCCCTGCAGACCGGCCAGCATCACCACCACCGGCCGCTGCGCACGCAGGTTGAGACCGGTGCTCGACTCACCCATCAGCGCGGTCAATTCCTCATGAACGATCTTGATGAAAGCCTGCCCCGGCGTCAGGCTCTTCGTGACCTCAACGCCGACGGCGCGCGCTTTGACGGCGTCGGTAAAACTCTTCACCACGGGAAGCGCCACGTCGGCATCGAGCAGCGCGAGACGCACCTCGCGCACCGTGTCCGAGATATTGTCCTCGGTGAGCCGGCCGCGGCCGGAAAGCGACTTCAGAGCCGAGGAGAGGCTGGCAGTTAGGCGGTCAAACATAGTGCGGGCCATTATAGTTGTGTCATGATCTGAACGTCATGCTAAACGTGACCGCCACCATCCTGTTTGTGCTTTACGCCGCGAGCGCTTGGGCCATGTTGCGCAGCGCGAAGCTACCGCGCTTGGAACCCATCGCCTGGGTACTCATCTTCGTCGCCATCGTCGGCCACAGCGACGCGATCATGCACATGATGCGTCTCAACGCGCGGTTCTCCATCGGCCTTCTCGAAGCGCTGTCGCTGCTCGGTTGGACGCTCGCGGTGCTGGCTTGCCTGATCTCGATCGACAGGCAAAATCGAGTACTGGGCGCCATCCTGATGCTGAGCGCCGCCGTCGGCGCCGCGATGACGGGCTTTGGGCGCAGTTATGCCGAAGCCACCGGCGCGAGCTGGGAACTCACCGCACACATTCTCCTGTCGATGGGCGCGGCCGCATTGCTGTTTGCCGCGGCAGTCACCGCCATATTGCTGGTGTTCCTCGATCGGCGTCTGCGTACGCGCCGCATCGCCGATTTGCCGAGTGCATTCCCGCCGCTCGATGCGCTCGAGAAAGTGATGTTTAGGCTCATCGCGGCCGGCTTCGGCCTGTTGACGCTGGCGCTGATCACGGGGTTTGTGTTCGTCACGAATTTATTCACGCAGAACCTGGTGCAAAAGACCGTCCTGTCGCTCATCGCCTGGCTGTTGTTCGGCGTGCTGTTGATCGGGCGTCTGCGCTTCGGCTGGCGCGGGCGATCCGCGGTGCGCTGGACCTTATGGGGCTTCGGGATACTGGCTGTGGCCTATTTCGGCGTGAAGTTCGTGCTCGAGTATTTGTTCGGACGGCACTGGGGCTAGGCCCCGCACTACCCAAGAATGACACAGCCGTCCCTCGGGCTCTTGTTCACAGCACTGGCGGTGTTACTCGTTCTCGCCGCATTTTTTGCCGGAAGCGAAACGGCCCTCATGAGCCTCAACCGCTACCGTCTGCGGCACCGGGCGCAGGAAGGCAGCCGCAGCGCGCGCCTGGCCGAGGCACTGCTGGCGCGGCCCGATCGACTGATCGGGTTGATCCTGCTGTTGAGCACGCTCGTCAACGTGGCAGCACCCATGTTGGTCGGCTTCATTGCTCTGCGCTTGGGCGGTGAGTTCTTGGTGGCTTTCGGCGCCGGGCTTCTGGCATTCGTGCTGCTGATTTTCTGCGAGGTCGCCCCCAAGACCTTCGGAGCATTGCATCCGGAGCGCCTGGCGCTGCCCGCGGCCTACATCTACACGCCGTTACTGTTCTTGCTGTACCCGTTTGTCTGGGCGACGAACCTGCTCGCCAATGGGGTCTTGAGACTGTTCGGCGTGTCGCGCCAGGTCGCGGCCAATTCATTGAGCAGTGAAGAGCTGCGCACGGTGGTGGCCGAGGCCGGGGCCATGATTCCGCGGCGCCATCAACAAATGCTGGTGAGCATCCTGGATCTGGAGAGTGCCACGGTCGAGGACATCATGGTGCCGCGCAATGAGATCGTGGGCATCGATATCGACGATGACTGGGACCGCATCCTGGAACAGCTGCGCCAAAGCCAGCACACCCGGCTGCCCGTATACGAAGGAGAGATCGACCGCATCATCGGCCTGTTGCATATGAAGCAAGTGGTGCGCGAATTGGCGCGGGGGCGGCTCGATAGGGACACGCTGGCCGTGGCGGCCGGCGCGCGCGAGGCCTATTTCGTGCCCTCGGGTACCACGCTCAACACGCAGTTGCTGAACTTTCAGCGCAACAAACGCCGCATGGCATTCGTGGTCGATGAGTACGGCGATATCCAGGGTCTCGTGACGATCGAAGACATCCTCGAAGAAATCGTCGGCGAATTCACCACCGACCCGGCAACCATGATGCACAAAGACGTGCATCCGGAAGCGGACGGCAGCTTCGTCGCCAATGCCTCGGCAACGATCCGCGCGCTGAATCGCTCGATGCGGTGGAACCTGCCGACCGACGGACCGAAGACCTTGAATGGCTTGATCGTGGAGTTTCTCGAGACCATTCCGGAACCCGGTACCACTTTGAAACTGGCGGACTACATGCTCGAGGTCCTGCAGACCGGCGAAAATGCCATCAAGACCGTGCGTATCCGCCCGCCGCAGCCGGCTAGAAAGCTTCCAACGCCTGATTCAAACGCGTGACGCCGCGCACGCTCATGCCCTCCGGCGGACGTTTCGGCACATTCGCTTCCGGAACGACGGCCAGCTTGAAACCATGCTTCGCCGCCTCGCGCAGGCGCTCCTCGCCGAAAGGCACCGGGCGAATCTCTCCGGCGAGCCCCAGCTCGCCGAATGCGATCAGGGAATTGGGGACGGGCGAATCGTTCAAGCTCGAGCGCGCCGCCATCACGATGGCGAGATCGCCGGCGGTCTCGGCCATGCGCACGCCCCCGACCACGTTGGCAAAGACATCTTGACCATGCAGCAGCAATCCTCCATGCCGATGGGCAACCGCCAGGAGCATGGTCAAGCGGTTGCCGTCGATGCCCACCGCGACCCGCCGCGGATTGCCGCTCAAGGCTTCATCGGCCAGCACCTGCACCTCGATCAGCAGCGATCGCGTTCCTTCGCGCATGACGGTAATGACGCTGCCCGGGACCGGCTCCGCATGGTGCGACAGAAAAATCGCCGAAGGGTTCGTGACCTCACGCAAGCCCTGCTCCAGCATCGCGAACACGCCGATCTCGTTGGCGGCGCCAAACCGATTCTTGACCGAGCGCAGGACCCGGTAACGGCTGCCGGTATCGCTTTCGAAGTACAGCACCGTGTCCACCATGTGTTCGAGCACGCGCGGTCCGGCGATTTGTCCTTCCTTGGTGACATGCCCCACCAAGAGCACCGCCGTGCCGCTGGCCTTGGCAAAGCGCACCAGCTCGGCGGTGCATTCACGCAGCTGCGAGACGGCACCGGGGGCCGCCTCCACCCGCTCCGAATGCATGGTCTGGATGGAATCCACGATGAGCACGCGGGCCGACAGACCCGCCGCCGCAGCGACGATTTCTTCCACGCAGGTCTCGGCGATCAAGCGCGCGGTAGCCGTCTCGAGACCGAGCCGCCGGGCACGCAGGGCGACCTGCTTCAAGGACTCCTCGCCGGTCGCGTACAGCACCCGGCCCGCCGTATTGAGCGCCGCCGCGGACTGCAGCATCAAGGTCGACTTCCCGATGCCCGGGTCCCCGCCGATCAGCGTCACCGAGCCCAATACCAGCCCGCCGCCCAACACGCGGTCCAGTTCCGTCGAGCCGGTGCCAAGCCTCGGGGATTCGGCGATGGCCTCAGCCGCCAGCGAAGATGAAGCGTCCTCGCCCCGTGCCGCTGAGCCCGTTTTGCGCGGATTCGTGCTCAAAACCTCGGCGGCCAGCGTATTCCACTCCCCGCAGGTGGCGCACTGCCCCTGCCATTTGGGCGCGGCCGCACCGCAATTCTGGCAGACAAAAACCTGTTTAGACTTCGCCATGGGCGCACCTTCGCACCGATCTGTGAATTTAGGATTGCCGGTATTGTGGCCCAATCACCTATACTGCCCGGCTTCTTAGCTCGGATTATGTCTATTGCATGAGCAAATTTGGACTGATCGCAGCGATTCTGGGCGCAGGTTTCCTCGCAACAGGCCTATTGCTCCGAGTGCTTGCCCCTTTGCACACCGTCACTTGGGCATTGTGGCTGCCGGGTATTGCGCTGTTGGCCGGCGGTAGCGCGCTCTTCCTGTGGGGGCGGCGCAGGCCCGCGGCCGTACCGATGCCGCCGCCGAAGTCGGCCTTGGGCAGCGACACTGCGAGGCTGCTGGACAATTTCGAGCAGCGATTCGCGGAGCTCAAGGGCCGCAAGCCCAGCGCCACGGTTCTCGGCGACTTGTATTCCCTGGGCAATCAGATGGAGCAGCGGGGGCGCGGCCCCCAGGCGACGGCGGTCTACCGACACCTCGCGCGCTTCGACAACACCTATAAGGATGTCGCCGCCCGCCTGCGGCGTCTGATGGACACCGACCGCACCAAGGGCAAGGGCAGCGCCGCCAAAACGGCACCCGCGGCGCCCTCTCAGGCCGCCATGGGAGCCACCACACCGAACCTGCGGGCCGCTCCGAGCACCCGCCCCGACGCCCCTGCCGTCCTCGACATCGAGCGGCTCGGGCGATACCAGCTCGAGCGCGAAATCGGCCGCGGCGCGATGGGCATCGTCTATCTCGGACGCGACACGGCCATCAACCGCATGGTCGCCATCAAGGCCATTCCGCTCGCCAGCGAATTCAGCGATGCCGAGCTCACCGAGGCCCGTTCGCGTTTTTTTCGCGAGGCCGAAACCGCCGGCCGGCTCAATCATCCGAACATCGTCACCATCTATGATGTGGGCGAAGAACGGGGACTGGCTTACATCGCGATGGAATATCTGAAAGGCCGCCATTTGAGCGACTATGCGAAGTCGCATAATTTGATGGACCCGCGCAAGGTGCTGGAGGTCATCGGGCGCACGGCGGACGCGCTGGGATTTGCGCACAAGCAGCAGGTGGTGCACCGGGACATCAAGCCCGCGAACCTCATGTACGACCCGAGCACCGATGTCCTGAAGATCACGGATTTCGGCATCGCGCGCTTGAGCGGTGCCGGCAGCACGCGCACGGGCATAGTTCTCGGAACGCCGTCATTTATGTCACCCGAGCAGCTCGAAGGACGAACTGTGACAGGTCACTCGGACTTGTTTTCCCTGGGTGTTAGCCTATTTCAATTGTTAACCGGCCAGCTCCCGTTCACCGCTGATTCGATGACCGGCCTCATGCAGCAGATCGCCGAAGCGCCCCACCCTTCGCTGCGAGCGTTCCGGCCGGATTTGCCGGCCTGTGTCGAGAGCGTGATCGACCGAGCCCTGGCCAAGAATCCTGAAGCGCGGTTCGACTCCGGCGCCCAAATGGCGGCAGCCCTGGAGGATTGTCGCTCGCGGATACCGAGCGGATCGCCATGAGTGGGTTTAGGTGCATGATACGAAAAGCAGTCAAAAATCCATGAGCTTGAAGGGGAAAATCGCCAGCGTCGCACTCACGGATACCGGTAAGGTGCGCGAACACAACGAGGACATGATCGGCAGCGAGGCCGACATCGGCCTGTTCGTCCTGGCTGACGGCATGGGTGGTTATAACGCCGGCGAGGTCGCCAGCGGCATCGCCGTGAAGACCATCATCAATCTGGTGCGGGATGCCTTCGTACGGGAGGATCTGACCGCCCGCGATCCTGAGTCCGGATTGACTCGTCCCAGTATCATCCTGCGTGATGCGATCCACAGGGCCAACAAGATCATCTACCACACCTCGAAGACCCAGCCTCAGTGCGAGGGCATGGGTACCACGGTGGTAGCCTGCCTGTTCCATGACAACAAGGTATCGATAGCCCATGTCGGCGATTCCCGCGCCTACCGCCTGCGGGACAATCGTTTCGAGCAGATGACCTTGGACCATTCCCTGCTACAAGAGCTGGTCGACCGGGGATTTTATTCCCAGCAAGAGGCGCAGCGCGCCACCAACAAGAATTATGTTACACGGGCGCTCGGGGTGGAGCAGAATGTGGAGGTCGAGATCCACGAGCAGCCGGCACAGAAAAGTGACTACTACGTACTGTGTTCGGATGGCCTTTCTGACATGATTGAGGACGAGGACATTCATTTAACAATCAGCACCTTTAGTGCTAATCTTGATATGGTTGCTAAGCAGCTGATACAGCTGTCGAACGATAATGGCGGCCGGGATAATGTGTCGGTGATCATGGCGCACGTCCAAGAGCCCTTCCCGGCGCAACGGCGTATATTTGACAAAATCTTGGGATGGTTCGGCTAGCGAAACGGAGTCTGAATGGCACGCCTGATGCTCAGCTTGGACGGTAATGTCCTCGCGGAATACAACATGAATAAAGAGCGCTACACCATAGGGCGCCTACCGGACAACGATATCCGTATCGACAATCCGGCGGTGAGCGGCCATCACTCGCTCATCATCAATATTCTGAACGACTCCTTCCTCGAGGATTTGAACAGCACCAATGGGACCTACGTCAACGGCAAGCTGATCAAGAAACATGCGATGCAGCACGGCGACGTCATCACCGTCGGCCATCACCAATTACGTTTCGTCGACAGCCAAGACGGCGAGGTCGAGCAGGACGAGTTCGAAAAGACCATGGTCATTACGCCCAGCTCCCAGGGTGAGGACCGCATTCGCAAAGTCACCGCGGCGGTGGATCAGGCCGCCAAGGCCGTCGCTTCCAAGCGGCCCACCGTGCCGGACAGCGCCACCGCGCTACCCAAGGCGAAGTTGCAGGTGCTGAGCGGCGCGTTCGCCGGCCGGGAACTCGAGCTGACCAAGGCACTGACGACCCTCGGACGTCCCGGCGTGCAGGTCGCGGCGATCACTCGGCGCGCCGAAGGCTACTTCATCGTGCATGTCGACAGCGGCAAGGAGAACGACTATCCCCAGGTCAATGGGGTCCCGATCGGTCCGCAGGCACGCCGCCTCAATGACAACGATGTCGTACAGCTGGCGGGCGTGAAGATGGGGTTCTTCGAGAGCTAGTGTGGTGTCCCACTAATTAGTGTCATATATCGAACCTATCATTGAGGTATCTTTCCGAGCGGAGATACAGCGATGGCGAGGGGACGACCGAAGGCGGAACTGGTTTTGAGCGAAGCTGAAGAGGCGCAGCTTGGCTCGTTTGCGCGTTCGCGCTCGCTGCCGGCAGCGTTGAGTCTGCGAGCGCGCATTGTGCTGGCCTGTGCCGCTGGTGAAAGCAACCGCGCAGTGGCCCATCGACTCGATTGCCACTACACCACGATAGGCAAGTGGCGCAGGCGTTTTCGGCTGCACCGGATTGCGGGGATTTACGACGAGCTGCGGCCCGGCAAGCCCC
>JAJPKM010000050.1 GCA_021323735.1 Gammaproteobacteria bacterium
CCGCGGCGGCCGATCTTGATGGTATCCCCCAGCGTGCTCTCGCTGGACGGCTCCCCCACCAGGCACCAATCGATGCTCTGATGGCGTTCGCGCAGCACCTCGACCACTCGGCGGGTGCCGTCCACCGAAGGGCCTTCCTCATCGCTGGTGATCAGGAATGCAAGGGTGCCGCGGTGCTGCGGGTGCCGGCCGATGAACTCCTCGCTCGCGGTCAACATCGCGGCCAAGCCGCTTTTCATGTCCGCCGCGCCTCGGCCGTACAGGAGCCCGTCGCGGATGACCGGTTCGAAGGGATCGGAACGCCATTCGTCCAGGGGACCCGAGGGCACGACATCGGTGTGACCGGCAAAGCAGAACACCGGCCCCCCGCTGCCGTGCATGGCCCAGAAATTGTCGACGGCACCGAAGCGCAGGCTTTCGACACTGAAGCCCAGCGCGTTGAGTCGCTCGATCATCAGCGCCTGGCAACCACCGTCCACCGGGCTGACCGACGGACGCGCGATCAACTCCTGGGTGAGGCGCAGGGTGCTGGACAGCGGCGAGGCGGCGGACAATTGCGTTGTGCTGGATAATTGCGCGGTGCCGGGCAATCGCGGGGTCTCGGGCAATCTCGGGCCGCCGGACATCAGAAGCGCAGGATGGGCGGCTGGCGTCGCAGGTTGACCCACAAGCCGAAAACGCCCAAGGCGATCGCACTGATCAAAACCCATGCCGGCATCGCCAGCCCGAGGAACTGCCAGGTCACTTTGGCGCACTCCCCGGAGCCGGTCAGCACCTTCACCAAAACCTCGCTCAAGGAAAACACCTTGAGCATGAAGTCCAAGGAGGCACCGCAGGCCGGGACGCTGTCGGGCGGCAGACTCATGATGTAAAGGTGGCGCAAGGCGACGCCGATGGTGGCCAGAGCCGCGAGCGCCAGCAGCACCGCATAGATCCTTCGACCCAGGGGCGCCGGGTCATGCAGGGCGGCGATCAAGAACACCACCCCCAGCGCGAACACGCCGATGCGCTGGAAAATACACAGTGGGCAGGGCTCCAGGTGCATGACGAACTGGGCGTAATAGGCGTACGCCAGCAAGCCTGCACAGGCCAAGAACCCGAGAAGATTCCCGCGTCGCGCCGTCATCAGCGACGCATGAGCGCGTGCGCCGCGTCGATCTGCTTGGCCACGTCCTCGAGCGAGGAGTGGCGGATATCCTTGCCATGCACCATGTAAATCACATACTCGCAAATGTTCTTGGCATGATCGCCGATCCGCTCCAGTGCGCGCACGATCCACATGATCTCGAGCGCGCGACGGATGGTGCGCGGGTCCTCCATCATGAAGGTGATGCACTGACGCTGGATCGACTCGTACTCTTCATCCACCATTTTATCCTCTTGGGCGGTCTTTAGGGCCGCCTGCGAGTCCATGCGCGCGAAGGCATCCAGCGCGTCGTGCACCATCTGCGCCACCTGCCGCCCTAAGTGCTTGACCTCCCGGTACTTGTCCGCGGGACGCTCCATGGTGGCCAGACGCGAGGCAATATAGCCGATCTTCTCGCCTTCATCGCCGATACGCTCGAGATCGGTGATGGTTTTGATGATGGCGACGATGACCCGCAGATCGCCGGCCGCAGGCGCGCGGATCGCCAGGATGCGGCTGCATTCCTCGTCGATCGACAGCTCCATGCCGTTGACCTTGTAGTCGTCGGTGGCAACCGATTCGCCCAGGCGGCTGTCGCCCTCGACCAGGGCGGTGATCGCCTTGTGCAGCTGCTGTTCGACGAACCCGCCCATCTGCAGCACCTGGTTGCGCACCTTCTCCAAGTCCTCGTTGAAGCGGCGGGAAATATGATGGGTCAGATCGGCGGTTTCCATAAATTCAACCTTGCTGCAATCATTGCGTGGGGACAAATACTCGCGTTCGTTTACATCCGATTGCCGCCTACGTCAACCTCGTGCGTGATTATATGTGAGGTTCATGCGCTCGCCGCGTTCCGCAGCTGCAGTTTCCAAATTCGTTGCTGGGGGAAATGACAGGTAAAGGTACTGCCCTTGCCCTCGGTGCTTTGCACGTCCAGCCAGCCGCCGTGGCGCTGCAGGGCATGCTTGACGATGGCCAATCCCAAGCCGGAGCCGCCCTGTCCTCGCGAGCGTCCAGCGTCCACCCGGTAGAAGCGCTCGGTGAGCCGCGGAATGTGCTCGGCGGGTATGCCGATGCCGCTGTCGATGACGGAAAAATAGGCGCCCTCCTCGTCGGTCCACCAGCGCATACGCACCGTTCCCTCCGGTTGGGTGTACTTCAGCGCATTGACCAGCAGGTTCGTGAACGCGGACTCGATCTCGTGCGCGGTGCCGTACAGTCCGTCGCTCGATTCCAGGTCCAGCAGCACGTGCCGGGGCCGATCGGCGCTGATGAGCGCGTCGCGATGCAGCCGCTCCAGCATGTGGGGTACATCGATGGGCTCGCGTGCCGCCTCGCCGTCCGCGGATTCCAGGCGCGACAATTCCAAGAGATCGGCGATGATGGCGTTCATGCGCTGCGCCTGCGCGCGCATGTCCTTGATCGGACCTCCCCAGGCCGGATCGATCGAGGGGTCGTCGGCCAGCGTATCGAGGTAGCCGGAAATCACCGTCAGCGGGGTACGCAGCTCGTGCGAGGCGTTGGCGACGAAGTCCTTGCGCATCGCTTCGAGCCGCATCTGCCGCGTGACATCGCGCACCAGCAGCAGGGACTGGCCGCCGCCATAGGGCACCATCTGCAAGGCGAGGAACATGTCGATCTGCACCGGCGGGCGGATCACCAGCGGCATCGAGTAGTCATCGCCGTGCAGATAGCGCGCAAACTCGGGCGCGCGGATCAGATTGTCGATGCGCAAACCCACGTCCACCGGCCTCCTCAGGCCGAGCAGGCGCGCGGCCTGCCGGTTGAACCAGACGATTTCGCGCTGGGTGCTCAAGATGATGACGCCGTCGGGCAGCGCGGCCGTGGAGCGGCGCAGTTCGCGGTACAGCTGCACCAGCCGCTGCTTGTGATATTGCTTGCGCCGATGCAGGCGGATGACCTGGGCGATGATGTCGCCCCAAATTCCGCCGATGCCCGGCGGGTCGATTTGCGAGCGCAGCCGCAGCCAACGGTCCACGCGGTAAAGATTCAGCAACTGCCAGGCCAGGTACAGGCAGGCTGCTCCCAAGATCCACAGCCAAATGGGCTCGATCAGCAGGCCCGCGCACAGGCCCAACAGCAAAATGCCCGCGAGCCGCGCGAGCGCGAAGGTCCACATCGCTGCCAAATTCGCTCGCTTAGGCGTCGCGCGTGGAAAATCTGTACCCGGCGCCACGCACTGTTTGCACCAACTTCTCCAATGAAAACGGCTCGAGCGCCTTACGCAGCCTGCGAATGTGCACATCCACGGTGCGCTCTTCGACGTAAGTATTACCCCCCCAGACACGGTCGAGCAACTGACCGCGGGTAAATACCCGCTCCGGGTGGGTCATGAAGAAATGCAGCAGGCGATATTCGGTGGGCCCCAGGGCGATTTCCCGTTCGCCGGCACTCACCCGATGGCTCGAGTCATCGAGCTTCAACCCGTCGACTTCGACGATGTCATCGGCACCTGCCGGCGCCGCCCTTCGCAGCACCGCTTGGATACGCGCCAGCAATTCACGGGGCGAGAACGGTTTGGTGATGTAGTCGTCGGCCCCACCCTCCAAGCCATTGACCTTGTCCTGCTCCTCCGCCCGCGCGGTGAGCATGATCACCGGAATTTCCTCGGTGTCCTTGGCGCGCTTTAGGGAACGGGTGAGTTCCAGGCCGCTCATGTCCGGCAGCATCCAGTCGACCAGCATGAGGTCCGGCCGCAGGTCGACGATGCGCGCACGGGCTTCCCGGCAGTCCTCGGCCTCACGCACATCATAGCCGGCGCGCCGCAAACCGAAGGCAATCATGTCGCGAATGGCTTTTTCGTCTTCGACTACGAGAATGCGCCTGGCTGACATTACGTTAGTCCCTTGATTCTAAAGACGACTATTACAGGCCTCGATTGTGACGGTTCCATGACAGTGTAATTGTCTTCAGGTTTGGCGGGCACGTTCCGCTTCGGTCAATGCCACTTTGTCCCGCACATAGAGCGGCTTAAGATCGGCAGGGTCAATACCGCCCCCGCTCGCCAGACGCGCAGCGCCGAGGCGCGCGAACTCACGGGCGCAGGGCAGCCCTAAGGCGTTGCGCCGGGTGAGAATGAGTCCGGGAAGCCTGGCGAGTTCAGGATAAGCCGAAAAACCGCGCCCGACGCCTCGATACCGGACGCCGCTGCGCAAGGTCACTGAGGCCGCAGGGCCAACCTTGGGCGCGCTGCTTTCGATCAGTCGCCCGGCAGCATCCCTCAAGAAGCAGCCCCAATACACCTCACCCATGCGCGCATCCAGGCAAGCGATGGCTTGAGTGTTGGCCCCGAGGGCGGCCGGCTCATCCGGGATATGTTGTAGGTCATGAAGCAGGGCATCTTGAGGGGCCTGTTGCGAGGCATGTTGAGGGTCATCGAGGGGGTCAAGAACTTGCAGCGCCAATGCCTCCAGCGTCGTGACCGGCACCACCGGAACACCGAGGCCAAATGCCAGACCTTGGGCCACTGCCACGCTGATTCTGACTCCCGTGAAGGCACCGGGCCCGATGCTCGCGGCGATGCCGTCCAGGGTGGACAAGGCCACCTGTCCGGCGGCCGCCAACTCCTCGACGAGGCTCAAGAGGTGCTGTGAGCCGCTCTTGCCCGACTCGATCGAGCGCACCGCCAATTCGCCGTCCAGCCACAGGGCGACCGAGCATGCCTCCGTGGCCGCGTCCAATGCGAGGATACGCACTATCTCAAGGACTCCGCATCGGCCGGCGCGGCGCGCTGCCGCGGATGCAAGCGGTCGCTCAAGAATTGCGCTGCCACGGCACTCTCGGAAACGACCGGGCTGGGCGGCATCGACTCCAAGAACACCCGCCCATAGGCTTTGGATCTGATGCGCGGATCGCCGATGACGATCACGCCGAAGTCGTCGAAATCGCGGATCAAGCGGCCCACCCCCTGCTTCAATGCAAGGACTGCCTGCGGCAGTTGATACTCGAAGAAGGGATTGCCTCCGCGCCGGCGAATTCCCTCGAGTCGCGCCTTGAGCAAGGGATCGTCCGGCGCGGCAAAGGGCAATTTGTCGATGGCCACGATGGAAAGGGCATCACCCTTCACATCCACGCCTTCCCAAAAACTACCCGTCGCCAGGAGCACGGCGTTGCCGAGTTCGCGAAACCGATTGAGCAGCGCTTCGCGCGGTGCCTCACCCTGCACCAGAACCGGGAAGGGAGGTTCCGGGAAGCGTGCCTTCAGCGCCCGCACACCCTCAGCAAGTCCGCGATAGCTGGTGTACAGCAGGAATGC
This sequence comes from Gammaproteobacteria bacterium, assembly GCA_021323735.1. Classification (GTDB taxonomy): domain Bacteria; phylum Pseudomonadota; class Gammaproteobacteria; order Steroidobacterales; family Steroidobacteraceae; genus Bog-1198. The sequence goes on from JAJPKM010000050.1 coordinate 5,403, forward strand.
GCGGCCGCCGCTTGCCTGCAGCAGCGGCGCACAGGCGTCGATGAATTTGTCGGCGAACGCCGCATCCTGCGGTTCCGGCATGCGCGGCGGCAGGAACAGCCGCGCCTGGTTGGCGTAGTCGAACGGGCTGTCGATGCGCAGCGTGCGCGCTTCGGCCAGGCCGATCCTGGCCGCAAAATGCGAAAAATCTTCGCCGATGGCCAGGGTCGCCGAGGTAAACACCCAGGCGCAGGGCCGCGACTCGACATACTCGCGCAGCCGCTCGGCGATCTCGAAGGGTGTGAATTGCAGCGTCATGCCGGTGGTGCCGGTTTCGACCCAGCGCAGTCCTGAGTCATCGGAAAGCTCGCGCAACGCGGCGAGCGTGTTGGCCACATGCGCGGCGCGGCGCGAGCAGTTCGCGGTGCCCGCACCGCCGCCCAAGTTCTCCAGCTGCACCGCCAGATCGCTCAATGCATTCTCGATGTCCGGTAGCAGGTCCAGAAACGCGTCGGGCAAATCCGACCATTCTTGGCGGCCTGCACCGCGCGCAAGGGCAAATCTCAACCTGTCCAGGTACCCATCGACGGCGATCACTGCCTCGACGATGGCCGGCGCGCGGATGGCCGCCGCCTGAAGCTCGGCGGTAATATCGCGCATCAGCACTTGCACCTGGCGTACCGACCAGACTTGCCCGAAGAACTGCGCCGCGATGTCCGGGACTTGATGTGCTTCGTCCAAGATCACGGCCTCGGCACCGGGAAGCAAATCGCCGAAACCCTCCTCCTTCAACGCCAGATCGGCCAGCAACAGGTGATGGTTCACCACGACGATGTCGGCGGCCTGCGCATTGCGGCGTGCGTCGAACACATGGCAGCGGGAAAATTGCGCGCATTCCTGACCCAGGCAATTCTCCCGGGTCGAGGTGATGCTGGGCCACAGCGACGACTGTTCGGGTAGATCGGTCAATTCGGCCAGGTCACCCGTCTTGGTCGTTGCCGCCCAGCGTGATACCCGCGCCAGCATCCGAGTGACACCGCGCTCCGGCCCCAGCAGAGAACCTTGTTGAGTCGCCAGGTCCAGCCGATGCCGGCATAGGTAGTTGGTGCGGCCCTTGAGCAACGCAATCTTCACCGGCAATCCCAGCGCCTTCGCGAGCATCGGCACGTCGCGGCGGAACAGCTGGTCTTGGAGCGTGCGCGTGCCGGTCGAGATGATGACGCTGCGCCCGGAGAGCAGCGCGGGTATCAGGTAGGCAAAGGTCTTGCCCGTGCCGGTGCCCGCCTCGACGATCAAGGGCGTAAGCCGCGCCAGCGCCGCGCCCACCGCCTTGGCCATCAACGCCTGCTCCGGCCGATAGGCATAGTGAGGCAGCGCGAGTGCCAGCGGCCCTTCGGTGCGAAAAATGTCCTGGTAGTCGCTGTTCATGGATTCAACGGATCGTAGCCTACGACGAATCGGCCTAGGTTATTTGACCCGCGCGCGAAAACGCAGAAATGCCACTGAATTGGCCTTCAAACCATGCTTCAGCTGCCAGCGAATGTGGGTGTATTCGGTCGCGACGGCAAGCCGGCGCTGGCCGTCCGTATCTTGAAGTTTCAAATTCTCCGGCCCATCGAAACTGCGGCCCCCGTCGATGGAGTAGCTCACCTCGGCGGCGGGCCCCACCGCCGAATCCGCCACGTACGACACGTGTTCCGGAACGGGGTAAGTCACGGTCGGCGCCGGTATCGCTGCCGGCGTGATGTTGCGCACCTCCAAGGTGTAGATGATCCAGTCGCCGGATACCACGCGATCGGCCGGCAATAATTTTCGAACTTCGCGCCCCTGCTCCACCTGCCGTGCTTCAACCTCGGCAATCGCTCGGATGTCCACCTCAGGGGGTGCCATGGGCGCATCGGCCGCTGCCGCGATCATGCCGGAAACGAGCCACATGACCGAGGCCAGGAATGAGTATGGATGCATCGCTCGCGCCTTAAGTACCAGAGTGCATTGTAAGGCATTTATAATCATGTACTTAAGGTTCGAACCGAGTCCTCCGCCCCTTAGCAGGAAACAGGTTGGAGCGCGGCTCGAGACCTTGGGTTGTCAGCGCATTCTCACCGGCGAAGGGGAGTTGGCGAGCCCACACCCATCTGTCATCCTTATGAGTCTATCAAGCTTTCTTCTAGGAACGACCCATGGCCACTGCCCCACAGCACGTAAGCACCCTTGCCTCCATGAATCATGATGTTGCCGCCTGGGTCGACGAGGTCGCCAAGCTCACGCTGCCGCAGAGCATCTACTGGTGCGATGGCAGCGATGCAGAATTTGCCGCGCTGAAGCGCGAGCTGGTGGCGCAGAAGCAGTTGCTGCCCCTCAATCCCGACAGTTTTCCCGGTTGCGTGCTGTCGCGCTCCCACCCCTCGGACGTGGCACGCGTCGAACATCTCACTTTCGTTTGTACCAAGAATCAGGAAGACGCCGGCCCCAACAACCATTGGATGGCGCCGGAGCAGGCCCACGCACAAATGGACGCCTTGTTTGCGGGCTGCATGAAGGGCCGTACGCTCTACGTGGTGCCTTATTGCATGGGCCCCATCGACTCGCCCTTTTCACGCTGCGGCGTCGAGATCACCGACAGCGCCTACGTGGTGCTCAATATGCAGCTCATGACCCGCATGGGCCGCGCCGCGCTCGAGCGCATCACGCGCGACGGAACCTTCGTCAAGGGTCTGCATTCCACAGGGGATCTGAATCCGGAGCGTCGTTTCATCATGCACTTCCCCGAAGAGCTGTCCATCAAGAGCTTCGGCTCCGGCTACGGCGGGAACGCCCTGCTCGGCAAGAAGTGTCATGCGTTGCGCATCGCCAGTTGGCAGGCGCGCACCGAAGGTTGGCTGGCCGAACACATGCTCATCGTCGGCATTGAAAATCCCCAGGGCGAGATCCACTACTTGGCGTGCGCTTTTCCTTCCGCCTGCGGCAAGACCAACCTGGCAATGCTGATTCCGCCGGCGAGCTACCAGGGCTGGAAGGTGTGGACGGTGGGCGATGACATTGCCTGGCTGCACCCCGGCAAGGACGGCCGTCTGTATGCCATCAATCCGGAATCCGGCTACTTCGGCGTGGTGCCGGGGACCAACGCCAAGACCAATCGCAACGCGTACGACATGATACGCAAGGACACGATTTTCACGAATGTCGGATTGACCGCGGACAATCAGCCCTGGTGGGAGGGATTGAGCGAAGGCAAACCCGTGACCGATTGGCAGGGACGGCCGTACGATCCGTTCAAGAGTCCCGCAGCGCAGCCGAATTCCCGTTTCACCGTCTCCGCCAAGCAAAACCCGAGCTATTCGAAACTCGCGGACGCCCCCGGCGGTGTGCCGATCTCCGCCATCGTCTTTGGCGGCCGGCGCCGTGCCCTGGCGCCCCTGGTGTACCAGGCGCGAAATTGGCTGCACGGCGTGCTCGTGGGTGCCGGCGTGGCCTCCGAGACCACGGCGGCGGCGACGGACGCCATCGGCGTGGTGCGCCGGGATCCGATGGCGATGAAGCCGTTTGCCGGCTACAACTTCGCCGATTACTGGTCGCATTGGATCAATGTCGGCGCGAAACTCAAATCGCCGCCGCAAATCTTTCATGTCAACTGGTTCCGTCAGGACGCCGCCGGCAAGTATCTGTGGCCGGGCTATGGCGAGAACTTGCGCGTGCTGCGCTGGATCATCGATCGCTGCAAGGGCAAGGCCGCCGCGCGCGACACCGCGATCGGGCACCTGCCGGCTCCCGCGGATCTGGATTTACAGGGTTTGAATGTCGATCCGGCCGCGATCGAAGAACTGCTGGCCGTCAATCCCCGGCTGTGGCAGGAAGAATTTGCCGGCATCGACAATTACTTCGCCGAATTCGGCGAGCGTATGCCGCCATCGTTGAAGACGGAGCTCAAGAACGCCGTGCAGCGAGTACACGCGCCGCAGGGGTAGATCGCTCCTGTCGCGAGTCACCCTGCGGGGATGGAGGAATTCACTCCCCGCAGGTATGGCGACTCGCCTGCGAGGGTCGAGGAATTCACTCCTCGCAGGTGTAGCGAATCACCTGCGAAGAGTTGCTGTCGGGGGCTTTGCCGAGCCCGATGAGCCCTTCGCCGCGAATCTGCATGGAATCGCGGCGCACGAAGGCTTCTTCACCATCCTTGCCGAGGACAAATGTGCCGTTCGTGCTCTGATCGATCAGCATGAATTTATTCCGATTGATCTCCACGCGCGCGTGCAACCGTGAGATCAGATTGCCTTTGACCACCAGATCGTTTTCCTCGGCGCGTCCGATGGTGATGTTCGCGCGGGTCTCGTTCACCAGGACTTCCTGTCCCTGATAACGCAGGCGCAGGCGATGCGACTTGTTCGCCTTCTCGCGTTCGCGCGAGGTGATGGCGATTTCCGGCACCATGCTGGTGACATCCTCGGTCTGCCAGATCACCTCGAACAGCGCCACTTCGCTCGAGCGCCCTTTGAGCGTGGCGATGTCGATCTGGCGCACCGACGTGCGCCAGTCGGCCGACAGGCGCTCGACCATCGCAGCCGTGGTCATGATCTGGCCGGCCTTGGCTTGGCTGGTCATGCGGTTCGCCGTATGTACGGCAGATCCGAAGATATCGCGGTTCTCCAGCACCACGGGTCCGAAGTTGCAGCCGATGCGGATGGCCACCGTCTGCTCGTCCACCTTGAGCTGCGGATGCGCGACGATTTGCCTCTGCATCTGCGCGGCGGCGTTCAAGGCATCGTCGGCACTGGGAAAGGTCGCCATCACTTCATCGCCCATGATCTTGATGACGGTGCCGTGATTTTGGTCGGTCGCCGCGCGCATGACGTCGATGCAAATGCCGACCATGTCGCGGGCACGCAAATCCCCGAGTAATTCGTAGAGCTTGGTGCTGCCGACGACATCGGCAAATAGGATGGCGACTTCGATTTCTTTGCCCATTGCCAACATCATTATACTTAACGTAACTATCGGGCGCTCAGGCCGTTTATGCAGCGAGGCCCTGTTTTACCATGGGTAGAGCCGAAAACAGCGTTTCCGGTGCCGCATCGGGGCGTGCGGCCACCTCGGAGAGAAAGCGCCGCCACGCTCTGGCACCCTCGCGCCCGGCCATCACGCCATGCATATGCCGCGTGATCGAATGCAAGCGCATGCCGCGCTGAGCGCAGGCTTTGGCGTAGGGGATCATGCGCTCGACGATCTGCCAGGGCTCGGGAATCTGCCAATCGGGATCTATCACGCGGCGCTCCAACTCGGCCAGCAACGCGGGCTGATGATAGGCCGCGCGCCCCAGCATGACCCCGTCGAGCCCGTCGCTCAAGTGCGCAGCAGCGGCCGCGCCGTCGCAGAGTCCCCCATTCAATACCACGGTCAGTTCGGGGCGTTCTTGTTTGAGCCGATGCACATAGGCGTATTTCAGGGGCGGAATCTCGCGGTTCTGCTTAGGGGATAGGCCTGCAAGAATTGCGGCGCGCGCATGCACGATGAGCGCATCGATTCCTGCCGGCACAACGATATCGGCGAACCCCTGGAAAAACTCGTAGTCGTCGCGTGCATCGATGCCGATGCGGCACTTCACCGTAACGGGCAGATGCGTGACATCGCGCATGGCACGTACGCAGTCGGCCACCAGCTTAGGCTTGAGCATGAGGCAGGCGCCGAAGGAGCCATTCTTGACGCGATCGCTGGGGCAACCCACGTTCAGGTTGATCTCCGCATAACCCGCGGAGGTACCGATACGCGCCGCCTTGGCCAGCTCCGCGGGGTCGCAGCCGCCCAGCTGCAGGGCCACCGGATGTTCGCCGGCATCGTGATCGAGCAGTTGGCGCACATCGCCGCGCACGATGGCCGCCGCCACGATCATTTCAGTGTAGAGCAAGGCGTGGGGCGCATACAGCCGATGCAGGAAACGGCAGTGCCGGTCCGTCCAGTCCATCATCGGGGCCACGCTGAGTCTTCGATCTAACACATTGATTCCGCTTAAGGTATCTGACGCGATTCCGCTCTTAGACGCCGCCGATCGTGTTCAGATTTGCCTATTTATACATTCAAAGCCCTTAGCAAGCTTTTGATTCTACTGGTTTCAGCGTGCACCGTCATAATTCTTAGCCCCCTGATCGACCTGGCGGATGAATCTCAGGGCATCGTGGAATCTAGAAGCAGCACTTCGATATTGCCTATCGAAAACCATATAAATAATTGAAATTTATAGTGATTAATCAATAACCCATAGTGGCGGTGCCGGGCATTGACAGTTGCCAAAGTTGTAGCATAATAACTGCCAAAGCAGTAATTGTTGAGGCAGTAAATGTCCAGGCAGCATTATCGAGCGGCGACCTATAGAGCCCAGGACAGCGTGGGCTACCTCACCAAGCGTGCGCACTCTCTGATGATGGATGCCATGGAGCCGGTGTTCGAGGCGCGCGGCTTTACCTTCATTCAATACATCATCCTGTCATGGCTCCGCGACGGCATTGCCGTGAGCCCCAAGGACATTTGCACGCAGTTCCGCCACGACAGCGGTGCACTCACGCGCGTCATCGACCAGTTGGCGGAGCGCGGGCTGTTGGAACGCGTTCGCCGCGATCGAGACCGGCGCAAAGTGGAGCTGCAACTGACAACTGCAGGCCGTGAAACCATCGAGGGACTCATTCCGCTGGTGGTGGACAAACTCAATCTTGCGCTCGCCGAGTTCAGTACCGCCGAGGTGCATGAACTGCGGCGCCTGTTGGTCAAGCTCAACACCCAGTTGCAATCCACGGTGTCGCCGGCCAAGGAGCCGGCAACGGCTTAAGGTCTTAAGAACCATGCGCATCGCAATCCCTCTGTTGCTAAGTGCCGCCATCTTGACGGGCTGCGTATTGCCGCCGAAGGAAACGGCGCATCCACGCGAACTCACGGACGAGGCGGTCGGCTTGAGCGGCACCGCCGTCGAACCTGCGGCCGACTCCTGGTGGAATTCCTTTCAAGATGCTCAGCTCGATCGGCTGATTCGCCTTGGGGTCAAAGACAGCCCAACCCTGGCCGAAGCCCAAGCGCGAGTAGGCCAGGCGCTCGCCCTAACCCAAGCGGCGCAGGCGGGACTCCACCCAAGTGCCAACCTCGATGCCAGCGCGTTGTACCAGCGCGCCCCCGCGAACTACATCATCCCGCCGCCGCTGGCGGGACACAGCTTTTGGATGGGACAGGCCGGCGTCAGCTTGAGTTGGGACCTCGATTTCTGGGGACGCCAGGCGAACGCCGTGCGCCGCGCGCAGGATCTCACGGCAGCCGCCCAGATGGACGCGGACAATGCGCGCCTCATGCTCGCCGGCGCCATCACCCAGGCATACATCGACCTGTACCGTGAATATGCCCTGGCGGACATTGCAGCTCGCTCCGAGGCGCAACGTCAGAACATCGTCGACATCACCCGCCGCCGCGTCGCCGCGGGCCTCGATACCCGGCTCGAGCTGCGCCAAGCCGAGGGCCAATTGCCGCAGGCACGCGTGGCCCGCACCCAGGCCCAGGCGGCTGCGGATCTCGCGGTTCATCAGCTCGCCGCGTTGACCGGACAGGGCGCCGATGCCTACGCATCGATCGGACGGCCGGTATTTCAGGTCGATGCGGCACTGCCGGTGCCTGCCGTACTGCCCATCAACTTGCTCGCACGCCGGCCCGATGTACTGTCCGCCCGGCTGTCCGTCGAAGCGGCCGATGCCGGACGACTGGCCGCCAAGGCCGCGTTCTATCCGGATGTCAGTCTGCGCGCACTCGCTGGATTCGGCGCCTTCGGCTTGAACAATCTGGTGCAGGGAAACGCAAGCGGCTACGGCGGCGGCCCGCTGATCTCGCTGCCGCTGTTCGATGGCGGCCGCTTGCGCGCGCAGTATCGCGGCGCCGAATCGCAGCTCGATGCATCCATCGACAATTACAACGGCATCGTCCTCCGCGCCGTGCAGCAGACCGCCGATCAAATCACCCGCATCGACGCACTGGCGCGCGAGCAGATCGACCAGCAACAAACTCTCGAGGCCACGGAAGCGGCATATCAACTGGCCGAGGAACGCTACAAAGCCGGACTGGCGAGCTATCTATCCGTGCTCAATGCAGAAACCCAGGTCCTTACCGCCCGCCAGAGCATGGTGGACATTCGGACCAGCCAGGCGGTTGCCCGCGTGACCCTGCTGCTCGCGGTCGGCGGCAGCTTCGATCCCCGCGCCACGGGCAACCTCGCCGCTGCGCACAGCTCAGAATCTTCTTCTCCAACGCTTACGCGGATGACGAGCCCATGAACGACACACCCATGAATGCGAATAAAGCGGCGAACACTGAGGCAGCCCCTGCACCGGCAGCCGCCTCCACGCCTCAAGCCCCATCTCCCAGCCGCGCCCGCCGCAAGGGGCTCGCCGGCTTGGGTGCTCTGGTGGTGCTGTGCGCCGTGGGCTACTTGGGATATTGGCTGCTCGACGGCCGCTACTACGAGTCCACCGACGACGCCTATGTCAACGGGGACGTGGTACAGATCACCAGCGAGATACCGGGCACGGTGATCGGGCTGCACGTGGACGACACGCAACGCGTGACCCTTGGACAACCCGTACTGGAACTGGACCCCGCGGATGCGAAAATCGCCGCGGCCAATGCAGAAGCCGACCTGGCGCGCGCGGTGCGTCAAGTCCGCGGCCTGTTCGCCCAAGATCAGGAATTGCGCGCACAGATTGCGCAGCGAGAACAAGCGGCACGCACCGCCGACGAAGACTTGAGCCGGCGCGGCGGTCTGATCGCCGATGGCGCCATTTCCGCCGAAGAACTGTCGCACGCCCGCGATGCCGTCACTACCACGCGTGCCAATGTCGCTGCCGCCCGCCAGCAACTGGGACAGACCGTGGCGCAGATCGACGGCACCACCATTGCCAGTCATCCCCAAGTGCTGGCCGCCGCGGCGGCGGTGCGCACCGCGGCACTCGCCCTGCATCGCACGGAGCTGACCTCGCCGGTGAGCGGCGTGATCGCCAAGCGCTCCGTGCAAATCGGACAGCGCGTTGCCGCCGGAACGCCGCTGCTGGCGGTGGTGCCGCTCGACGACGTGTGGATCGACGCCAACTTCAAGGAAAGACAGCTCGAGCGCATGCGGATCGGCCAACCGGTGACGCTGCACGCCGATCTGTACGGGCGCAGCGTGACCTATCACGGGCACGTGGTCGGCATCGCTGCCGGCAGCGGTAATGCCTTCGCACTGCTGCCGCCGCAAAATGCGTCGGGCAACTGGATCAAGATCGTACAGCGCCTGCCGGTGCGCATCCTCCTCGATCCGAAGGAGCTCCAAGCCCATCCTTTACGCATCGGGCTGTCCGCCAATGTGCGCATCGACTTGCACGATGCCTCCGGTCCCCTGCTGACCGCAGCGGTGCGCAACGTGCCGCAGCCGGCTCAGGCGAGCGCCGGCAACGACCCCTCGGTCGATGCACGCATCGCGGCCATCATCGCGGACAATGCCGGCGGCAAGGCGCAGGAGCCCGTGCGGCTCAGTAAGAAACAGGCAGCGGCGCTGCCCGTCGCATCGCTGAGCTCCACCAGCCCGTGAGCAGCGATTCATGAACACCAGAGCGGTTTCTGCGGCGGCAGCGGGCGCGGCACCTCGCCCGGCGCCTGCCCCGACACCTGCCGCAGCCGCCCCGCTCGCCGGCGGCCGCAGGGCCCTCACCGCCTTTGCCCTGGCGCTGGGCACCTTCATGCAGGTCCTGGACACCACCATCGCCAACGTCTCCATACCGACGATTGCGGGCAACCTGGGCGTGAGCGCCGATCAAGGCACCTGGGTCATCACCTCCTTCGCCGTGGCCAATGGCGTTTCGGTACCGCTCACCGGCTGGCTGATGCAGCGCTTCGGCGTGGTGCGCACCTTCGTGGTGTCGGTGGCCCTGTTCACGGTGGCATCGCTGCTGTGTGGACTCGCCTGGAGTTTGCCGTCCCTGATCGTTTTTCGCGTCCTGCAGGGCGCCGTATCGGGCCCCATGATTCCCGGCAGCCAGGCGCTGCTCATCAATGTATTCGGGGCCGCCAAGCGCAACTTGGCCCTGACGATCTGGTCGATCACCACGTTGGTGGCGCCTATCGCCGGGCCTTTGCTCGGCGGCTACATTTCAGACAACTACGTGTGGCCGTGGATTTTCCTCATCAATGTGCCCGTGGGCGCGTTTTGTGTGTTCGTGTGCTGGGGCAATCTTAAGTCGCAGGAGACGCCGACCCGGAAACTACCCATCGACCGCGTCGGGTTGGTGCTGCTGTTCGTATGGGTGGGGGCGCTGCATGTGATGCTCGACAAGGGCAAGGATTTGGATTGGTTCAGTTCGCCCTCCATCGTCACGCTGCTGATCGTCACCGTCATTGCCTTTGCCGCCTGGCTCATCTGGGAACTCACCGAGGAACATCCCATCGTCGACTTAAGCCTGTTCAAGTCGCGCAGCTTTTTGCTCGGCACCGTGGCGCTGTGCCTGGGCTACGCCGTGTTCTTCGGCAACGTCGTCTTGATGCCGCTGTGGCTGCAGAGCTTCGAGGGCTACACCGCGACCTGGGCAGGACTGGTCTCCGCGCCCAGCGGGGTGACCGCCGTACTCACCTCGCTGGTTCTCGGCAAGCTGATGCGCCGCTTCGAGCCGCGGGTTCTGGCAGCCACCGCTTTTGCTCTTTTCGCCACCTCGTATTTCATGCGCTCCGGGCTCACCGGCGATGCCAGCTTCTTATGGTTCGTGGCACCGCAGCTGGTGCAGGGCTTGGCAATGGGGTTGTTCTTCGTCACCTTGCTCGCGGTGGTCTTCGATGGACTGCCCGCCCAGAAGATTCCGGCCGCCTCGGGCCTGTCGAACTTCCTGCGCATCACCGCCGGCAGCTTCGCCATCTCGGTCACGACCACGCTCTGGGATCGACGCGAAGCGCTGCACCAGGCGCGGCTCGCGGACACCATCACCGCGTTCTCGCCGGCCTATCGGCAATCCCTGGCGCAGTTGCAGCAGCTGGGCCTCAACGATCAGAGTGCCGCCGGAGCGATGGCCCAGGGCCTCGTGAGCCAAAGCTATCTGCTCTCTTCTCTCGATCTTTTCTATCTATCCGCATGGCTGTGCGTGGCGCTCATTCCACTGTGCTTTCTCGTGAGGCGGCCCACCGTCGGCGGCACTATGCCGGTGGCGGCGGATTGAACTCGCCTAGGACTAGGATTCGCCGTCGCGGTGATTGGCCGAATGCGGTCGTAGCCCAATGTGCATTGCTTGAAGATCGGCGAAAATGTCTTAAGAAGACATATTTGCCATATTTTATCTATTTTGGCACAATTGGCCAATCGCTCACTGTACGCGGGTGCCCTCATGATTACCGAATTGCCAGGTCTCGACGAACTGCCCCGTCAGAACGCTTCCCAAGTCAAAAACAAGTGGGGAGAGGTGGTGCGCCTGGTGCAAGAATTGGGCAGCGTAGCGGTTACGAATCACTCCACGGTGGAAATGGTATTGGTTCGCGCGGCCACCTATCGGCAGCTCGTACAGGAAATTTCGGCGCTCAATGCGCGGGAACAAGTGGTGCTGGATGAATTGGCTAGCCGCTTCAATTCGCACTTGGCCGCCTTGCAGCAGCCCGACGCGGCCCGGAAAGTGAAGGCCTTGCTAGGGGTCAAAGGCAAGCTCACGAAGCGGCCGAGGGCCGGCGCGTCATTCTAATGCCTTGGACTGGGACCGCCGCGCGCGCCCGCCCCTTCATCTTCGTACTAGCCGGCGTCAATGGTGCTGGTAAAAGCTCCGTCGGGGGTGCCCTTTTGGCCAATCATGGGTTGACCTGGTTCAACCCGGACACCTATGCGCGCGAGTTAATGGCGCAACTGGGACTGGATCTTGCCGAGGCCAACGCGCGAGCGTGGGAATACGGTCGCCTCCACCTGGAAGCGGCCATCGCCCAGGGTACGAATTATGCGTTCGAAACCACGCTTGGTGGCCGAACGATTTCCGATCTACTTCTCGAGGCAACTCAAACGCACGATGTCGTGATGCTCTTTTGCGGTGTGTCTTCCCCGGAGCAACACATTGAGCGCGTGCGATCGCGAGTCGCCAGCGGCGGTCATGACATCCCCGAAACCAAGATTCGCGAGCGCTGGGTCGGATCCCGCGCGAACCTGATCAAGTTGATGCCGCGGCTGGCTCATTTGCAGGTATTCGACAACAGCGCCGAGGCGTTGCCAGGCGAGGTTATTCCGGATCCCGTGCTGGTCCTCGAAATGGTCGGTGGCCGCATGGCGTTCCCGGAGCCGCAGAACGCATCAGCGCTAATGGCGACGCCGGAATGGGCGCGGCCTATCGTCCAGGCCGCCATCGAATCCCAGTGATTACCGCCGAAACCGGGTGCTTGGTCACGGCGACCAGGACGTGGCGCCCCAATCCGGGCCTTCAGAATCCCAGGCTCAACTGCGGCGTGTCCGATAGGGGTGGGCGAAACAAAGTGGTATCGAGCTCATAGCGCTCCTCCGCACCCGCGAACTTAAGCTTGCGCTTCGCCAAGTCGAATCGCGTGCGCAGCAGCTGTGCATACGGGCCGGTGCCGCGCATGCGCGTGCCGAATTGCGAATCATAGTCCTTGCCGCCGCGCGCCTGATTGATCAGCGACATCACGTGGTTGGCGCGGTCCGGAAAGTGCTCTGCCAGCCATTCACGAAACAAAATCTTCAATTCATGCGGCAAGCGCAGCAACACATATCCCGCGCGCGTGGCGCCCGCCGCTTGCGCGGCGCTCAAGATATCCTCGATCTCGTGATCCGTGATGGCCGGAATCACGGGGGCGACGAGCACGCCCACCGGAATGCCTGCTCCGGATAGCTGCTGAATGACTCGCAGACGCGCCTGCGGCGATGCCGTTCTCGGCTCCAGGGTGCGTTTGATCTCCGGGCTCAATGAGGTGATGCTCAGCATCACGGATACCAATCTGTCTTTCGCAAGCTCGGCGAGCAAATCCAGGTCGCGCACGATCAACGCGCTCTTGGTGACGATGGTGACCGGATGGCGGCAGCGCGCCAGCACACCGAGAATGCCGCGCGTGACTTCCAGCCGCTTCTCCAAGGGCTGATAGGCATCCGTGTTGATCCCGAGAGCGATGGTTTTACAAACGTATTTCGGTTTCGCGAGTTCAGCTTCCAGGAGGCTGACGGCGTCTGCCTTGTAGAACAGCTTGGTTTCAAAATCCAGTCCCGGCGAGAGCCCCAGATAGGCATGGGTGGGGCGAGCGAAGCAGTACACGCAGCCGTGAGCGCAGCCGCGATACGGATTTATCGACGAGTCGAAGCCTACATCGGGCGAATCGTTGGAGGTGATGATGCTGCGCGCTCGGTCCGGGAGCACGGTTTCGCCCAGGGTCTCGACGATTTCCTCTTGATACCAGCCGTCGTCGGTTTGCTCCAGCGTCAATGAATCGAATCGTCCCGGAACATTGGACGAAGCGCCTCGACCTTTGAAGGACTGATGACCGAAGAAAGTGCGCGGCATGGCGAAAACTTTACGCGCGATGCCGGCGTAAAGTAAATCCAGTAGTCGACGCCCGCGACTACTGTATGAGTAGTCGGATTCAGCGCGCTACGAAGGCGCGCTCGATGACATAGTCGCCGGGTTCGCCCACATGGGGCGAGATCTTGAATCCTCGCGCATCCAGCATGGCGGACAGGTCCGCCAGCATGGCCGGGCTGCCGCAAATCATGACCCGATCCTCGGCCGGATTCAGTGCGGGCATGTCGATGTCCTCGAAGAGCTTGCCGGTCTCTATCAACGCCGTCACGCGACCCTGATAGCGAAACCGCTCGCGTGTCACCGTCGGAAAATACACCAATTTCTCGCGCACCAGGTCGCCGAGATACTCGTGGTGCGTCAACTCCCACTCGATATAGTCCCGATATGCCAGTTCGCTGCGGTAGCGCACGCCGTGCACCAAAATGACTTTCTCGAAACGCTCATAGACTTCCGGATCCTTGATGAGGCTCATGAAGGGTGCGAGACCGGTTCCGGAACTCAGCAGGTAGAGACGCTTGCCGGGCTTCAAATCGTGCAGCAGCAGCGTGCCTGTCGGCTTGCGGCTGATGAGGACCTCATCCCCTGGCTTGATATGCTGCAGGCGCGAGGTCAAGGGGCCGTCGGGGACCTTGATGCTCAGGAACTCCAGATGCTCCTCGTGATTCGCACTGGCAATGCTGTACGCGCGCATGACGGGCTTTTCGTCAATCCGCAGGCCCAGCATGACGAAGTGACCGTTTTCGAACCGCAAAGCCTGGTCCCGGGTCGTGGTAAAGCTGAAGACGGTCTCGTTCCAGTGATGCACCGTCAATACGCGTTCTGTGCCGATGGTAGCCATGGCTACATTATCCCGGCATCCCTCAAAACCGCATAGTCGCCGCCGGATATAACCCCATGCCGAAACGATATGAACTAGAATCGGCACCAACGCCAACACCCGAACGGACGCGCACTCCTTCCGCGGGAAGCAGGCATACTCGCGGCTCCAGCACCCGGTTCAGAACCTTGATCAGCCCTGCCCTCAAAACGATCCCGACGCACCGATCCTCGGTTTTGGGTCAGATCCTCGCCATGCGCAAGGATCTGGTCGGCCACCTTAAGGCGCAGGAGCAGATCCACGGGCCTATCTGGCGAGTCGCCATCGGGCGCGGCGGCATGATCCAGCTGCTGGGGCCGGATGCGCTGGAATTCGTCTGGAAGAATCGCGACGGCGCCTTTTCCAGTGCACGCGGCTGGGAGCCCTACATCGGCAAGGTGTTCCCAGGCGCCATCATGGCCATGGATGGCGACGAGCATCGCTATCAGCGGCGCATCATGCAGGTGGCCTTTCAGAAATCCGCGCTGCGCACCTATCTTGCTCAGATGGGTCCTGCCATTGACGCCGGCGTCGACACATGGATGCCGCCGACCGGTGGTCCGGCGGCGCGCCGGATGTTCCCGCTGTTGAAGCAGCTGACGCTGGACCTGGCCGCCTCCGTCTTCATGGGGGTCGAACTCGGCCGCCGCGCCAAGGATCTGAATCAAGCCTTCGTCGCCACGGTGGCAGCCTCGCTGGCCATCGTTCGCGCACCCATCCCGGGGCTTTCGATGTGGCGCGGCATCCGCGGACGTGAATTGCTGGTAAGGCGTTTCCGCGACTTGCTGCCGCAGAAACGCGCGACCCACAGCAGTGACTTCTTCAGCGAGTTCTGCCACGCGCAGAGCGAACAGGGAGAGCGCTTCACCGATCAGGAAATCATCGATCACATGATATTCCTGATGATGGCGGCGCACGACACGACGACCAGCACGCTGACGACGATGATGTACCTGCTGGCGCGCCATCCAGAATGGCAGGAGCGGCTGCGCGCCAAGGCGGCGGCATTGGGCAAGGCGCAGCTCGAATACGACGATCTGGATCAGCTCGACGAACTTTCCTGGACGATGCGCGAGGCGCTGCGTCTCACGCCGCCGCTCACCTCCATGCCGCGGATGTGCACGAAGGACACGGTGTTCCAGGGATATGAAATCCCGGCGGGCACGATGGTCGGCATTTATCCGATCCACGTGCACTACATGTCTTCATTGTGGACCGACCCTTATCGATTCGATCCTGAACGCTTCAGTCCCGCGCGCCAGGAGGATAAGCGGCATGCATTCGCCTGGGTGCCGTTTGGCGGCGGTCCCCACATGTGCATCGGCCAGCACTTCGCCACACTGCAAGTGAAAGCCATCATGCATCAGCTTCTGCTGCGCTACCGCTGGAGCGTTGCGCCGGGCTACTCCATGCCCTATCAGTTGGTGCCCATCGCCAAGCCGAAGGATGGCTTGAAGGTTACCTTGGAGCGTATCTAGCCCCGAGTCATTCATGAGCGACGGGTAGCTGATCGAGGCCGGATAGGAGGGCTGCTTCAGGGGCGACGTCTTTCGCGCCGCCTAGCTGGACGTCCGCGCGCGACCGGCCCAGTCGGCGGCGTCAATCTTGAAGATCACGTTGGGGTGGCTCGGCTCGCCGGAATAACTCACCGATTCCTCGCCGATGTATACACCGCCGAGCTTCTCCATGGCCTTGCGCGAGCGCCAATTGTGGATGCCGACCTTGAAGGTCACCCGATCGACGTACCTGAAGGCATGGTCGAGCATCAGGGTTTTCAAGGCTCGATTGTAATGTCGAGCCCATCGGCTGCGCGCGATGAAGGTATAGCCGATACTGATTTGGTGCTGCGCTTCGATATAGTCGCTGTACCGGGAACTGCCGATCAGTTCACCGTTGGTGTTGTCGATGACCCGAAACGCGCCTCCCGATTCCATCGCGCCCTTGAAGAAGTTTTCGAAGACCGGCCGCTGGTAGCGATCTTTGCTCGGATGCTGTTCCCAGATGAGCGGATCGGCGGCCACCGCATACAAGACATCGAAATCGCCGGACTCGAGAGGCTCGATCTTGACGAGCTCGTTTTGCAGGTGCGGTTGCAGGTCAAACGGCATGCTCGCGATTGTAATGCGGCGAAGCGGCATTTCAATAGCCAAATCGATAATGCACTTGGGCATAAATCTGCCGCGGATCGTTGAAGTGCACGCCGCCGAAGGTAAGGCTGTTGTCGACCAGCAAGTGGCGGTCGGTCAAGTTGAGCACCGTCAGGGAGACCGACAGACTCCGGCCGAAGGACCTTCCGGCGCTTAGGTTGATTTCCGCATGGCCGGGCAAGTGGCTCGGCGGCGCGTCACCGTTGGAAAACCCGGACCCGTAGGAGAGT
The DNA here is from genome assembly GCA_021323735.1 of Gammaproteobacteria bacterium. Taxonomy (GTDB): domain Bacteria; phylum Pseudomonadota; class Gammaproteobacteria; order Steroidobacterales; family Steroidobacteraceae; genus Bog-1198. The sequence continues at coordinate 22,153 of JAJPKM010000050.1, forward strand.
TCCACGGAGGCGAACGTCTGGTGCGGAAGAGTCGCATCGAAACCTGCGTTGGCCGTGTTTCGCTGGTCGTGATCCAGCGCGAAACTGCCCGACCCGGGGTTGAAATCGGTCAGCCCCCCATTGATGCCGCCGATGCCGTCGGCGGTCTGGTTCGAGTAGGCGAGATGAAATTGGCCGACATCGCCGATCTTGGGGGAGTGAATGGTCAACTCATTGCCCTGGATCAGCGCGCCGTCGATGGTGAGCGGCAGGAAGACATTCGAGTTGCCGATGTTGTTGTGATCGAAAAAGTTCTTCGCTGCCGTGTGAAAATGATCGACATCCACCGTCCAGCCCTGAATCGGGATGGTGAGGCCCACCTGGTACTCTTCGTCGCGCTCGCCGCGCAGCGGAATGAAACCCAGATTGCTGTTCTGCGCGAACTGAAGCAGAGGTCCTGAGAGCGTGGTGAGCGGCGGTGCCTGATAGTACTTTCCCCAGAATCCGCGCAAAATCCAGTCTAGCCCCGGAAGCAGCAGGGTCGCGCCCAGGCGCGGGCTGGTGGCATTCTCAACGATGGCGCCGGCGAAATGCGTTTGCCGCACCCCTCCGGCGAAAGTCAGCCGGTCCGTCGCCCGGTAAGTGTCCTCGAGGTAGGCAGCTACCAACGAGCCTGCGGGATTCAGTGCCTGGCGAATGTCCGGATTGCCGATGTTGGGATTGCCGGGATCGTTGAAGAGCACGCTGAAGGATTCATCATCGTGCTGGGTGAAACCCATCACACCCGCTTGTATATCGTTGCGCGCCACGTGCCAGCGCAATGACTCCTGGCCCCCGACATAGGTCGATGAATGCCGATCGGTGGTGCTGATCGGCGAGTCGTTCGGTGCGCCATCGAGGTCGGCCGCGTTCCGGTGATAGAACAACGCACTGGTCAATGCCGCATCGGGGCTTAAGTTTCGCACCCAGGAGAGAATGGCGAAGGTGTCGGTTTCGCGCTGCGCATCGTCCGCCGCTTGGCCGGGTGTGTTCGGAATATCATAGTCATCGTGGCGCGCGGAAACCACCAAGCGGAACTGATCTTCCGGCGTGGCATTGAATATCAAGGTACTGAAGCCGCCGTAGCCGTCCTGCGCGTCATGAATGATCTGTGCCACCGGCGTTGCAATACCTAAATCGCTGCGATTGCCGTTGACGCTGGCGTAGTAGGCAAAGCGCTCCGTGTGGCTGCCCACACTCAAGTAGTCGTTCGTCTGGCCGAAGCTGCCGCCGCTGGCGATGAGTTCGGCTTGATTGTCCCGCTCGAATCCTGTGCGCGGCACGACATTGAACACACCATAGGTGCGATCGCCCTGATCCGCCTGGTAGCTGCCGCGCTGCACTTCCAGGTAATCGATGTCCTTCGGATCGATTTGCGGGCCTAGGTTGCTGGCAATGTTGGTGTTGGGAATTTCGACACCGTCGACCGCCCAGGTCGTCTGGTGGCCGCCGCGCACATGCAGTTGGTCATGCACGACATAGGCGCCGGGCACGAAGGCGGTGATCATGGCCAGGCTGTTGCTGCGGTCCGCGCCCGGCGTGCGCTCGATATCGAGGCGATTCACCACGGTCGTCGGGGTCGCCGTATTGAGCACGGCGGTTTCCGCAGCCGCGCTCACCGTGAGGGTTTCCAACGGCGGCCCCTTGGCGAGCTGTACATGCGCGACCGGCGATGAGCCCGATGCCACGCTGACCGCCTGGGCCCTCGGGACGAAGTCGCTGCCGCTGACGTCCAGAATGTAGTCGCCCAGCGGTACGGTCATGAACGAAAACTCACCGCGCGCATCCGTCACGGCAGACTGCGTCCACTGCGATGTGGCCGATTTCAATGCCACTTGGGCACCCGCGATGGGATGGTGTTCCTGATCGTGCACGACGCCACGAACACTACCGACATCCGCGGCATACAGCGATGCCGCCCATAGAAACGCGGCCAGCGCCGCCGTCAAACGTTCGATCGAGAAAGACATGGGAAATCCCCTTCGCTAAGAATTGATGCACACGATCTTGAGAAAGATCGTGCAACCGGCCGGGTTCAATTCAGGCGAGCGAGGGAGGTCCGCGAGGCGGGTGGGAGCGCTGCGGGCGCAGCGTAAGGAGCGGCGATTGCGGTGCGGCAACCGTGCGGGATAGCGCAAGAACCGGGGGTTCGAAGGCAATGTCATGCGCGACCGGACCGGCGGCCGGCGCGCTGCCGAAGGGGCAGGTCGCGAAATCGGCATGCGTGCCGGAATGCTGATGGACATGCGTTGCGGCATGCTGATGGACATGCGCGGCCGGCATCCCCGCCAACCCGACGGGACACAATTCCAAGGCGAAGGGTGTGCCGCTGGCCGGCATGAAGCCGACCGGAATATAGGCGCGGAAAATGAGCAGCGCCAGCAGCCAGAGGCCGGCCGTGCGCCTACGCCGACGATTGAGGATGGGCTTGGCCATTAGGGGCGGCAAGAATACACGATCGACTTCAGCGCAGGTAAGGAAATTCCTGTGTCGAACGAGGCTTGGCTATGTAAAACCCTTGGGCGAAGCCTACGCCCAAACGCCCCAGTTCGGCGAAGACCTCCGGCGACTCCACCCGTTCGGCGATGGTTTGAATGCCCATGGAGTTGCCGACCTGGCTGATGGCCGCGATCATGCTGCGGTCGATCGGATCGCGGGTCACGTTCTCGACGAACTGGCCGTCGATCTTCAGATAGTCGACGGGCAAGGTCTTCAGGTACATGAACGATGAGAGGCCGCTGCCGAAATCGTCGAGCGCGAAATGGCAACCGCGATTCTTCAGCTCCCGCATGAAGTACGCCACGTTGTTCAAGTTCTCGATCGCGGCCGTTTCCGTGATCTCGAAGCACATCGCGCCTGCCGCCAATTCGCTGGCGCTGAGTTCAGCGATCAGAAATTCGAGAAATCGCTCGTCGTTGAGCGAGGTGCCCGACAGATTCACGGCGACGGTGAAGGGCTTGACGCCGGATGCGACGCGGTGAACTACCCGGTCGAGGGCATGATGGATCACCCAGCGGTCGATGGAGGGCATGACGTTGTAGCGTTCGGCCGCGGGAATGAACTCCGCGGGAGTCACGATGGTCCCGGTCTCGTCGCGCAACCTAAGCATCAGCTCGAAGTGTTCACGCTCATGCGGCCGGTTGCCGATCGGCACGATGGGCTGGTAGAACAACTCGAAGCGGCTCTCGTCGCGCGCGCGCGCCAACTTCGAGACCCAATGCATTTCCCGGTGCCGCTCCGGCATGTCGTCCGCCCGATAGAGCTGGACCCGATTCCGGCCCGAATCCTTGGCCGCATAGCAGGCCACGTCGGCCGCGCTCATGACATTGGCCACGGTGGGGATCTCCGGGGTGATTTCCACGATTCCGATGCTGACGCCCACCGCCAGCGCCCCGCCCTGCCAGGTGAACCGATAGTCGCGAATGGCCTGGCGCATATTTTCCGCAATGCGCAGCGCCTGATCCTGCGTACAGTCGTGCAGCAAGACGCCGAACTCATCGCCACCCAAGCGCGCCAGCGCATCCGCGCCGCGTACCCGTGACTGAATCACGCCGGTGATCTGTTTCAGCAGCAGATCCCCCGCCGGGTGTCCGCAGGTGTCGTTGACCAGTTTGAACTGGTCCAGGTCCAGGTACAGGAGCACATGGCGGGCCTCGGGGTTCTGGCGCGCTTCCTCGACGGCGACGGTGAGGCGATTCTCGAATTCGCGCCGATTGATCAGTCCGGTTAGCGCATCGTGGCTGGCCTGGTAGTGCAACGCTCGATGCAGCCGGCGTTCCTTGCTAACGTCGTGAAAGACCATGACCGCGCCGATGAGGTTGCCGGCCCGATCGCGGATGGGCGCCGCGGAATCCTGAATTGCGATTTCCTGGCCGCGCCGATTGACCAGCACGGCGTGTTCGGCCAGTCCCAGCACCTGTCCATCGCGCAGGCAACGCTTCACGGGGCTCTCGCAGACTTCGCGGCTGACCTCGTCGACGGTGGTCAATACCTCTGAGATCAGCTTCCCCTGTGCCTCGCGGCTTTCCCATCCCGTCAGGCTTTCCGCGACCGGATTCATGTAGTCGATCCGGCCTTCCGAGTCGGTGGTGATCACCGCATCCCCGATCGATTGCAAAGTGACCTGGGCGCGCTCCTTGGCCTGAAAGACGGCGGTTTCGGCTTTCTTGCGCTCGGTGATGTCGGTCATCGTCCCCTCGTAGCCGCAGACCCGCCCGTGCTCATCGCGCACCACGCGGCAATTGTCGACCACCACCAGCATGGAGCCGTCCTTGCGGCGCAAGACATATTCTTCGTTGCGCAGTTCACCCTCGATCTCGGCGCGGCGCGCGAAGTTCTCGCGGTCGCTCGGGTACCAGAACAATGCGCCCGCAGGCACTTGATACAGTTCCTCGGCAGAGCGGTAGCCCAGCAGATTCACGAAGGCCGGATTGGCCACCAGAATGCGGCCGTCGCGCGAGGTGCGATAAACGCCCTCCATGACGCTCTCGAACAGGCCGCGGAACTTCGACTCGCTGTCGCGCAGCGCATCCTCGGCGGCGCGCCGCTCGATGGCGATGCCCGCGATCTGCGCCATACGCATCATGAGTTCGTGATCGCGCGATGACGGAATACCCGTCTGGCCGCGGTAGACCGCGAAGGTACCGACCACCTTGCCGTCCGAGGCCACGATGGGCACGGACCATGAGGCTCTGAAGCCGGCTTGCCGGGCCGCCTCGCGGCGATACTCCCACAGGGCGTCGGTCTCGATGTCGGCGACGGTTACGAGCCGGTTCAGGTACACGGCGGCCGAACAGGAGCCATAGCGGATTTCGACCGGCGCATAGTCCATGGCCTGGACGAATTCGCGCGGCAAGTTCGGCGCTACGCCGAAACTCAAGGACTGCTTGTCGCGGTCCAACAAGTTGATCGCGCAGCAACTCTCCTTCACGGCACGCTCGATGAGTTCGCAGATCGCGTCCAGCACGGATGCCAGGGGCGCATTGGCGGCGATCATCTCGAATACCCGCCGCTCCCCGGCGGCAATGGCGTCGGCACGCTTGCGCTCGGAGATGTCGATGATGCTGGCCCTGAGCAGGCTGCGGTTGGCGCTCGGCAGCCGGACCAATCGGACCTCGCAAGGCAGGCTCCGACCGCTCGAATCGCGATGCAACCATTCGAATACCGGTACGGCGCCGCTCATGGCGCTCTCGATGTAGCCGCGCGCCACGCCGAAGGACGCCGAGCCGTCGGCCTGGACCGGGGGACTGACTTCATCCGGCCCGCACTCGAGCAGGGCCGCGCGGTCCATCTTGAAGAAGCGGCAGGCGTTGTCGTTGACGTCCACGAACTTGCCTAGATCCACATCGAACACGACGATGGCCTCGGGCGCGTGCTCCACCAGCGTGCGGTAGCGGCCCTCGCTCTCGCGCATCGAGAGTTCGGCCAGATGCCGCTCGGTAATGTCGCGAACGCACAGGATGTAACCGTCGCGCGAATCGAGTTTGGCTTTGCTGACGGCGACTTCGATGGCGACCCGGCTTCCGCCTTTGACCAGCCCCCAGGTCTGGGTGGCCGCCAGATCCACGTGCGTATCGTCGATCTTGGCCGCCAAGCGCTCCAAGTAGCCGCAAGGATCCTTCGGATCGATGTCGGCGAGCAGCGATTTCAACGAGCGGCCCAAAGCCTCCGCGGCGCCGTAGCCGAATATCCGCTCTGCCGTGTGATTGAACGACTCGATGAGGCCCGCGTCATCGACGGTGATGATGGCGTCCTTGACGTTGTCGAGAATGGCTTGAAGGTGCGATGCGGTCTGCTCGCGAATTTCGCGGGTCAGCGCATGGGCCTCATCGGACATGAGCTGCATGGAGCGCACCACCCCGCGCCGCTCGGCGTCGAGCAGATCGTAGTGCGCACTGATGGCCTGCAGCAGACGCTCTATGTCGGGCTGATCGCCGCGCCCCAGCGTTTCGGCGATCTGTCGCTCCAACAGAGGGTTGAAGCTCGTCGCCTGCGCTGGCCCGCTGTGGATCGCAGCCGCGGTTTCGCGTGACAAGACCTGGTATCTCCCGCAAGGAATCGGTGCCGCCCGCACCTGAACGCATCAGATGGTAGGGGTATCCGAGATGCGGGGCGTGACGCGCGTCGCGTTTTTGCCAATATTCGGTTAAATGCCCTGATCGGCGGTTTCACGCTCGGAGCGCTTGCGGTCGGTTTCCTTCAAATTGCGCTTGCGCAGTCGAATGGACGTGGGCGTCACTTCGATGAGTTCGTCATCGTCGATGAACTCCATGGCTTGTTCCAGCGTGAACTTGATCGGCGGCGACAACACCACCGCCTCGTCCTTGCCGGAGGCCCGCATATTGGTGAGCTTCTTACCCTTGAGAGGATTGACGACCAGATCGTCGAGGCGGTTGTTCATGCCGATGATCATGCCCTCGTAGACCTCTTCGTTCGCCCCGATGCACAGGCGTCCACGCTCCTGCAGGCTGAACAATGAATAGGCGAGAGCGACGCCCTGGCCGTTCGAAATCAGCACTCCGTTCGGGCGCTGGCCCAGCTGGCGCGGAACGACCGGTCCATAGTGGTCGAAGACATGGTGCAACAATCCGGTACCGCGGGTCATGGTGCGAAACTCGGTCTGAAATCCGATCAAGCCGCGCGACGGAATCATGTAGTCCAGCCGCACACGCCCACGGCCGTCGGCCTGCATGTCCTTCAACTCGGCACCGCGGCTGCCGAGCGCCTGCATGATGGCGCCCTGCGCCTCGCTGTCGGCATCGATGGTGACCTGTTCGATGGGTTCGTGCGCCACACCGTCGACCTGCTTGATGACCACGCGCGGCCGCGACACGGCCATTTCGTAGCCTTCGCGCCGCATGTTCTCCAGCAGCACGCCCAGATGCAATTCCCCACGTCCAAAGACCACGAATTTGTCGGGGTCCGCCGTCGGCTCGACCCTGAGCGCCACGTTGTGGATGGCCTCCCGGTCCAGACGCTCGCGGATTTGCCGGCTGGTGACGAACTTGCCCTCGCGTCCCAGGAAGGGCGAAGTATTGACCTCGAACGTCATGCTGATCGTCGGCTCGTCCACGGTGAGATTGGGCAGCGGCTCGACCGTCGCAGGATCGCACAAGGTGTCCGAAACCTTCGGCTCGGAAATGCCCGCGAAGGCGACGATGTCGCCGGCACCGGCCGACTCCACTTCGACACGCGTCAGGCCGTGGAAGCCCAATATCTGGGTGATTTTCTCGGACCGCTGCTTGCCCTCGCGGGACACGACTGTGACGGTCATACCACGCTTGATGGTGCCGCGCTTGATGCGCCCGATGCCGATGGCGCCGACATAGCTCGAATAGTCCAGCAAGGTGATCTGCAGCTGCAGGGGGCCGTCCACATCCACATCGGGGGGCGGACAATGCTCCACGATGGTCTTGAACAAGGGCTGCATGTCGCCGTCGCGCACGGTAGATTCGAGGCCTGCGAATCCACGCAATGCGGAGGCGTAGATGACCGGAAAATCCAGCTGCTCGTCGGTCGCTCCGAGCCGATCGAACAGGTCGAAGGTCTGATCCAGCACCCAGCCCGGCCGCGCTTCGTCGCGATCGATCTTGTTGATGACCACGATGGGCCGCAGCCCATGCTTGAATGCCTTTTGCGTCACGAAGCGCGTCTGCGGCATGGGGCCGTCGACCGCATCGACCAAGAGCAGTACGCAGTCGACCATCGCCAGTACGCGCTCGACCTCGCCGCCGAAATCGGCGTGGCCCGGCGTGTCCACGATGTTGATGCGGTAGTCGCCCCAGGTAATCGCCGTATTCTTGGCAAGAATGGTGATCCCGCGCTCGCGCTCCAGATCGTTGGAGTCCATGACGCGCTCCTGCAAATCCTTGCGCGCATCGAGCGTACCGGACTGGCGCAACAGCTGATCGACGAGGGTGGTCTTGCCATGATCGACGTGCGCGATGATGGCGATGTTGCGAAGTTTCTGAGTCACGGTGGGCCCTAGGGGAGGAAACCCACCATTATAGATCCTTTCGTCGGAACCTGCCCTGGTTTCAGCGTTCGGCGACGATGGGGATGGAGAATACCCGCTGATCGGTGCCCACGTCGTTCTTCATCGATACCGTCACCCCGACCAGTGACACCCCATCGGCATTGGGTGTGACCTTCAGTGTCTGGCGATAGACCTCGCCCGCCTCCACCGCCGGGATGTCGAATTGACCGGCGCCGGGCGCCACGCTGAGATCATCGGCGCCGCTGACTTGCAAGGTGACGGGGCTGGCGGCGACCTGAGGGATCAGGGCCACGCGGATCTCGAGCGGCTGCCCCACCTTCGGCTTCTCGGCCAACTCGAACTTCAATTCCACGGGTATCTGGGACTTGCCCAACGTCGGAGCCTGCACCATGCCGGCGGTCTGTTCCGCGGCCGTGGGGCCGGCCTTGACGGACGCCGGCGCCTTGGGCGCGGCACGCGGCGCGCCGGTTGGGGCGGGCGTCGAGCCCGAATCCTTGTTGCACGCGCTCAAGCTAGCCACCGCGCTGAGCAGCAAAATGTGAATGAGACCTGTCCGCGGATTGCCAGCCATGCTCCTATCATCACCAAATCCGCCGCCGATCACAACGTGCGGCGGTCACAACGTGCATCGGTGACAACGCGTGACTCACAACTCCAAAGGCGGTTCGAGCACCGCCGCCAACTGCTCATCGAGCGAGCGGTAATGCTGTTCCCAGTAACGCGGCTCGGCAAACCAGGGAAACGCCTGGGGAAATGCCGGATCGTGCCAGCGGCGCGCCAACCAGGCCGAGTAGTGAATCATGCGCAATGCACGCAGAGGCTCGATAAGAGCGATTTCGCGCCGATCGAACGGCAGGAACTGCTCGTAGCCCTGCAGAATGTCGTTGAGCTCGGTGCGCATGTTCTCCCGCCCTCCGGACAGGAGCATCCACAGATCCTGGATCGCAGGTCCCGTCAAGCAATCGTCGAGGTCGACGAAGTGCGGCCCCAGATCGGTCCAGAGGATATTGCCGCGGTGGCAGTCCCCTAATATGCGCCCGACCCGGGCGCCGCCCCAATGCCCTGCCCTGTCCGCCACCGCATCGAGCAGCTCATCCGTGAGGTCGGCATACTTGGTCGCCAGATAATCCGGCATCCACTCGCCCTGCAGCACGAAATCTCGCGCCTTGACCCCAAGTTCATCCATGCTGAGCGCCTGGCGTTCCCGGAAGGAGGCGGTGCGTCCCACGCCGTGGATTCGCCCCAGAAAGCGGCCGACCCATTCCCGCTCATCGCGGGATCCGAGCTCCGGCCAGCGCCCCCCACGGCGCGGAAATACCGCGTACCGAAAGCCCTGGTGCATGTGCAAGGACTCACCCGATCGCAGGAGCGGCGCGACCACGGGAATTTCCTGGGCCGCCAGTTCGCCGGAAAAAGCATGCTCCTCGCGAATGGCAGCATCGCTCCAGCGGCCCGGGCGATAGAATTTGGCCACCACCGGCGGGCCGTCCTCGACCCCGATTTGATACACGCGGTTCTCATAGCTGTTGAGCGCCAGCACCCTGCCGTCACAGCGAAACTCGAGCGCTTCGATCGCGTCCAACACGGTCTCGGGAGAGAGCCTGGAATACGGGGCTTCGCTGTTCATGCCGGCCAATTCTACAGATACGATCCCGTCACTCCTTTTTGGCCGGCGCACGCTAGAATGCGGCCTATGCGGTTGCCCCGACCCAAGTCACTGAGCGGACTGATGCTGATCGGATTCACGATCGTGGCCGCACCGCTGCTGTTTGCAATCGTCAATGCCGCCGTGCAGATGAACCGACTGTCGGTGCGCAGCCAGCAGCTGGTGGTTCACGGCATGCAGGGTACTCGCAACAACCAGCGCATGTACGAGGAAATCGGGGCGCTCGAGCGGCAGGCGCGGCTGTATCAAATCATCGGCAGCGCGGATCTGCTGGACGTGTACGCACGCCACCACGCACGGCTGACCACCGCCACCCAGGAGCTACTGACGCTGCCCTTGGATGAAGCCTCGATGCGCGGGGTGCGGGACTTGCAGTCGAAGGCCGACCTGTTGCTGCAGGACTTGAAACACGCGGCGCCTAACTCCCCGCACATGGCGGAGCTGATCGCGAGCTTTCCGCAGCTCTCGGATGCCGCCTCCAACATCTCGGATCGGATCAACCTGCAGGTCGACCGCGAGACCACGAGCCTGGAATTGGCGACGCAGCGGGCGCAGAAGAACCTCGTCTGGCAAACCTTGCTGCTGGTGCCCATGACCCTCGCGGTGGTCGGCGTGTTCACGTATCTGTTCGGCCGGCCGATCCGCGCGATCGATCGGGCCATCAGCGAGCTGGGGCGCGGCACCTTCTCCAGGCCGATCGCCATTCGGGGACCTGCGGATCTGGAACGGCTGGCGGCACAGCTGGAATGGCTCAGGGGCCGGCTGCTGGATCTGGCGCAGGAGAAAAACCGGTTCCTGCGGCACATGTCGCATGAATTGAAAACACCCTTGGCAAATATCCGCGAAGGAACCGAACTCTTGATGGACGGTGCGGTCGGTGAACTGCAGAGCGGCCAGCGCGAAGTCACCGCCATCCTGCGCGAGAATGGCATGAAGCTGCAGCGGCTCATTGAAAACCTACTGTCATTCAGCGCTTGGCAGGCCAAGAGCGTGGGCCTGGAGATCTCCGAGTTCAAATTGCGTCCCTTGATCAAGAGCGTATTGGAGAATCAGCAGCTGACGCTCGTGGCGCAGCGCGTGCGCCTCGACGTGCAGGTGGAGGACCTCACGCCGTTGGCGGATCGCGGCAAAGTTCGGCTCATTCTCGATAATCTGCTCTCCAACGCGGTGAAGTTCACGCCGCGGGGCGGTACGATTTCACTGCATGCGCGAGGCGAGCGTGACCAACTGCTGCTCGATGTGATGGACAGCGGACCGGGTATCCCGGCGGAAGAGCGCAACCGGATATTCGAGGCCTTCTATCAGGGGAAAACCCCGCAAGGCGGTCATGTGAAGGGAACCGGCATCGGATTGTCGGTGGTGACTGAATTCGTCAATGCCCATGGCGGCAGCATCGAGATCCTGGAGTCCAAGGGGGGCGCGCACTTTCGGGTGCGCCTGCCGCTGCGGCACGCGGTATCTGCCACGCGCGAAAAAGCCCATGCCGCATAGGGGCCAACGCATTGCGATCGGCGCCTTGGCAAGCGTCTGGTTGAGCGGCTGCGGGGCGTTGGGCAGCCCCAAGACGGCGCCTCCCACGGTGCAGGAGCGACCCCAGCCGGAACTTGGGGCCGTCGCCCCCCTGCTCGAGATGATGAGCAACCTGCCGCAGGGTGATCCGGCGCGCCAGGCGGAGATATTCCAACAGGCCAAGGATGCCGCCGAATTGCAGCCCACCACCAGCAACAAGCTGCGCTATGCCCTAGCCCTGGCAACCCCGGGTTACAGCGGCGCGGATCCCGTCGCAGCGCAGCGACAGCTGGCGGAACTGCTGGCAAGGCCTGAAACTCTGCTACCCGTGGAGCGTTTATTGGCTGCAGTTGAACTGAAGGAAGTCGAACAAAGGCTGATCCTGCAGGCCGAAAACGCCCGGATGCGCGATGCGGTGCCCAATGATTCACACGAAAAGCTGCTGTCCATCAACCGCCGCCTGGCTGCCGAGTCGGACGAAAATGCGAAGTTGCGCAAGGCCTTGGACGAGGCAAGAGCTAAACTCGACGCGGTTACACATATCGAGCAACGATCTGTTACCGACCGCGGAACCGGCGCCACCCATACGCCATAATCCGACAGGGGAGATACTGCACTGAACGCCTACTCGATCGCCGCCACCACACCGCTGTCGTTCGGCCTGCAGTCGAACAGCCGCGAAACCACGAACCCGCAAAAGCGCAAGGCTCGCATCTTGGTGGTCGATGACGACCCGGGCTTGCTGCGGCTGTTGACGATCCGCCTGCGGGCCGAAAACTATGAAGTCGAAGCCGTTGAGAGCGCCGCCGCCGCGCTGGCCGCCTGTGTGCGCTTCAGGCCGGATCTGGTGATCACGGACCTGCGCATGGACAATATGGACGGGATCGGCCTGCTGAAGGAGCTGCAGAGCCGCTGGCCGGGTTTGCGGGTCATCATCTTGACGGCGCACGGAACCATTCCCGACGCAGTGCACGCGACGCAGAGCGGCGCCTTCGGCTTTCTCACCAAACCCGTCGACAAACAGGAATTGCTCGATCACGTACAAAAGGCGCTCAAGGTATCGGGATTTGCGCATGTGGACGAGGACTGGCGCGCCAATATCGTCACCCGCAATCAGCTCATGGAAGACAAGCTGGCCCAAGCCAACATGGTGGCGGGCACCGATGCGCGGGTCTTGCTGACCGGCGAGAGCGGCACCGGGAAGGAACTCCTCGCGCGGGCGATCCACGAGGCCAGCCCACGCCGCAACAAGCCCTTCGTCGCCGTCAATTGCAGTGCGATGGCTGAAAATCTCCTCGAGTCCGAACTGTTCGGCCACGAGCAAGGCGCTTTCGCCGGCGCGACGCGCGCGCAGCAAGGCCTGTTCGAAACCGCCGACGGCGGCACGCTGCTGCTCGATGAGGTCGGCGACATGCCGATGCGGCTGCAAGTCAAGCTGCTGCGCGTGCTCCAGGACAACACCATCCGTCCCGTGGGCAGCATGGACGCCGTACAGACCAACGTGCGCATCATTTCCGCGACGCATCGCGACCTGCACGAACTGATGGTCGCCGGGCAATTTCGCGAGGACCTTTACTACCGGCTGAACGTGGTGCACATCGACGTTCCCTCCTTGGGCCGCCGCCGTGAGGACATCCCCCTGCTGGTGGCGCATTTTCTCGAGCGGATCGCGAAGGAAACCGGCCAACGCAAGATCTACGCCCCCGAGGCGGTGGAGTTGTTGGCCACGGCCGAATGGCCCGGTAACGTACGCCAGCTATACAACGTCGTGCGCCAGAACGTGGCGCTGTCTCACGGTCCCATCATCACGGCGGAACTCGTACAGCAGTCGCTCGGGGGGAATCCCACCCGGCTACCCTCCTTCGACGAGGCCCGCGATGAGTTCACGCGCAATTATCTGTCGCAGATTTTGCAGATCACCACCGGCAACGTGAGCCAGGCCGCGCGGCTTGCCAAGCGCAACCGTACTGACTTCTACAAATTGCTGTCGCGCCACCAATTGCTGCCGGACGATTTCAAGAAGAGCTGATCACGGCTGCCACCACATCCGGCGGCACGCGGATCGGGGCAGGTCAACTGGAAAGGACGCGCCGCTGTCCCGCTGCATGGAACTCGAGTATGGCGGCCACCACCGCTTCCAGTTGTTCCCGCGTCAATTCCGGGTAGATGGGCAGGGCCAACGTTTCCCGCGCGGCACGCTCGGATTCCGGAAAATCGCCGGGTGCGTGCTTCAAATAGGCGAAACACTGCTGCAAGTGCAGCGGAACCGGATAGTAGATCTCGGTGCCGATGCCGCGCGCCGTCAGGAAATCCCTCAGCGCGTCCCGATTGGCGACACGCACGACGTATTGATTGAAGATGTGCCGGCCGTGGCCGGCCGCCTGCGGCGTCACGATCCGGTTGCCCATGCCGGCGGCGGCGAACGCCGCGTCGTAAAAAGCGGCATTGCGCTGACGCCCTTCAGTCCAGCCGTCCAGGTACTTCAATTTGACGCGCAGCACGGCGGCTTGCAGCTCATCGATTCTGAAGTTGCCGCCGATCACCGAATGGAAGTACTTGGGCTTGCCGCCGTGCACGCGCATCACGCGCATGCTTTCGGCAAGCTGCGCATCGTTGGTCGTGCACAATCCGGCGTCGCCGAAAGCGCCGAGATTCTTGCTGGGGAAAAATGAAAAGCAGCCGATATCGCCGATGGACCCTACGCGGGTGCCTTGGTATTCGGTGCCGATGGCCTGTGCCGCATCCTCGATGACCTTCAAGCGATGCGCCTTGGCAATCGCCATCAAGGGCTGCATGTCGGCCGACTGGCCGTAGAGATGCACCGGCATCAGCGCCTTGATCCGGCCGCCGGTCGCCCGATTGCGCAGCTCCCCTCCTTGAACGTGGCACTGCCGATCCACGAAATCCTGAACCGCGGCGGGCGACAGGTTGAATGAGACAGGGTCAATGTCGCAGAACACGGGACGAGCGCCCAGCCGGGCGATGGTCCCCGCGGTGGCGAAGAAGGTGAAGGGCGATGTAATAATTTCATCGCCCGCGCCCACCTCGAGCGCCATCAGTGCCAGCAGCAGGGCATCGGTGCCCGAGGAGACTCCGATGCCGGCCGACGAGGCACAGTACCGCGCCACCTCCGCCTCCAGCGCCAGGACATGCTCTCCCAAGATGAACCGCTGGCTTGCGCACACCTGCTCGATGATGGGCATGACCTCGGAACGAATCTGCGCGTATTGGGCCTTAAGATCGAGTAATGGAACGTTTGTCATCTGCCAAGAATATCATTGCCGCAAAGATCACCGGGCCCCCGGAGGGGCCGTATTTTTACTTTTGTAGATCGAGATCACGCATAATCCCTGAAATTCGCCGATAATACCGCGTGATCATGTCGCCTTGAATCGAGACCGAAAATAGAGGCACAGACGTACGCCCCAACGGATTGAAGATGACCCAACCGGTCCTGCTCAAGCAAAGTTTTCTCATCGCGATAATGACCGGCATCCAGGCGTTGGTGCCCGCCGTGATGGCAGTGGCCTCGCTATACGCGACCATCATCTTTTTCGGCGGCCAATTCGATCCTTCTTCCGCCGCCATCGTCATCGTGGGTGTGCTGTGCCTGTTCCTGGTTCAGCCGCCGCGCGAGGTCAGCACCCAGCTGACCTCGGCGCGACTTTCGGCAGTCGTCGATGTGATCCTGCGCTGGTTGCTCCTGCTCGCGGTGCTGCTCGCCGTCGGCTATGTCACCAAGTCGCTCAACGGCTATCCCCGGCATATTTTTCTCACCTGGGCGGCGGTAACCCCGGTGGTACTGGTGGCCACCACGCTGCTGATGCAGGAAGTCATGCGCCGCTTCCTGATGAATGCCTTCGATACCCGCAGCGCCATCGTCGCCGGATACAACACCAGCAGCTTGGAATTGGCGCGGCGCCTGAGGAGCAATCCCGGCATGCGCGTAGAAGTGACCGGTTTCTTCGACGACCGCAGCATGGATAGGCTCGGCATGGAAGACGACGTCAAACTCGTCGGCTCCTTGAGCGACATGGCGCAGTACGTAAAGACCAACCGCACCGATGTCATTTTCGTCGCCCTACCGATCCGCCATATCAAGCGCGTCATGAACTTGCTGGATGACCTGCGCGATACCACCGCATCCATCTACTACGTGCCGGATATTTTCGTCTTCGACCTGATCCAGGCGCGTTCGGGCGAGATCCACGGCATTCCCGTGGTGGCCATGTGCGAAACCCCCTTCTACGGCTATCGCGGCGTCGCCAAGCGGGTCACCGACGTCGGTTTCTCGCTGGCCATCCTGCTGATGTTGCTGCCCTTGCTGGTGGTCATCGCTATGGCGGTCAAACTCTCATCGCCGGGACCCATCATCTTCAAGCAGCGCCGCTACGGCTTGGATGGCAAGGAGATCGCGGTGTACAAATTCCGCACCATGCGCGTCACCGAGGACGGCGAGCGGATTCGTCAAGCCTCCAAGTACGACAGCCGCATCACGCGCGTCGGCGGCGTTCTGCGCCGAACATCGATGGATGAATTGCCGCAATTGATCAACGTGCTGCAGGGAAGAATGAGCCTGGTCGGCCCCCGGCCGCATGCCATCGCCCACAATGAGGAATACCGCAAGCTCATCAAGGGCTACATGGTTCGCCACAAGGTGTTGCCGGGTATCACCGGGCTTGCCCAGGTCAATGGCTGCCGCGGCGAGACCTCGAAACTGGAAGAGATGGAAGCGCGCGTGAACTACGATCTTGACTATCTGCGACATTGGTCGCCCATGCTCGACATCAAGATCATTCTACTGACCATCGCCAAAGTGTTCCGCGACGAAAAAGCCTACTGAGCGCTGCCGCGCATCGCGATGCCGGTGGTCACGAACTCCTCGTGGAAGAGGTAACAGCCCTCGATCGGCAAGGAGCTGTGGCGCGCCAGGGCCAGGTCGCGGTTGGCGTGGATGAAGAATTTCCCCCGAACCGCGCCCCACATCGGTTCCACGGTGGCATCGTGAAAGTCCAAGCGTTCGCCGACCAGCGGGTACTGGCATTTGTAGAACGCCTCCTTGGCGGAAAATATCAGCGTTGCCGCGGCGGCTTGCTCCTCTTGCGGCAATGAGCGCAGCCAGGCCCTCTCCGGCGGGGTACAAATGCCGCGCCAAAGTTCCGGCTTGACGCTGCGCGCGAGCTCGGAGTCGATGCCGACGGCACTCAGGGACGCCTTCCTGGCCACCACCGCGGCGCAGAAGCCCGTGGTGTGCGTGATGCTGCCCACCACGGCCTCGGGCCAGACAGGCTGGCGATCGGCCGCAGCCTGGACCGGAAAATCCACGATGCCGAATTGCGCCAGCAGCCGACGCGCGCACAGCCGTCCGGCCGCGAATTCCTGCCGCCGGCTCTGCACCGCAGCCGGATAGAATTGCCGTTCATCCGGCAGCAGCTCTCGAGGATCGCCGGGTTCACGCAATTCAGCGGCGAGCGCACCCGGCGGGAACAGTTCGCTCAAGCTCGTCGACAAGGTCGCGGGATTTATGGGGCGGCCCCTCGTATGGTCAACGCGTATATTGACAGAATGTCTTGGGAATCGGGCGTGGTCGGTCGCCGACCGCTGCTAGAATGCGGCGCATGAGTTCACTGTGGGAATGCGTCTCGTCCGGCCAAAGCGGCGGTATTTTTCACGGCCGCGAGGGATCCGTGGCGCTTGCGGACCTCGCCGGCAGTTCGATCCTCGGCGGCAAACTCGAATCGCTGCGCGGCCGAACGGTGGTGCTGGCACTGCGCGAGCAGCTCGGCACCGCCGTCGCACTGGTGGAGCTGGACGGGGTCGCCCGGCGGGTCGTGCTGTGCACGCCGGACCTGGGGCCCGACCAACTCGACGGCGTGTACGCGGCCGCGGAGGCCGACGTGCTGCTGACCGAAGTCTGTGCTCAGCCCGTACCCGAAAATCTTCGGCGCCGGCGTTCGCAGGACACGGAGTGGATATTGCTCACCTCCGGTACGACAGGGCAGCCGAAACTGGTGCTGCACTCCTTCGACAGTCTCGCCGGCGCATTGCCCCGGCATCCGACCTCCGTAAGACCCATGGTGTGGAGCACCTTCTACGACATACGCCGCTACGGAGGACTGCAGATTTATTTGCGCGCCGTTCTGTCTGCCTCACCGCTCGTCCTGTCCAGTGCCGGCGAACCGACCCGAGAATTTCTGGCGCGCGCCGGCGCCGCGGGCGTCACTCACATCTCGGGGACCCCCTCGCATTGGCGGCGCGCACTGATGAGCGGCGATACCTCATTGATTGCACCGGAATACGTCAGGCTATCGGGTGAGGTCGCGGATCAGACGGTTCTGGACAACTTGCGGTCCGCTTACCCGAACGCGCGCATTGCCCATGCGTTCGCCTCGACCGAAGCGGGCGTGGCCTTCGACGTGAATGATGGGCTCGCGGGCTTTCCGGCGACCCTGGTCGGGAACGAGGGCGCTGCCATCGAAATGAAAGTGCAGGATGGCACGCTGTGGATTCGCTCCGGGCGTACCGCCGCCCGGTATCTGGGTGCCGATCCGGCGCCGCTGGCGGCGGGTGATCGTTACGTCGACACCGGCGACTTGGTCGAACTCATCGACGGCCGCTACTATTTTCGCGGCCGCCGGGGCGGGATCATCAATGTGGGGGGGTTGAAGGTGTACCCGGAAGAAGTCGAGTCGGTGCTCAATGCCGATCCTCGCGTGCGCATGTCGTTGGTCAAGGCGCGGCGCAATCCGCTGACCGGATCGGTCGTCGTCGCGGAAGTCGTACTCTGCGATGCCGGAAGTTCCGTCGATGCCGAGCGCGCAGAAGCCGTCAAGAACGACCTGCTGAGCGCCTGCCGCCGTACCCTGCCCGCCCACAAGGTCCCGGCCGTGCTGCGCTTCGTGCCTGCCTTGGAGCTGAGCGCCGCCGGCAAGCTGGTGCGCCCCATTGCGTAACGTCGTCGTCACCGGCGGCAGCCGGGGCCTGGGACTTGCCATGTGCACTGCACTGGCAAGCGCGGGCTATCGCGTCATTGCCATCGCCCGCGGTCCAAGCCCCGAACTCAACGCTGCGACAGCCCAGACGGCGCAGAACGCCCAAGGCGCCATTGAATTCAAGGCATGCGACCTCTCGGACTTGACCTTGATCGCGCCGCTGGTGCGCGCCATACGGGCCGACTTCGGGCCCGTCTATGGCCTGGTCAACAACGCGGGACTGGGCACCAGCGGCATTCTCGCGAATATGCGTGACCGAGACATCGAGCGCCTGGTCCGCCTGAACACCGTATCGCCCATGGTGCTGACCAAGTATGTGCTCAAGTCCATGATGTCCGCGCGCGAGGGTCGGATCATCAATATGGCCTCCATCGTCGCCGCCACCGGCTACAGCGGCCTATCCGTATACAGCGCCACCAAGGCCTCCTTGATCGGCTTTACGCGCTCTCTGGCGCGCGAGGTGGGAGAGCTGGGTATCACGGTGAATGCGCTGGCGCCCGGCTTCATCGACACCGAGATGACGCAGGAGCTGAACGAGGCACAGCGGGACAAAATTGCGCGGCGTAGCGCCCTGAAGCGCATGCCGCAGCCGGCCGATGTGGCGCGCAGCGTGGAGTTTCTCTTGGGGGAAGGCGGCCGCAATATCACCGGTACCGTCATCACCATCGATGCGGGGAATACCGCTTAACAATTCAAGCCATCTTTATCAAGCGCGTTACCCGACTCGACGCCCGCGTAAAACCGCCAAACTACCCAGCAACAATGTCAGGGCACTCAACGCCGAGACTGGGTCGATCTCCGGCGCGTACGTGACTGAGCTTACCGTGAGTTGGTCGACGAACGTCGCGGCAGCGCCGGTTCCGGATACCACCATGTGGCCAAGGGTGTCCAGGAACCCGAAGGTATCGGTAGTTGAAAATGCAACCTTGTCGACACCGTCGATATTCAGCCCGCTGAAATGATCCCCGCCGAAACCTGGATAGTTCTCCGTGACACTCTTCACCAAGGTCGTGCCCCGGTATCCGGACACGACCGTCGTATAGTTATCGAACGAGCCCAGGCCCGTTTCACCTGAAACCAGGACCTGATAGTCAACGCCGCTGAGGTCAAAGAGACCTGCATGGCCAAATTCAACGATGGAGGCGGCTGGGCTCGTCAAATAATAGATGGCCGCATCCGGTCCGCTGTTGACAGCCTGGTTGGCACCTGTCCCCCAATCAAATCCGCTGTAGCCGGCAGGCACGGGGCCGGCCGGAAGATTGGCACCGAAATCGATCGTCTGCGAGCCGGCGAAGGCGGCAGAGGGGGCGAAAAAAAAGAGCAGCGTTGCCACGGAAACGGCGGCGGCTGCGATGCGACGAGTTTCCATTTGATTCCCTCCCTTAAGAGGCTATTAAGGTGAGTTCTCGATACCTGGCCTACGGCAAATCCATAAGCCGTGTCATACGCGATATATATTCTTACTCACCGCTTGTGTCGAGAAATTTTGTGTATCGAGAGATTTTGGCGGCGAATTTCCGCGTCACAGCAAAATCAACCCTCGAGAGTTTGAAATCCGTTGAGCTGCCAAGCGGCAAGCGGCGCACACCGCCGCTTGCCGCCATCCGCGCTTGCGTCAGCGCCGGATCCAGCTACAGGGACTCGAGGAAAGTCAATAAGTCCTTCTTCTGCGCTTCCGTCAGATCGTGGAATCGCCGCACCACATGCTCGGCCTCGCCCTCGTGCCGCTCGATGGCGTTCTGCAGGCTCAGAGATCTTAAGTCATGCATGAAACGCGGGCGCATCCGTAAACCCCACAGCGGGGCGGTACGCAATTTATTCGCCGTGTCCGCGGGACCTGCCTGCACGATGCCATCGCCGGTGCCGATATCATGCAGGAGAAAATCGCTGTACGGATGAATGATCTTGTTTCCCAGGGCCGCGGGCACGGTAAATGTCCCACCGTCGATGATGGTGCCGGGCTGGGCGGTGGTGATATTGGCGACATGGCAGGCGGCGCAGCCAATACGATCGAATAGGCGGTCACCCGACTGGGCGGACTGGGTTGCCGCCAATGTGGCGTCGCGCGGCGGCACTTGGGTGCCGCGGACGAACTGTGCGAAGTGATCGATGTCGGCCATACCGATATCGTCCGGGACATCCTCCGGATCCGCCGTGACCTTGCCGATGGTGGTCTCGTCCTTGGGCCGCAGCCGGTTCGTGACGCCCATTTCGTTCAAATACGCATCGCCGATGAAGGACAGCAGACTGCTGTGCTGGTCCTTCCAGCCGAAGCGGCCGATACGCGTTTGACCCGGCGCCTCGAGTACGGGGACCTCGATGGCCTCGCCATGAATCCGGCCGCCGCTGGCCTGGGGTTGCGCTGCGGCTATCGCCTGCAATGTGCTGTCATCGATCGCCTCGACAAAGCCGTCGCCGAGGGTGTTGAGGGCAGCCCGCAACGCGCGGATGTTTTCCGTCACGGGGATGTGTTCCTGCGCCTCGGGTACCACGGCCCTGTCGTTGACGAGAGATCGGCCGGTGATGGTGGCGGCGCCGTCGTTGATCGGCACCGTCGGATTGACGAAGTTGCCGTTGGCATCGAGGTGTCCCACCCGCAGTTCGGTGAACTGGCTCGATCCGCCGGTCACCGGATTCTGATGGCATTCGGCGCATGCCCGGCCGTTGAATACCGGGCCTAAGCCGGTGGTGATATCGTGCTGCGTTTCATAGATCTGTTGGTCGAGGGCGAAACTATCGCCGCTTGGCTCGGCAATCCCGTTGCTCACACTCTTCGAGCCGGGAGCCTTCACCAGCGTCGGGGTAGCAAAACCGGCCGGTGCTTCGGTGGCCGGTTGCGGTGCCGCCGCCCACAGCGGCAACTGCAGGCCGATGGCCGAAATCAAAACAGCAGTGAGTCTCAGCTTCATCACATTTCCCTCCCAGAATCCCATTCGTTACGGTTTCATTGCATACGGCGAGCAACTAGACGCCGATGACGTTTATTAAAGACTGGGAGGGAATGCGCTTTATTCCGGTGGCGCGATTTGATTTGATGACAGTTGAACGACGTCGTTCACTCCATGGTCGGCAGTGAAATTATTACAGACGCGATGACAGTTGGGATGACAGTGCGATGACAGCGGTGTGCCCTATCGAACCCTCAGGAAAGAGATCAAAGGCAAAGTCGTGCCGCAGCGAGATCCGACCTTCCTGGCACGGAAGGCCGGATCAAGCATTTGCCTTTATCTTGCGAACCGAATGTCCTCTCGACTACTGGTGGTCTTCTGCATTCAGCTGGGCAGGTACGGGCGCGAACGTTCCGAACAGACCGTGCGCGTAGCCATCAATGCCCGCCGTGAAGAACAATTCGGGCCCCGCAGAGGGTGTGGCCGTCGAGCCGCCCATGTTGGGAGCCCGATTGTCGAACTCGATGCCCCACAAGCCATCGATCGCGATGGGCTCGTTATTGGCGTCGAGCATATTGCCCAGGAACTTCCCGCTCACCACGTCGAACGCTGCGATGGTACCGCCGAATCGATTTCCTACAAGCAGGTCGTGGCTGAAGAATCCGAAGTCCTGAGGTGCCAGTGCAACTCCCCAAGGCGCCCGGAACCAGGGACCGCGCTCCAGGCGCTGCAGCAGCTTGCCATGCTTGGAAAATACATCGACAAAGCCGCAGTCCTCGCCGCAGGTATCCACGGCCGCATTCTTGGCGGCATTTTGCTTGGCAAAGGTGACGACGACATTGGCGCCGACCGCTTGCACATTGTACGGAGCAAAATCTCGTGGCAGCCGGTCGTCCTCAAAGGCCTCCTCGGAAAGATGCACGCGCCGAAAGTTTTTGTCGAACATTTCAATCGCGTTGTGGCCGAAATTGGCCGCGAGGAGGAAATGATTGCCATCGGACTCGATCCAGGTAAGGCCGGTGAACACGGCGCCCTGCTTCGATTCGTCCACCTTCGTGATGGCAGTTGAGGCACCTTCGCCGCCCGGACCCGGAACGATCGGAGTCGCGGGTCCCAGTTGCCAACCGGCAATCGTGCCGTTCTTCGTGGCGAAGATGAACAATGCCGGCGCATTCGGCGCAATCTCAAAATCGGCCGTACCATTGAAGATCATTCCCGTCGGCGTCGAGGGCGCCGTTACGCCGTCCGCGTTCAAAATGGTAACGACCAGGGGCACAGTGGCACCTGCGCCCGTATACAACGTCGCCGTGCCGGTTGCGCCGTTATTCGACCACCAAGGAGTCGATGCGCCACGCGCAATGCCCCATGGGTTCTTCAGGTGCGGATCGATACCTACGGTCGTGCCGTCGGCATTCGGAGGTTGCGGAATGTCCGAGACCAGATTGGTTTGTACGTAGTTCTGTGCAAACGCCGTCAGTGAAACGATCGACAGCGCGCAGCCCGCTGCGATGCATTTTGCCGCGCTCGAGGTCCAGCTCATACATGTGCTCCTTCAGTTAACGTTTTTAAGTTTGTCGCGACGACAGTCCCCTGTTGCCGACCAGAAATATATTCGTTGTGACGGCCGGCGTCTGCGCTATATGTTTTCCGGAGGATCAAACTTTTTCCGGCCGGCAAGGCACGCAATCCCCATTGCGCTCTTCGATTCTCGATTTTCCCGGGTTGATTTCCAGCAACGTGGCGCCGAAAGCTAAGCGGCGATCCATCACTCGGTCGTGCGCGACGATTCGGTAATTTTTACAATTGGGTCCGTGCGATCGAGACGGGCGATGTTTCGCAGCGACAGCGACTAAATCGCGCCCGATCGTTTCAACGCCGTATAGCGATTCACCAACTCGATGCCCAACTGCGTCGGTTCGCAATCGATCATCATCACCCCGCCCATGGCCAATCGTCGCAGCATGTCCCGGCGGCGTTGTTCGTACGCAAGCGCGGCCGCCACCTCGAGGCCACTCTGCTCCGTCACCAGCGGCTGCTCAGCGATCTGGCCGACGATGTTCTCGCGCAGATTGGCCAGCACCACCAGGTGTCGCGAGCGCAGCAAGCCAAGCGCCACCGACAACTCGGTCGCATCCTCGTCGCGGCAATTCGTGATGAGCACCAGCAATCCCCGCTTGCGGTGGCGCCGGATCGAATCCGCGGCAGCGCGCGTGTAGTCGGAAAAGGTCGGCGTCGGTTCCACGTCGCCGAGTTCGGCCATCAAGGCATTCAGCGACCGCCGCCCCTTGCGCGGCGCGAAGCGCCGTTCCATGTGATCCGGCGTGCCGAAGGTCATGGCTCCGACGGCATCGCCCTTGGCAAGGGCAACGAATGCCAGCAGCATCAGGGCATTCAGCGCTTGGTCGAAGTGCGTGCTGCCGACGCCCAGCTGCGTGTCATCGGCACGCATGCGCCGGCCGCAATCCAGCAGGAACATGACAGACTGATCCCGCTCGTCCTGAAATTTACGCACGATGGGCCGCTGATGCTTCAGCGTGGCTTTCCAATCGATGTGGCGGATGGCATCGCCCGCTTGATAATCCACCAATTGATCGAAGTCCGTTGCGGATCCGCGTCGGCGAATCGACTTGATGCCGATCTCGGCCAGGCGATGCTTGCCGGTCAGCCAATCGAAGGTCGCATGGAGTTCAAAGTTGGGAAACACTCGCCGTGAATCGCTGCCGCCCACTTGCAAGTTCAAGTCCAGAAGCCCGAAATTCGAGCGCAGGCGAATTTGCGCCGGCTCGAAGCACTTCAGGCCGCGCAGCGTCGGAGTTATCTTGAATTGCAGCGTTTGCCGTTGCCCCGCCTCGAGCGCAAAGTTGAGCGGCATGCCCGGCATGTCCATGCTTGCATCGGCCATATCGAACAATCGGCCGGTATGGCGCCGCGTCCCGCGGTTCTCGAGGCTCAATCCCACCGTGACGGCGGCACCGACGGCGAACGCGCGCGGCAGGTGGCGCTGCAACATCAACGGCGCACGCTTCCACCCGGACAGGCTGAGGTGGCCATCGATCACCAACAATGCTGCCAGAACCGCCCCGCTGCCCGCGGCGGCCTGCAGCAGGGTCTGCGGCGGCGTATCGAGACAGCTCAACACCGTCAACACGGCACCGATCCCGATCAAGATCAGGGTCAGTGCGCGGGAGGGCATGAAAATCAACGGAGATCCTTCAGACTCGCGGCGCCGCGATCGAGTCGAGAATCGCGCGAATGAGATCATCGGCGCTATGACCATCCAGTTGGGCATCCGCCGACAGCGCGACGCGATGGCGCAGCGCCGCCATGGCCACCCCCTTGACGTCGTCCGGTACGACAAACGCCCGCGCCGCCATCAGCGCCGCCGCCTTGGCCGCCCGAACCAGCGCGATCGGTCCGCGCGAGCCGCTGCCCACCGCGATGCCCGGCCAGTCGCGCGTGGCACGCACGATGCGCACGGCATAGTCGAGCACCGCCTTGTCGACACGTTGACGCGCCACCAACTGCTGCAGCGCCAGAACCATCCGCTCATTCAGCACGGGGGTGACGCCAGCCAGCGGCAGCTGGTCTCCGGTCTGATCCGTCGTGGTCCGCGCGACGATGTCGATTTCCTGCTCCAGCGACGGATAGGACATGTCGATCTTGAGCAAAAAACGATCCAACTGGGCTTCCGGAAGCGGATAGGTACCTTCGGTCTCCAGAGGATTTTGCGTCGCCAGTACGATGAAGGGCTTCGGCAGCGCCAGAGTTTCCCCCTCCAGCGTCACTTGATATTCCTGCATCACCTCCAGCAGCGCGCTTTGGGTCTTGGCCGGCGCGCGATTGATCTCGTCGGCAAGCAGCACGTTGGTGAAAACCGGACCGCGCACGATGCGCAATTCGCGCGTCGTGCTGTCGAGCACGGCATGCCCGGTGATGTCCGATGGCATGAGGTCGGGAGTGAACTGCACCCGCGACACCCGCAGCGACATGGCCTGCGCCAATGCCCGCACCAGCAGCGTCTTGCCCAGCCCGGGGACTCCCTCGATCAGCACGTGTCCCGACACGATCAAGGCGATGATGATTTGATCGACCACCTCGGCCTGGCCGACCAGCGCGTTGCCGATCTGCGTTCTCAGCTTGGTCAACAGTTCGCCGGCGCGAACGATGGAATTGGATTCGGCGGTCATGCGCGTCCTTGGTTTGTTTTTTGAATTCGAGCGTTCAAGATTCGTCGAGCCTGTTCCAGCAGCGTGATCGCCGCCCTCTGCACCTGAGGCGCGGCCACCGCATCCTCGGTCATCGCGGAGTTGAGTGTCCTAGAGTCGATGCCCGCCCAGGCGGCGATGGCGCTCACACGTTTGCGCACATCGAGGCTGCTGTAGGCAGCAATCCGCTTCTTCGCGGTTTCATCCAATGCGCGACGCACCGCCGCGCGCAATGCCGTCAATTTTCGCGTACGCCACGCGAATGCGGCATTGGCGCGGATTTGCTCCGCCAGCGAACGCCGCACCATGGCGGGCGGCGGCAGCGGCGGACCGAAGCGCGGCAACTGTCGCAGGATGATGCATAGAATGGCGACACCGAAAAATATCACCGCCGGCGCCGCAAGGCGCCAGACCAGCGCGATCAAGGTCTCGGCCCGCGCCACATTGACGATGTACAAGGCGTCACCCCGGGTCAGTTGCGATGCCGTCAGGAAAATCTCGGCATGATCGTGTTTGATGAGGTTCTTGTTGCCGATGAGCGCGTACCGAGGAATCACCGTCACGCTGCCGCGTCCGATGTTTACCCGCAATACCTGTAGGCCGAATCGGTTGGCCAAGGACCAGGCGGGTTTGCGCTTGCTGACCAAGCCGAACTCCCTCGGCGGCAAGCACACGGTCAGCGGTTTGCCGCTGATCTTTCCATCGATTGCGACGTCCTGCGACGCGCAATCCTCCTCGGGGTCACGCCGGGCGGGCGCCGGCTTGGTCTTCTCCGGGGAGTCGAAGCGCGCACCGAGGTGAATGCCGCTCCACTCCTGAAACTTAGGATCCGCGCGCACTACGTCATCGGTGATGATGAGGCGGCCGCCGGTTTCAACCCAGGGCGCCATTTCATCCACGTGGGTGTGTGTCATGTCGCCCTGGAAGCCGTCGATCAACAGCGCTCCTTTGTTCGGCGGCGCCGCACTCAGTGAAACGACGAAGCTCGAGCGGATCCCCAGCGCCGTGGCGAGGTGCTGCACACTGTAGTGTTCGTTGGTCGCCGCTTCGCCTTGCGGCGGCACGGGCACCAAGGTGTCGTCCCAGTAGGTATTGCGGGCTATCCAGATGCCAAGGATGGTCAGCAATACGACGATGCCGAGATACGTGATGCGATCGCGCGTCATAGGCCCTGCGCGGCGTCAAAGATCGGCTCGAAATCACGGCACAGTAGCGCCACCGATTCCGCGGCCGGCGTTTCCGCCGCGTACACGACGCGCTGCCACAGCGCCACCAGCGCGGCGAAATATTGTACCCGCGGCTGATCCAATCTCTGCCCCACCGCACGCAATGCTTCGCCCTCCGTGAAGGATTCACCCACCGCGACGGCGAAACGATGCACCACCCGCGACAGTGAACCGCGATACAGAAGCGACAAGGCCTCTCGAGTGCGGCCGGCTTCCAGCAGGCGGAGCGCCGCCGCGCCCACGTCGGCAGGCAGGGAGTTGGGATCGATATCCAAATCCTGCACGCGTGAACCACTCTGCACCGTCGTCACGCGCGGCGCGGACCTGCGGGTCTTGAGGAGGCGATATGCCCATATGGCGGCGACCGCAAAGCCGATCGCCCCCGCAACCCAGATCACCAGACTCGCCGACTGGGAGAGGAATTGAAACAGACTGACTATCCAAGGAGGCGCATCTTTGGGCGGCTGCGGCGGCTTTTCGCCGGCCACCCAATGCAAGGACCGTATGCTTTTGTCGTGGCCCAAATTAGGATCGTGGCGCAGAGTATCCACCGCCGCCTGCACGGCCGCGGGCGTGAGTACATCGGCATTCGGATCGACTCCCTGAGCGCCGGCCGCCGTAACGCATAATGTCGCGAACAAACATGCCTTAGCCAGCGAACGCACGACGAAACTCCTGCTCGATGTCCCAGGCCTCCAGTTCGACACGTCGATTCAGATACATGCCGAATCCGGCGGCCACGTAAAATGGCTCGACGAAAGTGGCGGCCGCGGCGTAGCCCAGCGTCAGCGCCAGGGTTTGCGGTTTCGCCGCACCGCTGAGGAGCGACATCCACGTCACGTCGGCATGCTTCGGCGCGAGCCACAGCTGGAGGGAAACCAGGCTCAGCATCAATGCGAATTCCGCTGCGGCAAAGGATTGAGTCATGGCGCGGGCAACACCGCGATGGCGGGCGGCCAACTGGCGTACGCGCATTGCGCGCGCAGCGCCTGTCAGGCCCTCGAGCTGTCTGACGGGCTGCGTGAAGGACCGCGATGCGCTCAACCGGCGCAGCGTTATCGTTTCCAGCCATTGCGCCCACCACACCTCGCGCTGTGCTTCCCAAACGTCCTGTGGCGTGGTCAGCACGCCGAACAGTGCCCGCGATAGCACGAACAAAACCGTGCGATCCAGCCAGGGTTTCGACCACCAAATAAGCGTCACCGGCAGCCATGGCGCAATGTCATAAGTAGCGAAACACAGTGCGAATAGCGGAAGCGCGACCAGCAGGTAGCAGGAATAGGCGGAACGAAAGTTGGATTGCAGCAATCGAATGCCGAGGTCGCAACCTTCCCAGATTGCCCGCGGCCGCAAAGTCAGGGTCATCGAATCAACTTGCACGGGGCCGCCGGACGAAGAACAGCACCACGAGGATCCAACACGCCGCGGCACAGGCATACTTCGCCGCCGGCATCACCCAGACGGCCGACGACCAAAACGCCTCGAAGGCCGCGGCAATGACCAGCATCACCGCGGATCCGAACACCATGGAACTGGTGTCGCGCGCGGCGACCTGCATCGACGCCAGCCGAGCCATGCGACCGGGAAGGAGAATGCTGCGGCCCACGCGCAGTCCGGCGGCACCGCACAACGCAATGGCCGTCAATTCGAACGCCGAGTGCGTGGCGACGAAGGAGAAAAATGTTGCGCCGAAGCCGCGTGCCGTCACGTAGCCCGCGATGGCGCCCATGTACACGCCGTTCCAGAACAGGAAGAACACACTGCCCAATCCGAACAGCACGCCGGTGACGTAGCACTGGAATGCGATACCGATGTTGTTCATGATGTAAAAGCCGAACATCGACAAGTCATCGCCCGAATCGCGGGCGTGGCCGATGGACTTCGCGGCCGGTCCGTACATCTGCTCGAATTCCGCCGCGATGCGGCTGTCGACCACGGATAAGACCATATCGGGGCGAAAATAGGTCGCCACACCGATCGCAATGGCCGGCAGCATCAAAAGAGCCGCCGCGGCCAGAACGTACTTCCAGTTGCTGCGTACTGTCTGGGGAAAAGTCACCGCGAGAACACGCAGGACGCGTGCCAGGCCGAATTCACTTCTGCGATAGACGATTTGGTGGGCGCGTGCGGTCACGATCGAGAGTCGTTCGATCACATTTGCCGGGAAGCCCCGCGCCTGCGCCAGCACCAGGTGTTCGCAGCACATGCGATAGAGGTCCAAAAAACGTCCAGGATCGAGTTGTTTCTCCTCGCAGGCGAGGAGCTTCTCCAATTCGCTCCATTTAGGTGCCTGTGCGGTCTCGAATTCCAGCGCGGTCATCCGGAGACCGTCCGCGGCCGCTGCCCATGCAGCCAGCGTGCGATGCCGACCAGGCGCGCGGTCATCGACGAGTTGGGGGAGCGCAGCGGTGCAGCGCTGCCGGCCAATGCCGCGATCTCCTCGGCCCGCTCGCGCGTCAAACGGTCGACGCGCCAGGCAAATGCCGTAATGGCGGCCTGCTGCCTAAGGTTCAAGGCCACCGACGGCGGCATGGGATCTCCCTTGCCGAATGCCCCTGCGACCGCCGCCTCGTGCCGATAGGCCACCACGGTGCCGCCTGCCAGATCGCCTAGGCGCCGTGCGTCGTGTCTCAGCAGCATGGTGATTGCTGCAAAGGCGTACATCAACGGCAGCATATCGACGGCGCGCATCAGGTTTCGGGTCAGACAGCCGGCCGGCGTGATGGGCAGTCCGTTGGCCATCATGACCTGCAGCCCCAGCACGTACTTGCCGGGAGTGGCTGCAAGCGGCGTCAATTCGAAGATCACCGGATACAGCCAATTGACGACGAAGAGAATGATGAACATCGCGCCCGTGGCGAAGTGCCCGGCCACGCCGAGCGCGGACCCAAGGCTCGACAGGATGAAAAATCGGATGAATACATCGACCAGGAAAGCCGTGCAACGCACCGCGAATCCGGCCGGCCGAATCACGATGGCGATCCCTTCCGGCGTTTCCGCCGTCAGGATCGTGTCGATCGATGCGCTCAAGCCCGGACGACGATGGTGTCAGCTATGTAGTCGTGAACGCAGCGTTTGGCGGGCCCGAAGATGAACAGCGCGTCGATCAGGCCGTAGAACGAGCCGATGAGCGGTATGAGGGAAATACAGCCATTGAGCACATTGCGTAGCCAGAATATGCGCGCGAAGCTCACGCGTGAACCGTCCGTTCGCACGTCCTTGATGCCCAGCCATTTCTTCGCGATGCTCTGCCCGTTTCGGTAGGCGAGTATGCCGTTGACGACCAGCATGATCACCATCCAGAGCAGCCCGAAGTAGAACCAACCACCGGTGCTGGCAATCAGCGCCCAGATGGCAAGTACATTGCGTTGTGCGTCCGGCGCGGCACGCGCAATCAGCGGTATCGCATGCATGTAGGCCGGCACCATCGGGAGAAAAATGATCAGGCTGTCGATGATGGAGGCACCCAGGCGCGATCCTCGACTGGCCTTGATGTCATCGCCCGGGACGACGTCCGCAACTTCGCTCTTGGGAGGGGCGTAATTATTGGCAGGCGCAACCATGAATGCTCCTTGCAATGGGTGAACCTCATTGTGCCTCACCGAGGCCCCGAACCGCAAACGGACTCGAGATTGACGAGTATCCAACTCACGCGCGTTGCCGAATCGCTCCCTTAGGGCAAGCGTTCCGACAACGCGCGCGTCGCCTACTTCACTTAGAATCTAGGTGCAGTCGTGCACCCCCGCGGCAGGGCCGGCGATGCAAGGAATCGCCTTTAGATACTCGTATATTGCCCTGAGATCTTGCTCTTGAAAGCCTTGAAAAATGGGCCAAGGCATGATCTGCAGCAAGTCTCCATTGAATGGCAGATCACTTGCAAAGCAAACGGTGGTCGTCGTCTCGCCCGCTGCGCAATTTGGGTGCAGGTGATCGAGATCGACACCGGTGCGCATGATCTGCACGAACTCCTCAAATGTACGGCCGCCGATGGGTCGGCCCGTTTTGTCAGGTGTTAAATTGCGCGAGATGATCTCCGGTGATATCGCCGGTGTTCCCTGAGTGAGCGAGCCGAAGTTGCGCCCGCCACCAAGGTACACGTTTTGATTGACCACCTTCGGTGGGTTCCCCTTGAAATAGGGGTTGCCACCGCTCTGGTACTCGACCATAGGATTGGCGGAATGGCAATCGTTGCAGCTGGCGACGGCGTTCACCAGGTAACTTCCTAGGCCGACCAATCTTACATCCTTACCCTTCAAGTTCAGCGGCACGGGAGCGATCTCGAGCCCGCGCCGGACACGGCCCCCATCATCGTCGGATCCTCGATCATCGGCGTGGACCCGGCCAGCTCCTGGGGCACTCAGCAGCACCACCGCGGCGGCCGCGAATAGTGAGTTGAGGCGTTTTCTCCAAATTTCGTTGGTCATCAAAATTCCCCTTCTGCGGTTGGTGAATACAGTGGAATCGCTCGAAGCCACGTTTCGCTGGCTTTTGGCTATTATTTCTCCAACGCCGCAGGCTGCTTCGACTTTGCGACGAGGGCCGCGTTTTGGGGTTTGAAGGCGGAGAAAACCGGACAAGCCGGGTGGGCATGCCCGCCTTCCCTGCGCTGACCCCTAAGCCTTGTGCAGGCGAGATGCGCGGCGCGGCGGCCGACCCCTCCTAGGCGGGGATTGGGTCCTCGAAAAGGCGGGTTCGTCGCACGGCAACCTCGCAATGAAGATTGCGGGGATAATCGGGAGAGAATTATGGAGATCGCACCCCCGCTCGAGGCCCAGACGAGGCCCGCCGTCATGGTATTCCCCGGCCGAAGGCCCTCGGGCCATGTCGCGCGTGCGATTCTGGTGTTCGGATTCTCCACCACCATCGCATTCGGCATGTCGCTGCAGTTCCTGGCGCAATTGTTCGTCTGGCGCAACTGGCCGATCCGCGAGGTGCTCCAAGGTTGGCTGTATATCTTTCGCGATCGCCTGATCGTCGCGATCCTGATCACACTCCCGATCGTGCTGCTCGGCATCCTGCGGATCCGGTCGCCCCTGCTGCGCAGTGCGCTGCTCGCGGCCAGCGTGCTCGCGGGGGCAATCGTCGGCGAGTGGCTGGTCCGGCTGCTGTATGACGAGCAAAACGCACTCGCGTCGCTGCTCACCTATGCGTTGCGTTGGGGTGCGGTCGCCTTCGCGGTCGCAACCACCTACTACCTGTGGCGCGCCTCCGCCGACTCGGGCGAGCAATTCCGGCAGGAGAGCCTGCGCCGCCAATTGGTCGAACAACAGCTCGCCAACACGCGCCTTACCGCCCTGCGCAAGCAGATTGAACCGCATTTTTTGTTCAACACGCTGGCGACCGTGCGGCGCCTGCACCAGACCGACCCCGCCGCCGGTGCGGGAATGCTGGCCGGTTTCATCGACTATCTGCGACGCGTCCTGCCGATGCTCGAGTGCAGCGAAGTCCCCCTCGGGGACGAGGTCAATCTCATTCGCGCCTACCTAACCGTGATTCAACTACGCATGTCGGGGCGACTCGTCGTGACCTTTCAGGTACCGGGCAATCTGGGGACGGTCCTCGTCCCGCCGCTGGCGTTGGCCACCCTGGTCGAGAATGCCATCAAACATGGACTGACACCGCGGCCGTCCGGCGGAACCATCAGCATCACGGCATCGTCTTACGAGGGCCTATTGGAACTCGTCGTCGCCGACAACGGCGTTGGCCTGAAGGCAGATTCCGGCGGCGGCACGGGCATCGGCCTCTACAACGTGCGCGCGCGCCTGGCGACGCTGTACGGCGCAAAGGCGGCGTTACAGGTGCAGGCCAATCGACCCACCGGAGTATGCGCGACGATTCGGCTGCCGCTGCGCGAGGAGGCTGGATGAGCGCCGCGCCGTCTTTCAGATCCGGTCCCCGGGGTGCGGCCTACTGGGGCATCACTTGGGGTATCGGCGTGGGTATCGTCGAGTATCTCGCCGTCGCACCCATCGACGACTGGGGCTCCCTGCAACAACTATTGTTTTGGCTGCTCTACTGGTTGATGCCGTACTGGTGCGTGGTCGGCCGCATGTTCGTCTGGCTGGCCGACCACCATGAGCGCATCGGCTCCAGAGGCCGATCCATTGCCGCATTCATTGCGCTGTGCGCGCTCGCTGCCGGCCTGCAACCCCTGCTGTCTATCGCACTGATTCGCCTGACGACCGAGGTATTTCCCGGATTCGAAGGCTACGCGGCGGCGGGAGCAACCCAGCCTAAGTGGGCCAACTGGAGCACCCTCAGCCTATATCAGCTGTGGACGGCCCTGTTCTACGGCAGCTTACTGGTGGCGGCGCGTATATTCACGGTGCGAATGGAGCGCACCCGACATCTATTGCATCAGAGCGCGTTGGCGCGCAGCCGTACCGGCGCGTTCCTCGATGCGGCGCGCCTGCAGGCACTGCAATCGCAGATCGATCCCAATCTGTTGCTGGACTCCATGCGGGAATTAGAGCAGCGCTACCGCTCGAGCCCCGAGCGCGCCGAGCGGTTGCTCGAGGCGTTGGTCGAGTTCCTACGCTACGCCATGCAGGGATTGCGGGTACCGGTCTCGACCCTGGAAGCAGAGTTGCAACTCGCGCGCGCCTTCTCGCATTTGCAGCACGAACGCGGCGTGCAGAGTGCATGGCGCATCGTCGAGGAACCGGCGCCGCTGACCACCACCCCATTCAAGTTCCCCAGTCTGATGATGCTGCCGTTGTTGGCGCTGGGAGGCGACGGTGGCCGGCCTATGTTGCGGGTACAGGCGCGCAGCGGGGAGACCGTTCTCGCTTTGTATAACCTGTCCCGAAGCGTGTCGGCCGAATTGCGTCAGCAGATATCGGGCCGCCTGCACGCGCTGTACGGCGAACGCTTCCGTTTCGAGTGCCATCTGCCCGCCCCGCATCAACTTAAGATCACACTGCAGCCCACCCCGACACGACCAGGAGAGTCCCATGCCTGAGGCACCCATGGATGAATTGCGGCGCAACCTGCTGCGTCTGTTACCGATGTTGGCCCTGGCCGAGTGCGCCGAGGCGCAGGACGCCGCCAAGGTCCAACCGCAGAGCTACCGCGTCGCCCTCGAAAACGACAAACTGCGTGTGCTCGACTACAACAGCCGCCCCGGCATGGGCGTCTGCGGCAACGGAATGCACTCGCATCCGGCGCATCTGACGGTGGTCGTGTCCGGCGGATCGGTGCACATCAAAACCCCCGACGGAAAAACCGTGGAACAGCGCGACATCCCGGTGGGCACGGTGTTCTGGAGCGAAGCCGAGACACACACCGTCGAGAATGTCAGCGGCAGCAACATGCGAACTCTCATCATCGAGCTCAAGACTGCTAAGGCATGATCCGATGCCATCGCCGTCCGCCATATTGGCCGAAGACGAGACCGTCCTGCGCGACGAATTGCGTCAGCACCTGCGCGAGCTGTGGCCGGCGCTGCGCATCGTGGGCGAGGCCGCCACGGGTGTCGAAGCGCTAGACCTGATCGAGCGGCACACACCCGACATCCTGTTCCTCGATATCGAGATGCCGCTGCTGTCCGGCCTCGACGTTGCCCAGCAGGCGCAGGGACGCTGCCACATCGCCTTCGTCACCGCGTACGACATGCATGCGGTGGCCGCGTTCGACGCCGGCGCGGTGGATTACATCCTCAAGCCCCTCGAACGTTCGCGATTGCGACTGGCCATCGACCGGCTGCAACAGCGCCTGGGATCCATGCCGCCGAATCTCGACGTGCTACTGCGGGAATTGACGCAATCCGCCGCGCCGCGCCGCCACTTGCGCTGGATAAACGCCTCTGTGGGCCAGAACACGCTGGTGATCACCGTCGATGAGGTGATCTATTTCCAGTCCGATACCAAGTACACCAAGGTCGTGACGGCCACTCAGGAGGCGCTCATCCGCAAGTCTTTGCAGGAACTTCAGGCGGAACTGGATCCGGCCATCTTCTGGCCCATTCATCGATCCACGGTCGTCAACGCGAATGCGATAGCCGGCGTCTCTCGCGATTTTCGCGGCCGCTTGTCGGTGACGCTGAAGCACCGGGAGGAGCGCTTGAGTGTCAGCGAATCCCACCAACACCTCTTCAAGCTGATGTGAGGTAGCGGCAGTATGGCGTCCCCACGGGGATTCCGCCTTAACCCACGTAAATACCGAACATCGCAACCCTCGCCAGAACGTCCTGACTACGCCTTGCGGAGAATAGCCGGCCCATTCTCCGCGCCATGTGCGGAGATCGTACTTGCCCGTGCGGAGAATAGAGCGCATAATCTCCGCATTAAATGCGGAGATTGAAATATACATCTGGGAGCACCCTGACTGGCCTGACTTGACCTGGGATGGTGCCCGCCTTGCCGCTCTGCTAGGGCAGGCCTCGCGCGAGCAGGGCCGCCTGCTCGGCAGGATGCAGGATCTCAGCTTCGACCTGCGTCGTGAGGCCCAGCTGAATACGCTGACCGAAGACGTGGTCCGCTCGAGTGAGATCGAGGGCGAAAAACTCGACAGCGATCAGGTCAGATCCTCGATCGCACGGCGGCTCGGCATGGATGTTGGCGGGCTGGTGCCGGCCGACCGCGATGTCGAAGGCGTCGTCGAGATGATGCTCGACGCAACTACCAACTACGCACAGCCCCTGACGGCCGACCGGTTATTCGGCTGGCACGCAGCACTCTTCCCCACGGGTCGAATCGGCCTTCAGAAGATCACCGTCGGCAACTGGCGGGATGACAGCGACGGCCCGATGCAGGTTGTCTCAGGGGCGATCGGCCGACTGAAGGTTCACTATGAAGCGCCGCCCGCCGCGCGCGTCCTGGAAGATATGGATCGTTTCCTAAGCTGGTTCCAGGCACCCGGCAAGATCGATCCGCTGCTCACCGCGGGACTCGCGCACGTGTGGTTCATCGCCATCCACCCTTTCGATGACGGCAACGGACGCATTGCACGCGCGATCGCCGACATGGCGCTCGCTCGCTCCGAACAAAGCACACAACGCTTCTATAGCATGTCAGCGCAAATCCACCGCGAGCGGAGCAACTATTACACGATGCTCGAACGCACGCAGAAGGCTACCCTCGATATAACGCCGTGGCAGGAATGGTTCCTTTCCTGTCTGCTCCGCGCGATCGAGGGCTCGCAAGACACTCTGGGTGCGGTGCTGGGGAAGGCTCGCTTTTGGGAACACTTTGCGCAACAGTCGCTGAATGCGCGTCAGGTTAAGGTGCTGAACAGGCTACTCGACGGCTTGGAGGACAAGCTCACAACATCCAAATATGCCGAGCTCACCAAGGGCTCGCAGGACACGGCCTACCGTGACATCCTGGATCTCGTCGAGCGCGGCGCGCTGCGGAAGAACGCCGGTGGCGGGCGGAGCACGAACTACTCGCTTATCATGGGAGTCGAGCGGAAATGACAAGCGCCGCACGAATAAAATTGGCGTCCCCACGGGGATTCCGTCTTAACCCACGTAAATACTCGTCGGCGCGGAAATCGTAAGGCGGCTCAGCCAGACTGATCTCCCGGCAATTCCAATTGGATGAACCCGAATTCAGACCTGTGACGTGGGTCCCACTTGGCACTTATTATATCAAATTCCGAAACCGCTCACGGAGCGCCGCGGGGCTCTTGCGAGATGATCGTACGATCGAAATAACTTAAGGGTGTCGCGATGAGAAACGGATTTCAATTGATAGGTGCAACGGTTGTAGCGTTGATGACAGGATGCGTCACGGTACCGTCAAACGTCGTGCCTATCGGTAAAGACACGTACCAACTGTCCATGACCGGCGTCGGGTTCGCGACCCAAGCCAACACCAATGTGAAAGCGCTACAGGAGGCCAACGCCTATTGCAGCAAGCTCGGCAAGCACATGGTGTTCCAGCACAACGGGGAATCCGGCGTGTATGGGTGGAGTCCACGCCAATCAAATCTAACCTTTTTGTGCCTCAACGCAGATGACCCCGAGTACGTCCACGGCAAAGTGGCCGACGCGACTGCCCCATAGGGCCGACATGGCCGACTTCGACGAATCCAAGCAAGCAAGGTTCGTTCACGCCATATCAATGATGCTGAGCGCGCAGAAGGCTTGCGCCGGGAGTCAGGCGACGCTAGAGGATGCTGACGGCAATATCAACCAGCGGGCAATAGGCTACATATACGGGTATATCGATGCCGCCCTACAAACGATCGGGCAAGATATGGGTGACGAGGCAGTCGGCGTCCCAATCACTCACCTAATTCTAGCGGAACTCTTCCCCGACAAAGCCGACAGCTACATGATTTTTTTGCTTAACCATGTCGGCTGGGATGCTGCTGTCCGCGAAGGCATAATGAGCGGTGGAAGACAGTACATCGAATTCAATAAGGCGGGTAGCCGCGGGCACGCCATGGGCCTTGCCCGATATTTGATTCAATACGGAGCGGCTTCGGAAGGAGCCACACCTTCAACCCCTGTACAGCCCGCCGAGGATGAACACCGAGAGGCTGTTCCAGCAAAGTGCGACCTCGCGATGGTGCGCGATGAGATCATCGGCGCGCACGAGATGATGAACGCCGAGGCAGCCAAGAATGGGGAAAAGGCTGTCTTCAAAAGCGATTACGTAGCCGCGTGGTATGCCTTCCGCGACGGGCCAACCTTTGCCACGGCTCAAGCGCTCTTGACCGTCGCGCCCCAGCTAGCGGAATACTTCGCGATGTGTTCGCCGGGTCACGAATTCTACGAACGCGCCCAATGTCTCAAGGCTAGCGAGATGTCCAACACACGTTAGCGATCGCGACCGGTTCGACGTCGAGGCTTATTCTCGCGTTTCGCATTCCTGAATTGCAGGATAGTAGCGGCAAGCCCAAGGATCGCCGTGAGCAGCCCGATGTTGCGGATGGCGGGGTGCATGGTTAGCGTTGGATGAATTGAGGGCAAGCGTTTTTCTGAACTATCGTTGTTTCGTAGGAGGCATATCTGTACGTACAGAAAAAGCTTCCATCGTGAAATTCAGAGTGGGCCAGTTGCCACATTGTAGAGGCGTTGGCGGTAAGCGAAGCCAGCAGAATACCTGCAAAAAGTATGATCGATTTCATAGCCCGTCCGTCCTTGAAGGTTAGGAGCCGAAACTTTACCGCTCCGGTCTACGTCGAAACCCGACGGTGCTCACAACTCCGTTTTGCGCCTAGTGAAGTGTGTCTCGCTTTGTGTTGCAGGCCGTGTATCGCGAAGTCTAATCACGAATACCTTGTGTGAAGTGATGCCATCGTGGCCGCGGCGGCAGCGCCCGCGGATGCGTGTGAGCGCCGCAGCGCGCAGCAAGCTGGGCACCGACGCCGATCTAGCGGCGTATCATGTCGGCTTGCCGCCGCCAGCCCTCCCCCGCACCCCCTCCCCAAGGCCCCCTCCTAATGAGGCAACTCTTGTCCAGCTAAGGCTCTGGGGCCTCCCCCCAGATCGGGAAGATTTCAGAGGTATGTCGGCTTCGCCTCCCTCTTACTATCCAACCTTGGCGCTAGGGAGAGGGCTTTTTCGGGGCGGACGCATCTCCATATTTTAAACGGAGATGCGGCCGAGAATTTCGGCACCATGGATTTAACTGTGTTACCACGGCACTTCGCCAGACTGTCGCAGCAACATCAGTATGCTGTCGAGTATCGCCGCTCTAGCAATGAGCACCCACGGCGCCGACGTTTTTCGATTCCCGCATGTCGGTATCATCACTTCAGTCCGCGGTGGCTTTAGGCTCAAACTAGAACCCTATCCCGTCTCTCCGGCATGCATCCCTTCACACCACTGAAGTTACCACTGTAGGTCGCGGAATTTATCCAGCGCGCTGCCCAGATGCAGCCGACGCGCGCTCGGTGCGGTACTGCGCGAGCATGATCTGAAGACGGAGCGCGAGCGCTTCGTTGAGTTCGTCGGCCGAAAGTGCGGTACTGGCCAAGCGCAGCATCTTCTCAAGCGCGCGAAGTAAATCGGCGCTCGAGGCGTCTACGGGGACGAGCAGCGGTTTGTACGGATAGAGCATGAGCGGTCTCCTGTGAGGTGGGTTTCGCAAGACCCAACTCACCTCACAGGGGGCCGGAGAAGCACGGCGGACAAACACGCTTCCCCGCCTCCGAAGGCGCAGCGTCGCAGCCGTAATACGACGGAGCGCCGATTTGGAGAGCGGAGGGCACCCGCCCCAGCGGGTCACGTAGCGCGGTCTTGGGGAGCCGGGCCATGCTCCCGGCGCCAACGCCGGAAGGAGCTATGGCCTGGGGGCTGCTACGCAGCCCCGCCCCGCTTCCGGCGCTAGCCGGGAGCCAACCTTGAGATGTGACGAGCGTTCAGCGGAGAGCTGCGTACGGCAACGTGCGCGGCGGGCACTCTCGGGGTTGGCTGCCGGCGCCGGCCACCGATGACAATCGGCGGACAAGCGAGGAGGCGGGGCGCTCCGGGATTGAAAGGTCAAGCTCGGCCGTCCAGGCCAAGAGCCCGCCAGGTGTGC
>JAJPKM010000053.1 GCA_021323735.1 Gammaproteobacteria bacterium
AGTTGGTGAGCAGCGCGGCGGGTAGTTCGCGCAGGTCGATGCCGCGATGCCCGTAAAAGCCTGTGTCTTCGGCAAGCAGCAGAGTGCGCACGAACAGCGGCGGAACGCCCTGCAGCGCGATGAAGTCGGGGGACGCGAGCGAGACGTCGATTGGGCGGTGCGGCCCAGGCCCGTCTTCGGATCTGAAGATGAAATCGCCGCGCAGGCGCGCGACCGCCGGCGGCATCTGACGTGGCGGTCTGAAGTTGATCTTCTGGCTCACCGAGAGCGAGGCAGGGTCCGCCAGGCGTCCGCGTACACGCACCTCGATCGTGGCCGCGCCAAGTTCACGGCCGGCGCCGGGTGCGAACCCTAAGCTTTCGGGCACCGCGAGCCCGGATGCACCCAGCAGTTGCGCGAAGTCCAAATGCTGCATGCCGAGCGCGAGATCGACAACCGGATCGGTGTCGAGATCTCGCAGCGTGATCGAGCCCGACAGGGCAGCACCGGCCACCGTCGCGTGGACCTCGGGGACCTCGATCATGCCCCCGATCCGGCGCCAGGTGCCATCGAATTGTAGGGTCACGTCCGTCGGCTCGCCGAGCTGAGGCTCGTCGTCAGCGTTATCCGCCAGCGCTCCCAAGCGCGCGCCGCGCGCGCCCATGTCAACGTGGAAACGGAGCGCTTCGGTGCTGGTCTGAAGGTCCAGGCGGCCGTCCGCGATACCACCCTTGAGCAGCGGGTGGGTGTCGCGCCGCACGTCGAACAGACGTCCGGCGTCGAGCCCACGTGCCTCGATACTCCACGCGCGACCCGCCGGAGGCGCCAGCTTGCGGATTGACAGGCCGGCCTGTGGGTCCACCAGCATGAGCCGGAGGTCCTCGCCGAAAATGCCCGCCAAGTCCCAGGCAGTGGCCGCCGAGCTGACCCTAACCCCTGCTGGCCCCGCGAGAGTGGCGCCGAGAACTGAGAGTCGCAGGCGGCCGGGCCACGTGGCCGCGATCATGTCCGCATGCAGTCGCACTCCATACCTAAGATCGAGATCGAATCCCTCCAATCGCAGCAACGGCCAGACACCGACGTGTACTGCACCGATTCGGGCAACCGCGCCATGGCGCACGGCCGTGGACTCGATCCGCGCTCGCATCCCATGCTCGAGCATGGGTCTCAGCAATAGCGCGGCCAGGATTACGGCCAGGGCCGTGGTGATCGCTCCGAGCCACCACCGTCTGCGGGTCTGAAATGTAAACATCGACGCAAGAATGCCACAGCCTGATCGCGCGGCGGCTGTTGGGCAGCCTCGGGTCGCAGACGGCGTCGGTCAGGTCTGCTTAAATCGGGCTCACCGATCTTGATGGCGTCCCGGAGGACATGGCCAGCCTCTTGCGCTGGCTCTGGCCTCTATCGCGTGATATATTTCGTAATTATGCGAAATAACGATGCAGAACTCCGCCGGCACGAACTGCTGCGGAGGCTTAAGGCCATCGCAAGCCCGGTGCGTCTGGAGATCCTGAGATGCCTCGCAGAACCGACCGTGGGATTTCCGCCGCAAGTGGATGGCGATCCCGTTTCTGACGGCATTTGTGCGGATTTCATCCGAGAAAGACTCGCAATTGCAGCGGCAACCGCCTCACGCCACCTGACGCTGTTGACGGATGCGGGGCTGCTGATCGCAACCCGAAAGAAGGGATGGACATTTTATCGTCGGGATGACCGCGCCATAGGGCGCCTGGCGAGACAGCTGAAAGAGGATTTGTGAGGACCGACAGTGGCCGCTAATTACATGCATGTCGACGTTTTCAGCGCTCGGCCTTACAGCGGCAATAGTCTTGCCGTATTTCCGGACTCTGCGGGATTGACTGCGGAGCAAATGCTCCGGATTACCCAAGAGATGCGTCACTTCGAAACGGTGTTCTTCGAGCCCACCGGCAACGCTTGCACGGTTCGAGCGCGGGTTTTCGATCTCTTTGAGGAACTGCCATTCGCTGGTCACCCACTGATCGGTGGGGCCGCTGTGCTGCACCAACAAGCCGGCCATGCAGGACCGCAGACATGGACAATTGAGCTGGCCAGCAAGACTGTCACCGTGAACACCGATCGCTCGGAGGTCGGTTACTACGGATTGCTGGATCAGGGTACCCCCGAGGTCTTGGCACCAATGGATCGGCACCACGCTTTTCCGGAAGCCTTCGGTCTCTCCCACTCGGATCTGCATCCCGAGCTTCCGCCGCAGGTTGTGAGCACAGGGCTACGCTACCTGATTGTCCCCGTTGCCCGCGGCGCGCTGGGCCGCGCCAGCATCCGACGCGATATCACTTCGCTGCTCGGCGGCATTGGCGCGCAGTTCGCAGTGCTCTTCGACGAAGCGACACTCGAGATTCGGCACTGGAATAACGACGGTATCCTGGAGGACGTAGCGACCGGCAGCGCCGCGGGCACCATCGGCGCCTACCGACTCAGGCACGGACTCACCCAGGGAGGCGAGACGTTCATCCTCCATCAGGGGCAGTACACAGGTCGCCCGAGCGTGCTACGTGTTCGGCCCGAGGGCACCGCCGAAGCGATCCGCACCGTCAAGGTGGGCGGCGATGTCGCCCTCGTGGGGCGCGGCACTCTGGATGTCCTGCCATGAACGGCATTCGTTTCATAGAGCACGAAGAGCTGCGTGCCCATATTGGATTCGAGGACCTCATTGAACCCGTGTCGATGGCGTTTCAGGAAACCAGCGCCCGGCTCGCGGAAAACGGACTTGTTGTGATGTTTCCCGGGAAGACGCCATCAAGCGGCGACGTTTACGTCAAGACGGGGACGCTGCGGGGGCACAAAGTCTACGTGGTCAAGGTCTCTCCCTGGTTTGCGGCCAATGTTGAAATTGGCCGGGCACAGGGTGGGTTCATCGCCGTCTTCGACAGCGACACCGGCCACACGCTCGCAATCCTCGATGAACAGCACTATCTA
Source organism: Gammaproteobacteria bacterium (assembly GCA_021323735.1). Lineage (GTDB taxonomy): Bacteria > Pseudomonadota > Gammaproteobacteria > Steroidobacterales > Steroidobacteraceae > Bog-1198. Next base: position 2,938 of record JAJPKM010000053.1, read on the forward strand.
TCCGATATTCGAACGGCGGCGGCGGGCAGCCTCGCGGCTCGCGCCCTGGCACCAGAGACCGTGCAGACTGCGACGGTCTTGGGGGCCGGCGTACAGGCCTATTGGCAGCCGCAAGCGCTGTACCGCGAGCGACCGTTCGAGACGCTCGTAATATGGGCGCGCAGTCTCAACAAGGCCGAACTGCTCAAGCAGCGCCTAAGTCACGTACTGCCGGCGGTAGAGATTCGAACGGAGCCGGACCTTGAGACGGCGGTTCGGCAATCTCAGGTGCTGATCACGGCGACACTGTCGCGCGAGCCGTTGGTCCGCGGCGATTGGCTAAGCGACGGACAGCACATTACCGCCGTCGGAGCCGACGATCCCACGAAATGTGAGCTGGACGCATCGGTTCTCCAGCGCGGTCGCGTCTTTGTGGATTCCCTCGAAGCAAGCGCCGCCAACGGTGACATTGGCCGCGCGATTCAAGCGGGTAGATATGCGCTCGATCAAGTATCCGGTGAGATCGGAGAGGTGTTGGCAGGAACCAAGCCAGGACGCACGACGTCGACGGACATTACGATTGCGAAATTCATCGGCATCGGAGCTCAGGATCTCGTTGCCGCAGAGGCGTCCTTGGCGCGCCTAGGGGCACTGCATCTGTAGCGGGAACGCTCCTACCAGAAAAGCCAGATCGCCGACATCCAGTGTCGCCGAACGCGCAGCGTTCCTCGAAACCGTAGATTGCTTCCTAAGTGACCGGCCTCCGAATTTCGATTGGTTGAGTGCATCGGCCATATGCGCGCACATCGCTGACATTTTGGCGCAATAAAAATCGGATAGCCTACGGCCCGCCACCGCTGGTCACTGCGCCGGCGCGACCACAACACATGCACCAATCCGAGGTCTTTATGAGAATCTATACCCCGATCACCACCGCTGCGCCGCTGATCGCAGGCTGCGCCATCGCTCTCTGTGCCGCAATCCCCGCACGCGCCGATCAACCGTTCCTGCTGCCGAATTCTCTCGTCATCAGCAGCAGCACCTACGATCGCACCCAGGGCGCGGTGGCCTCGCTTACCTCCGGCGTTACGCAACTCGCGAACACGAAAACGGCGACCGTGGCGGCGATCGCGGACAATACCTACCCGAATGTATGGGCCAACGACACCGTCGATGGCAGTTTCGGGGTGACCTCGGGGATACGCTTGACGGACATCGAGCCGAACAGCGGTCACGTTTTCAACAGCGTTCTGGTGCCGACTGATCAGGTAGTCACGAGTTTCTCGTCCAAGTCGGAGCTCGCTCTGCACATCACGGGGAAGGGGCACGCCGCACACCTAGTACTCGTCGGGTACGCGAGTCCTGGAGTGGGTGCCCTCGATGTGTCCAACGCGGATTCGGTCGCCGGCCAGGATCCGACCAATCCGGTGAGCTTCGCCTTCGGGACTGACCATGCGTTCAAGCGCACCATCATCTCGGTGGACCGGGGAGGTAATTTCGCTTATACCCCGACCATCAACTACGGCGGCAACAACGGTCGCGCGGGCTTGCTCGGTTCCAACGGGCTCTATTACACCGTGGGCAATGCCAACAATGGCGACGCCACAGCGTTTGGTACCGCCAATAACGGTACCGATCCGGATGTGACCCAAACCACTGGGCTCGAAGTGGTGACGCCGATCGATGCCGCCTCCGCGAGCGCGGTGATTCCCTCGGGGAATTCTGCGGAGGTCAATCCTTTGCTTCAGTACGGGCTGGGCAAAAAGGGTGCTGCCGACAAGCCCGGCAAGGACAACAACTTCCGCGGCATCACCGAGTATAACGGTGCGCTGTACATGACCAAGGGCAGCGGCAGCAACGGCGTGCAGACGGTCTATACCGTTGTCAATTCGCCCCAGTCCCCGACTGGTTTCATACCGGCACCCGGCAACACCGGCCCCGCGGCCGGCAATGTGCTGCCGACCGTCGCCAATGCTGGGCAACAGGCGGTTGTCATTCTCAACGGTTTCCCGACCGACTCTGCCCGGGACACGGGCGGGAACTACACCCCCTTCGCGCTGTTCTTTGCGGACGCCAACACTCTGTACGTGTCCGATGAGGGTTCGGGCAACGCCACGGATGCATCGCAGCATGCGGGTCTCGAGAAGTGGAGCCTGGTCAACGGTCGCTGGCAGCTCGACTACGTGCTCACCAAGGGACTGATCGGGGTCGTGGACTCCAACCTCTTCGGCTTCGACGGGCAGTATCCGGACGTTACCACCGTCGGTCTGCGTAACCTCGCGGGACGCGTCAATGCGGACGGCACGGTTACCCTGTGGGCGACGACTTCGACGTCGAGCGCATCTGGCGACAACGGCGCGGATCCGAACAAAGTGGTGACAATCACCGATCAGCTTGGGGCCACGAGCCTCACGGGCAGCGTCGCAGGCGAGACCTTCACCACGGTTGCGGGGCCGACCTATGCGACGGTCTACCGCGGCGTCGCGTATGTCTCGAACTGAACGCGGCAGCTAGTCCGCCGCATCGGATGCCTCAAGGCCCGCGGCGCTCCAGGGAGCCCGCGGGCTTTGTGCATTGGCAGGACTGGCAATTCATCGATAAGCGGAAGCTCCCCAACCGACTTCGGATGCCGCGTTGGATATTTGCGTATTCCATGCGATGGAGTCATCGCCGTACGTGTTCGCCGAATGGAAAGAGGTGCGCGTCGCCTTCGACTATCACGCCGAGATCGATGGCCATTATTGCAGCGTCCCGCACGCCCTGGTCGGCCACAGTGCTTGGGCGCGCTTCTCGGCGGCGACCGTGGTGGTGTTCTTCCGCAGTGAGCGGGTCTCGAGCCACGTGCGCTCCTACCAGCGCGGCGTGCACAGCACGATCGCCGATCACATGCCGAAATCGCACCGGGCGCATGCCGAGTGGTCACCGCAGCGGTTGATCCAATGGGGCCAGTCCATCGGCCCGAACACCGGCGTGGTAGTGGAGCACCCGGCTGATATCTCCTTGTTCGCTATCCCCGTGCCACCAAAATCCCATCGGTCAGAGTCGCAAGCGCGACTCGTTGCTTTCCGGTCGCGTCGAAATTACTCGGATCCAGCCAGCGCGTGAACGCGGCCTCGAGCGCCGGCCATTCCGCATCGACAGCGGCATACCACACGGTATCGCGATTGCGTCCCTTGACTATGCCCGATTGTCGGTTCAACCCCTCGTAGGAAAACCCAAAGCGTGCAGCCGCGCGCCGCGACGGCAGATTGAGTCCATTGCACCTCCACTCGTAGCGACGGTATCCCGCAGAGAACGCCCAGCGCATCATCAGGAACATGGCTTCGGTCGCCGCGATCGAGCGCTGCAGTCGGGGGGACAGCGCGATGTGGCCGACCTCAATGGAGCCGTTGGCCGGGTCAATTCGCAGATAACTCGCGACACCGCTCGCGATTCCCGTCTGTGTCTCGATGATCGCGAAGAACAGCGGATCGTCGGAACGGCTCGCCTGTTCCAACCAGCGGCGATATTCCTCGTCATCGGCAAACGGACCATAAGGCAGATAGGTCCACATACGGCCGTCCCTGTCGGCCTCGTTCGATCGACATAGATCCGCCCATCGATGTCGCAGCGATCGGATGCGACTTCCTTTCCGGGACCGGGAGAAAGTTCCTCCGCGGGCCGCGCGGTACCGGCTTCCTGTACGTTAGCGAGCGCGCGATCGCCGAGATAGAACCTCCCTTCATCGACGGACATGCGGCGACCTGGACCACTCCGGACAACTTCGAACTACGCCCCGACGCGGGGCGCTTCGAGAACTGGGAGTTCAACTGCGCTACACGAATCGGTCTCGGCGTTGCGGCCTGCTACGCTCTCCACATCGGATTGCAGCCAATCGGGGCACGCATCCAGACACTCTCGCACCGCCTACGCGAGAAACTGGTGCAAGTTGGTGGAGTGACGCTTTGTGACCAGGGGAGAACCCGGTGCGCAATCGTCTCGTTCAACTGCGCCGGCACTCATCCGGAGGCAGTCAAAGCAGCTCTCGCACGGCAGCAGATCAGGGTGTCCGTCAGTGACGCCGCCTGGACTCGCATTGACATGGATGCGCGCGGACTTCCCGCCGTGGTCCGAGCATCGGTTCACTACTACAACACGGAAGACGAGGTCGACGCATTCGCGGCGGCCATCGAGAGACTCCTAGCGGGATCCTGACCGGAAACGCCCCTTGGACCCTGAGTTTCAATGCAACTTGGAGGGGCTCCAACGGGCAGTGCAGTTGCTCCGTGAGGCTCCGCACGAAGGTTAGGCGCGGGTGAATATTTCTCAAATTCCGTTTTGCCGGTGGAATAAAGGCGGTGAAGCGACGGTCTACCATGGACGGTTAGCCTCGGCTATTGGTGCCATCCATGAAGTCCACCGCAGATCGCACAAGCAGTCTTCATTATGTCTATGTTAACGCGCCACACGCCGAGGCGTTATCACTCAAAGCGGGCTGGCCGCTTTTCGCTGCCTTCCTGTTGCTTCTTCTGACGGCGTGCGGCGGCTCAGGGCCCGCGCCGACCTACACCATCGGCGCTGACGTTTCTGGCTTGTCCGGCAAAGGATTGGTACTGCAGCTAAGCAACGGCACCACACTGGCGGTCACTGCCAACGGGGTCGCAACATTTGCCACATCACTGGCTTCAGGGAAGAGGTATCAGATCGCCGTCCAAACACAGCCGTCCTCGCCCCAACAAGTGTGCTCGGTGGCAGACGGTTCCGGGACGATTGGCGCCAGCAATGTGACCGTCGCGGTGACCTGTGTTACGACCTATGCCGTAGGTGTCAGCGTTTCTGGATTGTCAGGTACGGGATTGGTGTTTGCGCTGAACGATGGCAACAATCTTGCGGTCAGTTCGAACGGAAGCGCGACATTCGCAACGCGGTTGGCTTCGGGTGCGAGCTATCAGGTTACTGTTGCGAGACAGCCTTCGTCGCCGCAGCAAATCTGCTCGGTAGCCGGTGGTTCCGGGACGATTGGGACCGGCAATGTGACCGTCGCTGTCACCTGCGTGACTTTTTCCACGCTGTATTCCTTCACTGGAGGGAGCGACGGCTCCGTTCCTACCGGCACCCTGGTTCAGGGCAGGAGCGACGGGAACCTGTACGGAACGACCTTCTCCGGTGGAGGCGGAAGGAGCTTCTATGATTACCGCGGAACGATAGGCATCGGCACAGTCTTTAGGATCGACCTTGCGGGCAATGAAACGGTCCTCTACGCCTTCAATTATCAGGATCTTCCCAGCCTTTGCGAGGGCGGGCTTACCCAAGGCAGCGACGGCAACTTCTACGGGGCCATGACCGGCTATTTCGGGGGCAACTACGCCGGTGAGCAGTTTAAAGTGACTCCCGCCGGGGTTGAGACCATTCTCGCCGAAGATGTAGCGGTGGATATTGGGGACGAGCTCAGATTTGAATGCGGCCTTACTGAGCTTAGCGATGGCTACCTTTATGAATGGACCGAGGAAGGTGCTCTTCTTCCTCCTTATCAGGTAGAACAGGGACCAGGTCTACCGACCCCTGCCCTCGGCACACCTCCCGTCATTGGACTGAGTTCAGCCTACATCCTGCAGGTCAGCGACGATACTTTCTATATCATGGAGTGGGGGGACGGGAGCGGGGACATAATAAAAGTGGTAGCCGGCACCGCGACGTCCTTAGGCAGTGTGGGCGGTTATTTGCAGCTACCTGGCAACCTTCCGATCTTTGGCGGCTCTTTTGGCGGCCCTCTGATTCAAGGCACTGACGGCAATCTATACGGGACGGCCGCGGCGGGTGGCAGCGGCAGTGGGGCCTGCCCCAACGGATGTGGAACCGTTTTAAGAGTTACCCCAGCCGGCGTCATCACCGTCCTCTACTCTTTCGGCGGGAATGCCGCCGATGGCCAAACGCCTTCCGGAGCCCTGATACAGGGTATTGACGGCAACTTCTACGGGCTCACATTGGCGGGTGGAAATACACCGCCGGGTAGTGCGACACCCAATTGCAATTGCGGGACGATCTTCCGCATCACGCCCGCCGGCGAGGAAACCGTGCTGTACTCTTTCGGCACCTATGCCAACGACGGTAAACTACCCAGTGGCGCTCTGCTACAGGCCAGCGACGGGAACTTCTATGGCACTACCCAGTCGGGTGGAGCATCGAATGACGGCACGGTGTTCAAACTGGTCGTTGGAGCAAACTGAAGGATCGCTGTGCAATCCTCCCGCGATAGATTGAGCTGCCGTTCCGAGATCCAGCCGCTCATTCCATGCCAGGGAACGCACCTCAAATTAACTGCCAGCAACAGCCACCAGTTCGGTGCCTATCGCGTCGATCCAGCGGGGACGCCCAAAGGCGGAATCGTCGTCATTCAGGAAATCTTCGGCGTTAATCGTCACATCCGCTCAGTCGCTGACCGCTATGCTGCGCTCGGCCCGCGAATCGATAGTTGAACCGCTAACGTCGGCCACCCGTCGGAGTCACCAGAAGACACAAGCCCGCACCATCGGCGACTTTTCGCGCATAGCGCACCGGCTTGATCGCCTCAACCTCTTGTTCGGTTAGCATGCGAGCATCCGAGTTCTGGTGCCTTGGCGGCAGAGCTGTCGGTGGCATGTCGCCGTAGACATTCTGCTAGCTGTCAGACGGCTCGTCGTCCAGGGCGGCAGCACAGCTTGAGCAGCTCACAAAGAAGCCTGGCTTCTTCTGCTGACAGCATGGAGAGCATTTGTCGCTCCACCACATCCACCGCTTTCGCGCCCTCGGCAACGGCCTTTTGGCCCGCCTTCGTCAGCAAGCGGGGCGGCGTGATCCTCAGCCCGCTTGCCGACGGTCCCTTCGGTCGCTTCTTCGTTGCCGGTGATCCCGATGGCTACGCGATCACCTTTCATACGGCGCGGAGCTGACCACGGTCCGCGCCCTCCAACCAGATTGAGCGGGCGCTTGCTGCTCACGTTGGTCACGGGAAGGCGCATCCAAATGACGCGCGAACTGGTGATGGAGTCGAGCGCGCTCGAGGGTAATCTCAGGATAGGTCTCTATGGACAGGGATTTGTACTCCCCACCAGGGCTTTTCGCGACTTTCGACGTCCTTGTGGATGTTACCGGACGTCGCTGGAGTGGATGGTGGGCCGTGGGCGATTTGGGCTGTTCCTCCGATCTTGATACGCATAAAACTTAAGTAATTTCAATCGCTTGCGTAGGCCAATATGGCCGGCATCCTGACTCGCGACAGCGCGCACCTGATCCAGACATGGCTTGGCCCCTCTTCCCAGGCGCTTTTTTTGAGAATAATTGCTTTCATTATTAATCGATATTATTATGGTTTTTGGATAATTATGTCGATTAATAAAACAACCCATTCTCCGCTTGCCCTGCGCGAGGGCTTTCATGTCGTGCTGCTCAGAGCCCTGGCAGAGCGACTACAAGGACGCGATTGGGTCCTGAAAGGTGGAACCAATCTACGCCTTTACTTCGGCAGTATCCGATTCAGCGAAGACGTCGATCTGGATGTGGGCAAGGACGTCGCGGGCGCCATGCAACGTGCCATTCCTGCGACGTTGGCTGACGGAGATGTGCAACGGCGTCTGCAAACCCTCGGTTCAGACACGGTTCTGGCCTACCTGGATCCAGCGCAACGCCAGCAGTTGCAGGACGAGGACACTTGGATCGCGCGTCAATTGTTTGTCGGCGATCTCATCGACCAGATCCTCGCCGTACCACCGGAAACAATCACATGAACGCTGTAGATACCGCTGTCTTCGGCGAACTGACGCATCATCGACCCGTATTCACTACGGCCGACGTCATCAAAACAACCGGAGGTTCGCCCGTCTGGGCGACCCAATCACTTTCGGCTTTGGCAAAGGACGGGCTGATTGCCAAAGTTCGACGTGGACTTTGGGCATTGCCCGGCCATGCTGACTTCTCACCCTACGCCATCATTCCACAATTGCTGCGCGCCACGAAAGGAGAAAAGACCGATGTTCGCGGTTATGTATCGCTCCTCTCCGCCCTTAATCTTCACGGCATGATCGACCAAGCGCCGCACGTGATTCAGATCGTGGCGGAACGTGTACGTCCCATCGTACGAACCCCTTTTGGCACATATCAGTTCCACCGCCTCGACCCCGCGCTTATCGGCGGCTACGGTCCGTATCGAAACACCGGCAACTTCGACATCGCGACCCCTGCTAAAGCTCTATTCGACGCGCTGTATTTATCGACTCGGCGCGGCCGGCGGCTGCGACATTTCCCCGAGCTGAGTTGGCCGGCGAACTTTTCTCGTCGCGAATTACGCGAGTGGATCGCAAAGATCGACGATAGCAAGCTACGGGCGGCAGTCACCGAACGATGGGATGTCTTGCGGCACAAGACGCAGCCATGAGCAGCAAAGAAATCTATGTGAGCACCGACGTTGAGGCCGACGGGCCAATCCCCGGCCCGAACTCGATGTTGAGTTTTGGCTCGGCGGCGTATACAGGCGGAAAGGAATTGATAGGCACATTCAGCGCGAACCTTGAAACGCTGCCGGGCGCAATGGCCGATCCCAAAACGGCAGCATGGTGGGCCCAAAACCCTAAGGCCTGGGCCGCTTGCCGACAAGAACTGGAAATGCCTGAAACGGCCATGCGCCGCTACGTCCTCTGGCTCAAAGCCCTTCCCGGAAAGCCAGTATTCGTCGGCTACCCAGCCGGATTCGATTTCCTATTCGTTTACTGGTACCTGATTCG
>JAJPKM010000048.1 GCA_021323735.1 Gammaproteobacteria bacterium
AGTGGCGGAGAGGGTGGGATTCGAACCCACGTGCCGGAATTACCCGACCATCCGATTTCGAGTCGGCGCCGTTATGACCACTTCGGTACCTCTCCGATTAACTTAAAATTCGTCGCGGTTTACTTAAGCAATTCCACCATTAACTTAAAAAAATTTAGTTTCTCGGAGGCTCTCAACCAGGCCGAAAATGCATTTGTCAAGGGTTCGCAGGAAGAAATATTCGTTTATTCTAGCGCATCGGAAAAGGGCTCGCCTCAAGAATAGAACTTTGCCCTGCACCACGGACTCAAAGGGATTACCAAAACCGTGCGTAATTTAAACATACCGAAAAACTGGCCGCGCTGGACGAAGCTGACAATCGCGGTTTCCGCGCTGGTGCTGCTGAGCAGCTATGCGCCTTTGCCCGGCTTGATCGCTCAGATCAAGACCCTGGGCGAGCTGCGGGTGGCGACGCGCACGGGTCCGCTGGCATTTTATCAGGGTCCGAACGGTGCTCCTGAGGGCCCCGAATATGAACTGGCACAGCGCTTCGCCGATGAACTGGGCGTGAAACTGAGGATCACGCCGATGCGCAGTTACGCCGAGATCTACGCGGCGCTCACCTCCGGCCAAGCCCATATCGCAGCGGCCGGCCTGAAGATCCCCATGCAATCCGTTCCGGGCGTCGAGTTCGGCCCGGCGTACCAGCGCGTGCGCGAGCACCTGATCTATCGTCGCGGTGCCATTCGGCCCAATTCTCTGTCCGACATCGGCGATGCCGATCTGGAAATTGCGGCCGGCAGCTCGCAGGCGAAGACGCTGGAAGAGGCGCGCAATTCGGATCCGGACCTTGTTTGGGTAGAGAACGCCAGCACCAATTCGCAGGTGCTACTCGATGCCGTTGCCGACGGCACGATCGACTATACGATTGCCGACTCGACCGAGTTCGCCTTGGCCCATGATGTACATCCGGACCTGCGCATCGCCTTCGATTTCCCGGGGAGCCGCCCTTTGGCTTGGGCTGCCAGCAACCGTGATCCAGGCTTTGCGCGCGACATGATGCAATACTTTTCGCGCCTGAAGGCCGGCGGTGAATTGGCGGCCATCGTGAACCGCTACTACGGCCGAAGCGAGGACCCAGAGCTTGCCGGCGGCCCGGGTTTCATGCGCCATTTGCAGAGCCGCCTGCCGCTCTACCAGCAATGGTTCGTGGAAGCCGCGGAGCAAAGCAGCCAGGACTGGCGCCTGCTGGCGGCGATCGGATATCAGGAATCGAAATGGAATCCAAAGGCATCCTCGTCGGCCGGCGCCCACGGGCTGATGCAGTTGACTGTGGAAACGGCAAGCGAAACCAAGGTCACGGACTTATCCGACGCGCGACAAAGCATTTTCGGCGGCGCGCGCTATTTTCGACAGGTGTACGAGAAGATTCCCGCCCATGTGCCGGAACCGGATCGAACCTGGTTTGCGCTCGCGGCGTACAACATTGGATATGGCCACGTGGAAGATGCTCGGGTGCTCGCGCAAAAAGCCGGGCGCGATCCTGATAGTTGGCGGGAGGTTCGCGACTTCCTGCCGCTTCTCGAGCAGGAGCGCTGGTACACGCAAACCGAAAATGGCTATGCGCGCGGCCGGGAACCCGTTCGCTACGTAGAAAACGTTCGCAGCTATCGAGACTTGTTGGAATGGGCCTGGGGCGATGGACCCAATCCGGCTACCCTGAACTAGGACTATCAGGCCCTTGAGTTAGGCCTCTAGCGGCGGCTTGCGAAGAATTGCCGCAGTAGGCTTGCGGATTCCTCACTGCACACTCCTCCAAATACATCCAGGCGGTGCGCCAACCGCGGTTCTCGCGGCAGATCGATCACGCTGCCGCAAGCACCGGCCTTCGCATCCCAAGCACCGAATACCAGCCGCGACACCCGGGCATTCAGCACCGCGCCCAGGCACATGGCACAGGGCTCCAAGGTCGCATACAGGGTCGCGTCGGTCAGCCGGTAATTCTTCAGTACCTGCGCGCCGGCGCGCAAAGCCATGATCTCGGCATGGGCGGTGGGATCGTGGCTCGCTATAGGCCGATTCCACCCTTCGCCGATCACCTCATTGTCCAGGACCAGCAGAGCTCCGATCGGCACCTCGCCCTCCTCTGCGGCTTGCCCTGCCAGCAGAAGGGCACGTCGCATGAAATCGGTGTCGCTGGGCGAACTCATGGGGGGCTCACCGCCGCCCGCCGTCGGTCCCTCTGTCGCGCGATGAAGATGGTGATGTACAGCAGCAGCAGAGCGGCGGCGCTATAGCTCAATGAATTGTGGATGCCGATGCTGGCGCCCAGCAGGCCGACGCTGAGCCCGCTGAAGGTGCGCATGCCGTTCGCGGACATCGCGAATACGCCGATCACCCGGCCGCGAATCTCAGCCGGCGCGTTCAGCTGCACCAGAGATTGCGCCATCGAGTTGAACGCCAGTTCGACGAATCCGGCGATGAACAGCAGCGTTATCGCCAGCGCGTAGGAATTCGATCGCGCGAACCCCGCCAGCGCACAGCACCAGATCATGGCCAGGACATACGCGGTTCGCACCCTGGGTGGCAACAATCCGTGGCTCTCCAATATCAAGCCGGCGGTCAAGCCGCCAGCCGCATCGGCGGCGAGCAAGATGCTATAGGTAAAATCCGGTCGGCCTAACCCTAAATCCAGCGCAAACCCCGGCATCTGCGCCTGGTACGAATTACCGATAAAAAACGCGGAAGCGCCGACGAGTACCGTCATCGACAACAGCACCGGGTTCCGGCGCACCACGCGCATCGTCCGCCAGATGTCGCCAAAGCCCCTGATCCCCGGGGGACGAGCCGCAGTCGCACTGTCGGGCCCGTACGGAGCCATCCAGAGCCAGAGGAACAGCGGCAGGTAGATCAGGGCATTGGCGAAAATGCCGCGTATCGGCCCAAGCGTCAGCAACAATGCGCCGCCCACCGCGGGCCCCACCAAAAAGGCCAGATAACGGCCCGTGGCGTTCAGGCGCACGGCGCTGGGCAATTGTTCCGCGCCGACGATCCTGTGGATCAACACCTGCGACGCCGGTATCCAGATGACGCCGGCCAAGCCGTGAACGAGCAACAAAACCATCGCCTTCCACTGTGCGGTCGAATCGGTCAGGAACATGATCCCCCACCCTATCGACACCGCCATGAACATCGTCATGCCGATCTGAATCAGGCGACGCACATCGAAACGATCGGCCAGTCCGCCCGTATAAGCGGCCAATGCGAGGAAAGGTGCCCAATGGGATACGACGGCGAAGGCCAGCAAGGAAGGCGAATGAAATTTCTGAAAGACCACCCAGTAGGAGATCACGTGCTCGACATTGTCCGCCATCATCGCGGCGCTGCTGGCAAGGAAAAAAATCCGGAAATCCCGAATGGCAAACGAAGTGAATGTGCGGCGCTGGGGAGCCTTGAGGGCGACGTCGATCCGGGGTTCCAATTTAGTCCAATACCTTGGGTGAGGGTTGTACCGATTGTAAGTCCAAAGCGGCCCAATTCAGTAGACTATCGCGCTGGCGGTAAAGGGAATCATGACGAGGATTCAATGCGCGGACTTGTATTGCTGGCGATGAGCGCCGCCTTCATGCAGGCGCAAGCCAACGAGGGAATGTGGACCTTCGACGACTTCCCGGCCGCCGTGGTCAAAAACAGTTTCGGCGTCGATATCACGCCCCGGTGGCTCGAGCATGTGCGCCTCTCGACGCTCCGGCTGACCAATTGCACGGCATCGTTCGTTTCCCCCGAAGGCTTGATCCTCACCAATCACCATTGCATGGAATCATGCCTCGCGGAGCTATCGTCAAAGGAGGGTTCCTTGCTGGAACTCGGCTTCCATGCAACGACCCGCAGGGAAGAACTGCGCTGCCCGGCGCAATACGCCGATGTTTTGGTCGGCACCGAGAACGTCACCGACGAAGTTCTCAAAGCCGGCACCGGCCTCAGCGAGGCAGCAGCCGGTGAGGCGCGCAAAGAGCGGTTGACCTTGCTCGAGCAGGCCTGCGAGCAGGCCAGTGCGAAGCGCGCCACGGGCAAACTCGAATGCCAAAGCGTCCGCCTGTATCAGGGCGGCCAGTACTTTCTCTACAAGTACAAACGCTACGCCGACCTTCGCCTGGTGTTCGCTCCCGAGGCGGACATCGCCGCATTCGGGGGAGACCCGGATAATTTTCAATTTCCGCGCTGGACTTTGGATTTGTCGATTCTCCGAGCCTACGAGGACAACAAGCCGGCTCGGACGCCGAACTTTCTGCCCGTCGATTTTGCCGGCCCAAGGGCCAATCAACTCGTATTTGTCGCCGGCGACCCCGGCGCAACCGCGCGCCTGCAGACTCGCGCGCAAGTGCAATTCGATCGGGATGTGGCGCTGCCCGTGACGTTGATGCGTGCCTCGGAGCTACGCGGACGCTACATTCAGTTCGGCAAGAACAATGCCGGCGACGAACGCATCATACGGGCACCCCTCGACACCCTGCAGAACATCATCAAAGTGCGTCGCAAGGAGCTCGATGCGCTCAACGATGACGCTTTTCTGGCCGCCAAATCGCGCGCGGAAGAAGAGTTGCGCGCGGCCGGTGGGCTCGAAGGCGCCGACCCATGGGATGAGATTTCTCGGGCACTGAATCGCGAACGGGCGCTGTATCTCCCTTATATTTTCATCGAAAATGCTGGCGGCTTCGGCAGCGCGCTGTTCCGCGACGCCCGTGTATTGGTCCGGGGTGCGGATGAACGGCTGAAATCCAACAAAGACCGGCTGCGGGAATTCACGGACTCCGCCCTGCCCCAATTGCAGCGCGATTTATTTGCCAACGTTCCGGTTTATCCCGAATTCGAGGTACTGACACTGTCTTTTTCTCTCGAGCGCATGCGCGAATGGCTGGGGCCGGATCATCCCGTCGTGCGCAGGCTGATGGGCCAGGAATCGCCCGATGAACTCGCCACGCGTCTCATTGCCGAGACGAAACTGGATGATGCCACCCTTAGAAGACGCCTCTGGGAGGGAGGCAAGGCCGCCATCGACGCGTCTCATGATCCCATGATCGAGCTGGCGCGGTCGATCGACGCCGACGCGCGCTCGATCCGTAGGCAGTTCGAGGACGAAGTGGAGGCGCCGATCACGGCTGCCTCGAGCAGAATTGCCGCGGCCCGATTCAAAGTCTACGGCACTCACATCTATCCGGACGCGACATTCACACCCCGGCTCAACTATGGCACGGTGCAAGGGTGGGTGGAAAATAGCGTGGCGGTAGAGCCCTTCACTTACCTCGATAGGGCGTTCGAGCGGGCCACCGGATCGACGCCGTTCAAAATCCCGGCCAGCTGGATGCGGGTGAAAGCGCAACTGGACATGCGTACCCCATTCTGCATTGCCACCAGCAATGACATCGTGGGCGGCAATTCCGGGAGCCCTTTGATCGATGCGTCGGGCAAAATCGTCGGTCTCATGTTCGACGGCAACATCCACTCGATTGCCGGCCGCTACTGGTTCGATCCCGAGGTCAATCGCGCGGTCGCCGTACACCCTGCCATCATTCGCGAGGCGCTCACCAAGGTCTACGATGCAAGCATGCTGGTGGCGGAGCTGGCGGCGAAATAATCCTATACCGCCATTCTTTGGAAGACGCGGGCCAACGAGGCCCAGTAAGTGGACGGCTTGAGACGTTGGATGATATCGAGGAGGCGTGCATCGGCACCGATGAGAATGCGAGGCTCACCGCGCTCGATGCCCCGCACGATGCGCTCCGCCGCCGCAGCCGGCGTGGTACGCGCCAATTGCTCGAATCGATTCCCAAGCTCGTCAGCGTTCGCCTTCTCGCGTAGAAGCGACCCTGAGCGCGCCCGGCGCGCGATGTTGGTCTTCACGCCCCCTGGATGGACCACCGACAGCCCCACGGTGCTGTTGCTCATCGCGAGTTCGTGGCGCAGCGACTCGGAGAAACCGCGAACCGCAAATTTTGACGCCGAATAGGCGGATTGACCCGGTGGAGCGATGATACCGAAGACGCTCGAAATGTTGACGATGTGCGCTCGGGGCCGGCTCGTAAGATGCGCCATGAAGGCCCGCGTACCATGTACGACGCCCCAAAAATTGATGTCCATGAGCCACGCCATCTGCGCCTGATCGAACTCGTCGAATTGCCCCAGCAACGCGACCCCGGCATTGTTGATGAGGATGTTGAGGGCCGGAAAATCGGCGATGGACGAGGTCGCAAAATCTTGAATCTGCCGTGGATCCGCCACATCGACGCGGCGGATCGTGGCTCGCCGCCCATGTTTTTCGACGATATCTTTCGCAACCGACTCCAATCCGGTTTCGTCCAAGTCGGCGAGCGCGACGTCGCACCCGCGAGCCGCCAGCTCGAGAGCCAGTGCGCGACCGATGCCGCTCGCCGCTCCCGTAATCGCCGCAGCAGATCCTGCAAATGAAAATTTCCGCACGTTCCACCTGTGTCCGCATCCGGTGCTATGCGGCTGCGGCTGCTCCGATTGGGTTGATCCTGATTGATCTTACTCGCAAATCCTATGTTCCGGCGGTCGCCCGTAACATCTGATTGGCCAGTCATGAGCTTCATGTTCGGCATCCGGTACCTCTATACTGGCGGGCATAGACAGGGGGTTACGATGTCGGCATTTCAGCGTGAAATTCTCGTGCGATTCGGGCACTGCGACGCCGCCGGATGGGTTTTCTATCCGCGTTACTTCGAGATGATCAGCGATTTCGTCGAGGACTGGTTCGAGGACGGTCTCGCGGCAAGTGCTCCGGGTCTGTTTCATCACAAACGGCTACTGACGCCGTCCGTACACTTCACCGTCGATTTCCCCAAACCCACCCGTTACGGCGACCGGCTCACCTTCAATCTATGGACCCGCAGAGTGGGCCGCACCTCCTGTGAGCTGCACATTGAGGCCTCGCACCACGGCGAACTTCGCATGACCGCGAAGCAAGTCCTGGTGTTCATTTCCGCGGAACTTGGCCGCGCCACCGAGATTCCCCCGGAACTGGTCAGTCGAATGGCTCGGTTTGGCATGGACGCGGAAACGGCCGCTCAGAAGGCTTCGGCGCCGCGAAAGACCTAGGAGCCTGCCCTTGAACCCAGGCTCGCCACCGAGGGTGGGGCTCACGGCTGTATCTGCTTCGCAGACGCCTTGCGGAACGCGGTCCACGCCGCCGCGAAAAACACCAACACGTTGGAGACGATGACGGGCGAGGAACCGATCGCCACTCCGTAGGCCAGCCAAAGTAGCGCCCCTAACATCTGGGCAGCGCGCATGCGCGCCGGAGGTACGAAGTACGATGCCACGAAGACGCCGGTTGCACCCCAACCCAACGACTCGCCGGCGACATGCGTCATACGACTTCAGTCTCCGCGAGAATCCCGAGTGGCCGCATTTCGCGGCCTGCTTCCACAGAATCAGAGGCCGGCAAGTGCTGCCTGAGCGGTGTTTCCTTCATTGGTTGCGATCTCCTGCTTGACCCGAGTCATGAAACTCCCGCCATGATCAATCAAGTACCGCTGAATGTCATATGCTCCCAAATCGGATAGGCTCCTATCAATGAGTACTACCGACAGTCCGGTTCAATCCCCCTGCATAGGCAATTGCTGCCTGGACGATGACCTCATCTGCCTGGGCTGCTTTCGATCCTTGGACGAGATCAAGGAATGGGGAATTGCCGATAGTCATCGTCGCTGCATTATTCTGCAAAACGCCAAACAGAGAGAAACGGGTCAAATCCCAGGAGAGGTGCGGAAATGAGGCCACAAGATCCGGCTGACTCGTTTGCTGGAATGTTCGACCAGAACGCTGACCAGTGGGCCAGGCAAGAGCCCATGATCCTCTCGGATTTCACCGCCAGACCGCTGGTGCTGCAGGAACTTAAGCCTCTGACAGGCAAGCATGTGCTGGATCTGGGGTGCGGAGAGGGCTATGTTGCCCGCCTGGCGGCGCAGGCAGGTGCGTCGTCGGTATTCGGCATCGACATCTCCAGCGAAATGGTCGGGCGTGCACGGCAGGCTGTCTCGCAGGGAGCACCGTGTCCCATGAGTTTCGAGAGCGGCAATGCCGCGAGGTTTCAGGATTTCCCGCGGGAGCAATTCGACCGGGTGATCGCCATATTCATGGTCAGCTACTTGAGCTGCGCCGACATGACGGCGGTATTTCGGACAGTACGTTCGCGCCTCGCTCCAGGCGGCCGTTTCATTTTCACGGTACCGCACCCCTCGCTGCCCTATATCCGTCCTCTGGAGAAACCGGTCTACTTCGACTCAAGAGGACGAGACTATTTTGCCGGTGTCGATCAGAGCTATG
Organism: Gammaproteobacteria bacterium; assembly: GCA_021323735.1. Lineage (GTDB taxonomy): Bacteria > Pseudomonadota > Gammaproteobacteria > Steroidobacterales > Steroidobacteraceae > Bog-1198. The sequence continues at coordinate 8,326 of JAJPKM010000048.1, forward strand.
AGGGATACATCTGGAGACGGGACGGCAAGGCCGTTCCGGTGAGTTACATGCACAAGACCTTTGCGGACTACTTCAACGCCCTGGCCGCCGCTGGATTCCAAACACTGCCCAAAATCATTGAATTGACGGTAACCGAAGAGCATCTGGCTCTGGACCCTGCGTTTTTCCAAGGTGCCGTGGGTTATCCACTGCAGGTACTGTTTCGCATCGATGCGCCGTAAGCGCAAGCTTAGTCTCTGCCGCCGCAATCGCTGTAAGCCCAGCTTAGGGCGTTCACCCGCTCAACGCCGGTAGCTCGAAGAAAAACGTTGTCGCAACCCCTGCGTCGGATTTGTAACCGATCTTTCCACCCATGCTCTCTACCAGGGCTTTGGCGAGGGTCAGACCCAATCCCATGCCGTCCTTCTGCCGGCAATCAGAGCTGTCGGCCTGGGAGAACCGATCGAAGATGCGCCGCTGAAAGGATGTCGATATGCCAGGACCGTGATCTGTGACGGAGACGCGCACAGCCCCCTCCGCGGCCGTCATTCCAATCTCAACCACACCCTGAACCAGCGAGAACTTCGTCGCATTCGACAACAAGTTGCCGAGCACCTGCACAATTCGGCCGGCGTCCACCCGCGCCGCGATCTGCGGCAGCAGCGTGCAGATCTTCAGGCTGACCCGGCCGTTTTGCGCATATTCGAGATTCTCCGCGACCGCCCGTTCGACCAACGGCGCCAGCGCGTGATTGGCGAGATTGAGCACCGCTTTCCCCGATTCGATCAGCTGGAGGTCGAGAATGTCGTTGACCATTCGGGTCATACGATCGGTGTTCTGACAGGCGATCTGCACGAGGCGGACCGCCTTCTCGGGCAGCGCACCCGCGACGCCGCTGGCGACGAGTCCGAGCGAGCCGCGCATCGATGTGAGCGGCGTGCGCAACTCGTGGGACATCGTCGAGATGAACTCGCCCTTTATACGGTCCATCTCCTTGCGCGCACTAATATCCTGGATCTGCGACACCAAGTACTCGACCGAACCATCGGCCCTGGCCATCAGGGACACGCTTTGCAGCGTCCAAATGAAGTGTCCATCCCTGTGCCTATAGCGTTTTTCCACCTGATACTTGCGGATGCCACCGGCGAGCATCTGCCGCACCAGCTCTGCGTCGGCCTCTCTATCATCGGGGTGCGTCACGCTTCCGATATCGATCTGCAGCAGCTCGGCTTCGGTGAATCCAAGCGTGTCGCACATTGCCGCGTTGACTTTGAGCCAGCGTCCGCCCGGCTCCGCCAGCGTCATGCCGATCGCGGAATGCTCCATCATTGCGCTTGCTCTTTCCTCCGCTTGCAAGCGCTCCCGTAGCGCGGCGTTCTCCCGGTTCAACCGCCTGACGTTCAAGACGCGCGAAATGACGGGCAGCATGACGTTGAGCTTGAATGGCTTGAGTACATAGTCAGAGGCCCCGGCTCGCATCGCGCGCACGGCTGAGTCGATCGCACCATGGCCGGTCATTACGATGACGTTCAGGGTGGCATCGATCTTCTGACAGGCCTGGAGTAGAGCGATGCCGTTCATTTCAGGCATCATGAGGTCGGTGATCAGCAGATCAAACTGCTCGGCCCGCATGGCCAGCAGGGCCTGCTGCGGTGAACTGAAGCCGCGCGCGGCGTAGCCCTCGAGCTCCAGGGTCTCACACAACGCGCGCATCTGCGGCACCTCATCATCGACGATGAGAAGGCGGACTGGCGCGGCCTCATTCATGGAGTCTGTTCGGCTGCCGATGCCGCATTCGCGAAGGGTTCGAAGCGAATTCGCTCGCCCCAACGGGGCTCGATCCCATCTTTGCCATGTGCAGTCACACCCATCGCGAGCCTCCGCATTTCACACGTATGCAGAGTGTCTGTCATACCCGGCCAACACGGCTGTCGGGAATTCTTTGACATCCGAGGTAATCGTCGCGAAAGCGTGACGTGGTGCCCGTCCAGCGCGGCCTCCCGATCGGCATGGGCCCGGGGGGAATGCGCTGTGTCAAAAATGCGACGCATTGCGCGTACCGTTCGACAATTGTCATATTTTTCCTTACATCATTGCCGTATTTTTCTCTGCACTCTGCGCGTTCGTCACGCAACATCCAAGGAGCGCGGCATGGAGGATCAGATCAAGGTGCTGCTCGTCGACAATCGAGACACGGCGCGCGCGACGCCGAGTCGGCTCGAATCGGCTTTGGGCGATGCACTGCGGCGGCATGCCTTGAGTGTGCAATACCAGCCGCAGTACGAACTGCTCACCGGCCGGGGCTGCGGCGTCGAGGCATTGGCTCGCTGGATTCTGTGCACCGGTGAAAGCATATCCCCCGCGGTATTCATTCCGATGGCGGAGCGTTGCGGAATGATTCACGACCTTGGGGCATGGGTGCTGCAGTCAGCATGCCAAGCGGCGATTGCGTGGTGCGGCCGGTCCGGCCGCAACTCCACGTTGTCCGTGAACGTGTCGGCACTGCAAATCGACGAACAATTCTGCCGTGTGCTCTACCACTCTCTCAAGCGCTCCGGTTTCCCCGCCAATCAGCTGGAATTGGAAATAACCGAGAGCGCGCTCGTTGCGAATACCGATATGACGATCGAATGCCTGAAAGAATGGAAGATGCTCGGCGTTCGAATTGCCGTAGATGATTTCGGTGCCGGCTACTCGAGCTTGAGCTATCTGTCGAGGCTACCCGTGGACCGCCTCAAGCTGGACCAGTCTCTCATTCAAATGATGACTTTGAATTCAAAAGGCGCCATCGTCATGCGGTCCATCGTATCGCTGGGCGCGGAGCTCGGCATCGATGTGATTGCCGAGGGTGTCGAGACCGAACGGCAATTGCAAATGCTGGGGGAACTCGGCTGTCCACGGGTACAAGGGTACCTGCTCGCGCGTCCCATGCCCGCTAATCAGGCGCAGGTCACCCTGAAGAAAGAGTGGGGGAATCGGCCCACGCCGGTATTTCGTTCCGGCAACGCCGTCCATGCCAAAGCCATGGGCGCCTCTCGCGACGCCGCATTGTAACTATAAATTTTTAACGTCGATATCCCTATGCAAAGTGAAGACTCAATAATTGAAGCCTCGGACGAATCGACACAAACGCTGCGCCTCGATCTACCGCACGCGCCTCGCGTACTGATCGTCGACGACGACCCTCAGGTGCTCGAACGCCTGGAAGAAATGGTGGCAGCGGAAGGCTATGACGTGAGCACAGCCACGAGCGGCGCCGCCGCACTGATCGCGCTGGAAGAGTTTCCCGCATCGATCGTCATCACGGATCTGAGCATGCCGGCAATGAACGGTATGGACCTGTGCCGCCTAATCCGCGAACGGCCATCGCCTGGATACGTTTATATCGTGCTCCTCACCGTCAAGGACGATGAGAAGGATATTCTGGCGGGCCTTGACGCCGGCGCGGATGACTATCTCAGCAAACGTACATCGGCGGCACTGTTCAAGGCGCGATTGCGCAGTGCCAGGAGAATTTTGGCTCTGGAGCACTCTCTGACCGACGCCTTGGAGAAGAAGCGTCAGTTGGCCATGGCCGACGCGCTGACCGGCGTGTACAATCGCCGCTACTTCATGCGGCACCTTGGCCGCGAGATCAAGCGTACGCAGCGCTTCGGGGGTAACGTCTCGTTGCTGTTACTCGACGTCGATCATTTCAAACGGATCAACGACACATACGGACATGCCGTCGGCGATATCGTGCTGCGGAAACTCACCAAAGAGATCGCCAAATGCCTGCGGCGCGAGACGGACTGGTGCGCGCGCCTGGGCGGGGATGAGTTTGCCGTTGTTCTCGAGGGTACCAAACCTGCCGAGGCGCGAATCTGCGCAGAAAAGGTCCGCCAGGCCATCGCGGATGCCTCCGTCGATACCCCTTCGGGCTCCGTCCGCTTCACCGTCAGCATCGGTATTGGGGGCTGCGGAGAAAATACCCACAAAAATGCCGGGACCATCCAGGAACTCGTGGAGCTTGCCGATGCAAATCTTTACGCGAGCAAGGCGGGTGGGCGCAACCGCGTGACCTCCGCGAGCATGTGTGGGCACGGCGCGCGCGCGAACCCGAGAGCCGCCCATTCCATGGTCGGATCATGGTGACCCAGAAGCTGCGGTCGGTTCTGTACGTTGACGACGACCCGGATATTTGCGTGGTCGTGCAGACAACACTCAGCCTGCTGGCCGGCCTGGAGGTGCGTACCGCCGCTTCGGGCCAGATCGGAATCGATTTGGCGTATGAGATGCGACCCGATCTGATCCTCATGGACGTCATGATGCCCGGCCTGGACGGCCCGTCCACGTTCAAACGAATGCGCGAGAGCGCGCTGCTGGCCAACACTCCCGTCATATTCCTCACCGCCAAGGTGTTGCCCGCGGAGGTCGCGCATTTCTTTCACTTGGGAGCGATCGGCGTCATCGGCAAGCCCTTCGATCCTGAAAAACTGTGCGATGACGTGCTCGCTCTGTGGCAGAACATGGACACGGTCCGCGGCGCCACACCCGCTTGCAGCGGACCGGTCGCGGAGCGGGCGCAAGTTGACAAGCTGGCGGATAGTTTTCTTCGACGTGCGAGCAGCGATGTAGATCGTCTGCGAAAGCTCATCGAGCGAGCGCGTCTGGGCGATCAATCCGCGTACGGCGAAGCGGAACGAGTGGCACACTCGCTGCATGGCGCTGCGGCAATGTTCGGCTTCCCCGAAGTCAGCGCGTCGGGCGGTGTGATCGAGCATCTGGTAGAAAGCGCTCGAACTCGGACCTCCTGCGCCGGCTCGTTCGACGATACGGGCGTACTGCGGCAGCTGATAGATTGCACCGAGCGGCTCGCCCATGAGGTGGAGTCCGCGGGTCGAGCCACTCAGGCATTTCAAGAGTAATTCAGCGGCAGGCAGGACAAAATGGTGGCCGCCACCTGCTCGGCAGGCATCTGCGACTTGGAGATCACGGCGGACGCCAACGAGTAGATTTCGGGCGACACGGGGTCGGCGGTAAGGATGACGATGGGCAGCGAACGCCCGAGGCGCGGATTTCGCTCGACAAGGATGCCCGCAGTGGCGTCGTCCACAACGACCAGTTCAAATTGCTCCTCCCGGATGAGCCGTTCCGCATCCTGCCAGCCTTGAGCCAGTACGAATTCGGTATTACCTGCCAAGCTCCTGCGGATGATATCGATCAGCTGCACGTCGTCGATGACATACAACAGCCTTGGTGACGCGACGGCCTTAGGTAAGGGTTCATCGGCGGGGATCTGGAACGGCGTATCGATTGTCGGTACCGTGGATACGGCGCCGCTTCGCGGGAGTTCCAGATAAAAGACCGTACCCCGACCGACCACCGTATTGAATCCGATCTGGCCACCCATGGCTTCCATGAGCTTTCGCGCAATACTGAGACCAAGGCCCGTTCCCTCGAATCGGCGCGTTGCGGACCCGTCGGCCTGAGCAAATCTCTCGAAGATGCGATCCTTGAATGCTTCTGGAATTCCAGACCCGGAATCCTCGACTTCTACTCGCAGAGTGGTTGCGCGCGCGCGGGCACGTATGTATACATTGGCGTCGGCAGGCGAGAACTTGGCCGCGTTCGACAATAGGTTCGTCATGACCTGCATCAGCCGGTCGGGATCGGCAATTACCTGCTCGTTGTCGGAACAGTCGTCGAGTACAAACTTCACTGCATATTTCGCCGCATAACCGGAGTTCGCTTCGATCGATTGGCGGAGTACTTCCGTCAACGGAACACTGATCATCTGCAGGGCCAATTCCCCGGCCTCGAGTTTTCCGATGTCGAGAATATCGTTGATGATTCGCACCAGGCGACCGCTGTTCTCATAGGCGATGTTCACCATCGAGGCTGCTTTATGGGGAAGGGGTCCCAGCGCACCGGATCGCAACAGCCCCAGAGACCCGCTGATGGATGTCAACGGGGTTCTCAGTTCATGGCTGACCGTCGAAACGAAATCGCTTCTCATTTGGTCGAACTCCCGACGCAGAGTCAGGTCAATGATGGAACTGAGAACGAAATCTCCCTCGGACGTGTGCAAGGGATTGAGCCCTATTTCTATGGGCACCTCCGATCCGTCCTTTCGAAGGCCATAGAGATCTCTGCCCTCGCCCATGGGCCGCGCCTTCGGGGCGGCGAAGAACTCCTGGCGAAATTCCGGATGGCGCGCGCGGAATCGCTTCGGCACCAGCATTTCGATTTGCTGGCCCAGCAACTCCTCGCGCGTGTAGCCGAAGAGACTCTCTATTTGTGCGTTGACCAGCACAATGGACCCAGACGCGCTCATCACCAGCATACCGGTCGGCGCGGCTTCGATGGCCAAGCGGAACTGTTCGACGGCATGCTTCAGATTAGTGATGTCGAAATTGACGCCGAACATCCGAAGAGCTTTCCCGTCGGCGCCCAGCGAAATCTGCGACGCCCCCCGGAGATGCCGCACCGTGCCGTCCGGATGTATGACGCGAAATTCCGTGTCGGATGCGCATTCCCCGCGCAGTGCGGCGGCCGATTCCTCGATGCACCTTTCGCGGTCTTCTGGATGCAGACGGTCCGCCCATATGGAGCAAGGCTGCTCTCCCTCGCGCGGCTCGTATCCGTAGAGCCGGAACATCTGCGCATCCCATTGCAGCCTATTGGTGGCCACATCCAAGTTCCAGAAACCCAAACCGGCCGCATCCGCAGCGATCGCGAAGCGCGCGTTGTCTGCGGCCAATGTTCTGTTGAGGGCTTCGAGCTGCCGTGTGCGGTCCGCAATTCGGCGTTCAAGCGTTTCATTGTCCCTCTGCAGAGCTTCCTCCGCGCGAACGCGCGCGCCTACCTCGAGCTTCAGAGCCAGATTGGCGCTGTGCAGCGCCGATGAACTCGGCAACTTCAGCGCGGCGGGAAGGAATTTTATGAGAAGGATGGAGGTCAACACCGATACCAGAGCGGTAATTGCCTTGATGCCACCGGAGAGCCAGTACGCCGGGTGCCAAATTGTCCAAATATCCATCAGGTGCGTTGCGCTACAGGCAGCGATGAAGACTGCAAAGCACACGAACATTCGATTGAAGCGAGTATCGGTACGCTTCTTGACAAAGTAGACGAGAGTGATCGGAATCGACCAATAGGCAAGAGCAATCAGCGCATCGGAAATGATGTGTAACGCGAGAACGTTCGGCTGCCACAGATAGCACATGCCATGTGGCATAAAGCTGTCGGCTGACAACTGTTGTGCAACAAAATAACTGCTCATGTCGTGCCGCCTAGCGCGACGCAACACCGGCGCGTACCATCCATGCGCATCCCTAAAGCCGCTCTCCCGGAACAATCATATCCCCATCGTTCGTCGTGCGATGTAGGTGATTCCCCTACGGCACGGCGGTAAAGTCGCCAGGGTTTCTCGCAATGAAATACCGCGTGTTCAAGATTCCTCCCTTACGGCCGATCCAGCGGCAATGAGCTTGCATTCCATGACTGGGGGTGACCCGGGAATCGGCACCCACACGAGAAGCGCCCGCACGCCGCCTGCCATCAGGGTCCTCGTGGTCGACGATCACTGCATCGTGCGCGCGGGAATCGAGACCCTCCTCGAAAGAGAACCCGGCATGAAGATCATCGGCTCCGCCGCAACGGGTGAGGAGGCCATATCCGTCGCTCGGCGGCTGAGGCCCGATGTCATCATCATGGACCTGGTATTACCCGACTTCGACGGGATCGACGCCACCATCCGTATTCTCAGTGAATTGCCGCTCACAAGAATCATCGCGCTATCCGCGTGCCGCACTCCCGAACATGTGCTGCGTGCCATGCGCGCCGGCGTCAGGGGTTATGTCGTCAAAGCCGACGCCGGCGAGGAACTGATTCGAGCGGTCAACGCCGCCGTCGAAGGTAATCGCTATCTGAGTCCTGCAATAACCCCGTTGTTCACCGAGGGGTTGGTGGATCTGTCTGCGCCAAAGAGCCTGTACGAGCGCCTCAGCAGCCGCGAGCGTGAAGTACTGCGGTGCATAGTCGGCGGCTCCTCGAGCGCCGACATCGCGCAACAACTGTCGCTTTCCAGGAAAACCGTCGATACCTATCGCAGCCGAATGATGGTCAAGTTGGGCGTCGCCAATCGCTCCGCGTTGATTCGTTTCGCCATCGAACACGAGATGACCTCGGTGTGACGCACCTCGCGATTTTGGGCAATGGGCCCTTTGCGGACGCAACGCACCCCTACTTGTCGCAATCTCCCTACAGCGCCGCACCGCCGCTTTCGCTACGCTTCCACAGGCATCGTCGGCGCGACAGGCAGGGAGAACGCGGATGGAAGACCTGGAACGTAGCGTAAGTACCAACACGAGCGCAGCCCCGCTCGATCATTCGGAGATTGCATTCGACGATACCGACCTATCGAAACCCGCAGAGGAACGCCCCCACTGCCGGGTGCTCATCGTCGACGACGATGAACTGGTCAGGGCCCGCCTTTCCTGGCTTCTCAAGACCTTTCAATTCGAAATTGCCGTTGCCGCCTCTGCACAGGAGGCGCTGCGTATCATCAGCGAAAACCCCTGCCATATCGTTGTTACCGATTGGCAGATGCCCGACATGGATGGACTGAGTCTCTGCCGCCATGTACGCAACGGCAGCAAAGACCGCTACGTCTACCTATTGATGCTCACCGTCAGGAACAACAAGGAGGACATACTGACGGGCCTCGCCGCCGGTGCGGACGACTATATTGTGAAAGGCGCATCCGTGCGCGAACTCATTGCCCGCCTGGAAGTCGCCCGGCGCATCACTTGCGTTGACAGCTCGCTCAGAACGGCCGATCGTGAAAATCGGTGCCTATCCCCGGCCGATTCGCCGAGCGGCGCACACAACTTGCACTATCTCGTTGAACACCTGCCACGCGAGCTTGGGCGCTCGCAACGCTATGGTCATCCTTTGGCTGTTCTCAGCTGCGAGATCGACGAGTTCAACCTCATCATCGAACGCTTCGGCCCCGTGGCCGGCGACGATGTATTGCGAGCGTTCGTGGCGCGCTCGGCAGGATGCATTCGCTCAACCAGCGACTGGCTCGCACAAACGGGCGAGCAGGAATTCATGATCGTCCTGCCGGAAACTCCGGTGCGAGGCGCCCATCGTGTGGCGGAGAAGCTGCGTCAGATCTTGGCGACGGAGCCGGTCGCGACTCGGGCCGGTCCCATCCGCATTTCCGTGAGCATCGGCGTGACCGCCGTCGAGCCAAATCATGAACTCGATGCCTCGGTGCGCATCGGAGATATGCTGCGCGCTGCGGACCGCCATAACTCCACGGCCAACTTGTCGGCGTTCATCAAGTCGCCAAAGGCATGGCCGGGCGGCAATGGGATTAATTAATTAGATTGGCGTCGAGCAGCCCGCAAAACATGGCTCGAGCGCGCCCGCGGCGAACTCACCGCGGAGGAGCTTGACGCATTGCTGAAGGTGCGCCCCGAAGCGGCCGCCGATTCGCTTGCCGCGAGACGATAGCGGTCCTCGCCAGGCGGAAGCCGACTCCGTTGTAGCGCCCATCAGTCTTGCCGAAATGCCGCGTGGTGGCCCGTAGCAGCCACGGTCCGTCGTACCAGGAGCCACCACGGTATACGCGCTGGTCGCAGGCGTCACTCAGCCAAGCGCTGCCATCGGTCGGCGCTACTTCATAGTTCTCGTGGCGGCAGTCAGCGGTCCATTGCCAGACATTGCCCTGCATGTCGTACAGACCCCAGGAGTTCGGCCGCAATGAACCGACCGGCGCCGTATGCAGATAGCCATCGGAACAAGCCTTGTTGACGTCCGGCTCCTGGGGGAACGCAGCGCTGTACTCCGACGCGGAGCCATTCGCGTGGCTGCACAGCTCCGGAGGGTTCTCGCCCAGGCGTTGTATTGTCGTGCTGCCGGCCCGCGCTGCATATTCCCACTCGGCTTCGCTCGGCAGACGATAGTGCCGCCCAGTCTGCTTGCCGTACCAGGCAATGTAGGCTTCAGCATCGGCGGAACTGACGCAGACGACCGGATCGCGGTCGGTCTGACTGAAGCCCGGCGCACGCCAACTGGCGTCGGGCTGTGCGGACCATTCGAAACCGTCCCAGACGTTACAGCCTTGCGCTGCATATCCGGTGGCCGTGACAAAGCTCGCAAACTCACCGCGGGTCACGGCGAGACGGGCAAGTTGGAACGCTTTAACCGCGACGCGATGCCGCGGTTGTTCCCAGCCTGGGAAACCATGTATTTCCTGTTCGCTCGGCAGGTCCTTGGGATCCGAGCCCATCTCGAATGCACCGGCAGGAATGCGCGCGAACTCGCTGGACGCTGCGGCGGAACCGGGCGCTGTCGGCGCCGGGTCGCCCGTACCGATATCGGCGATCCAGCGCCATACACCGTCCTCGCCGCGGCGCCAGACATCGAGATACTTCCCGTAGCGATAGATGGTCTTGTGTGCCTTGTCCACACCGCTCTGGACGAAGTGTCCCCAGGTGAAACCCAGCTCACCACTTTCGGCGACGACCGCTTCCTCCGGGGTCCAGTCGAGTTTCAAATGATTGCCATAGCTCGACAGTACGGCCATCGAGGCATCGTGTCCGATCGCCGCCGGCCTGCCGCCGTCGAGCTTGCGCGCATCGGGCCCCATAGACTTCGAGTAGGCTTCCACGAATCCCTGCTCGCGGCTCGCTGCGGCCAGCGCGCGGTCAGCGGCAAGCAGCGAGTCGGAGGCGGTGCTCGCGAAGAGGTGTGCCGGGTACATGCAGAGGGCGGAAAAAATTGGAAGAAGTAAGGATTTCATGACCGGGATACTGGTGGTAATGGATGGGTTAGGCAGGCACAGCCGTACAGTCTTGACGCTCGTGCAGTGCTGCAGCAGTTCGCGTAGTGCGTCGGCGCACAGATTGTAGGTGCTCTCAACAAGTTACAAAACCGTCCACCAGGGCGCGGCCAGCACATCCGGCGCCAGCCATTCAATTGCGGCACCTGTGTGCAGGAGCAGCCCAGCTCGCGCCTTCTTGCCATACTCCGCGCGGAACGTACGCAAATGTGCGGCGTCAGCAAGTCTCGGACGAGCGGTTGACTTCACTTCTATCGGCAGCAGCTTACCGCCCGTCTCAATCACGAAATCCACTTCCTCACCGATGGACGTGCGCCAGTAACCCAGCTCTGCGCGCTCGATACGGGCATCACGCCACGCGAGCAGATCGTGCAGCACAAGATTCTCCAGGTGCGAACCGCTTGGTTCCTCTGCCTCGGCCAAATGCATCGCAATGCCCGTATCGCCCCAATAAATTTTCGGTGCCTTGATGAGACGCTTGGTGCGATTCACCGCGTAGGCAGGCAAGCGCACGAGAAGATAGGAAGTTTCCAGGAGATTGAGCCAGCGGTGTACGGTGGGCTGCGGCAGTGCCACGTCGCGACCGAGTTCGGTTTGGTTGACAAGCTGGCCCATGCGAAGACAAGCGGCCCGCATGAGCCGACGGAAGTCGGGCAAGCCGCTGATCGCCGCTAGGTCCTGCAGATCGCGCTCGAGATAGGTGCGAACATAGCCGTCGAACCAGATACGTCGATCCGAGGCAGTAGTGAGCTCCAGCGCCGGCGTTGGAAAGCCGCCGCGGCGAGCAAGTATGCGCCAGTCTTCGGCGCTGTCTTTCTCATCGCCTAACAGCTCGCGCCACCCAGCATCGGGCGTGGCGAACAAGTCTTCCCAGCGGCCACATCGTCCGAGCCCCCGCTGCTCGCGTCGGGTCATCGGCCAGAGCGTGAGATAACTGGCTCGGCCAGCCAATGATTCCGAGACTTGTCGCATCAGCAGAAGGTTGGCGGAGCCCGTGAGTAGAAATCGACCAGGCGTTCGGTCCCGATCTATGGCGCGCTTCACGGCATGCAGTAACTCCGGTTCGCGCTGCACCTCGTCGAGCGTCACGGGGCCCGGGCCGCCCACAAGAACCTCAGGATCGCGTCGCGCGGCATCGAGCACGTCGAGATCATCGAGGGTGGCGTAGCGCCGCTCTCCAGGGATGAGATGTTCGACCAAAGTGCTCTTTCCAGTCTGACGCGCGCCGGCGACGACGACGGCCGGCATAACCCGGATGCGCTCGGAAAGGGCGGCTCCGACTAGCCTGGGAAGGGTCTTCATGCTATAGATGATAATCATTCATAACATGAGTAATCAAGTCGGGATGGTTAGAATAGGTCCAACCATCGGTTCCTATACTTCTGAATTAATTGAAGAATTCGTCCAGATCACGTTCGCGTGCAATTGAGGATTTGAGGATTGTCTGGCATCGTGTTCCAGACGCCGGGTCGAGGTCGCGCTGCGGGACGTCATGAGCGGCTTCCTAAGAGCCGCATACCGTCAGAACTCGCCCGCTGCCCAGCGCGCACACCATCCTTGAGAGGTCCCGCCCAGGCAAATCAAGGTATTCACGGCTGCCAATTGCCCGCGAATGATGTGCGCCACATCATAACCGTAATTGTTTTTGCACATTTTTACGTCCCAGCCTACTCCCACTCAATAATCTCCTGGTGTCTCAAGCCATTGACGGAGAAAGCGTATTTTAGAGGCCACATTTAAAGGTCCGTGAGGAAGTCCGAAAAAGTGCGCCGCTTGGTGGCGATAGATGGCAATCGATGATGGATGCATATTTTGTCGTACCACTCATTTGAGAAGTTGCGGAAATTTCTTCTGTCGTATTTCATCCACCACTTTACCGGTTAGCTTCCAGGCCTCGCCTCTAAGGTTAGTGATGAGTTCCGTCCATACTTTGTTGAACGCTGCCACCGCGTCCTCTTCGCTAAAACGAATTCCAGGCGGCAGTAACGGCTCGATGTCGTCCGAGAGACTGCTCGTTAATTTCTCCAGCATTCGCTGCTCGGCTACCGCGCGCGAGATCGGCTTACTCCCAAGCGCAATATAATGCTCGAAACACGCAATAAGCCTGTCGGTGTTCATTCCCAGATTTTTCAGGCCCTCGTTTAGATCGAATAAGTCACGGTTCTTGCGCCGCTGCAACAGTGCGCGCAGTTTGGTGCCAAACAATTCTTCGGGTTCGAATGAAACCAGCTCCGCGTTGCCTTGATACCAGCTACTGTTCACCGCGAATGGATACTTCTTCAGGCCGAGCAAATTACTGTGCTCCCGCGTATTGATCTCGACTTTCAGTTTCAGTTCAGTCCCTGGATAGGCCTCCGGAGTGAATCGAAATATGAGATGCATCGAATGCCCGGCTTGGTTGCGCCGACATTCACCCAGCCACGATAAGCACTCGCGAATGCCATCTACGGTTTCCCCGATAGCCTCAGGCTGGGCCTGCACAAGGTCGATATCTTCCGAGTAGCGTAGCGGCTGCTTGAAGAGCAGCTTGTTGATTGCAGTGCCCCCACGAAAGGCAATCTTTCCAGCCAGTGCTGGCGCATTGAACAGATCGCAAAGTGCGCGGCAGATAATCAGATCTTGTTCAATCTGCCTTGAATCAGGCCAAGGCGCATGTGCGCTCCACTCCTGCAAATAAGAGGAGGGAATCATGAATCGATTTCCACTGGGGTGTTAATCAGGAGCTTCCATTCAGAATTCTTCTCGCGCAGAGTTTCGAGCGACTCGGAGAGGGATAGGACCGACGGGTCCAACGGCTTCATGGATTTGGCTCTTTCGACAAATGGTTTCAACGCACTCGCCTGGCGCTCGTGACCTGTCAGGTCCAGGAGATATCCCAGGCGACGCACGGCGGAATTTTCATAATGAGCCGCCACCTCCAACAATTTGCGAGGATCGGCATTCGCCCCTAGATCCTTGACGATCTGCGCGACACCGCTGATGCCCGCGGATTTGTGAAAGTAGCGGGCGCAATCCAGCAGCGTGAGCTCAACTCCCGCAACCTTGGCGAAGCCCGCTTCGCTCTTTAGTTGACCAAGCCATTTGGGTACGTTGACCTCGGCGAATGCGTCTGGCCTCTGGTAGACGAACTGCAAGCGATGGCGGCCGATATCGAACGAGCGCAACTGTTTAGGGACGATGACCTGAAAAACCATCGCTGCCTGGTGAGAGGAGCCGTGAAAGGCGGCAGCGTGCAGTAGGGAGATGCGGTAATCGATCCCTTGGTATTTCATGAGCGGATCGATCCAGCGTGCGGGATCTGGCGCGCCGGCCGCCCTATCTTCCGGTCGGAGGATTAGATAGAAGCCATGACGCGCGTTCAGGAGGCGTCGCTTCTTGATCAGCCGCGTAGCCGCAGAGGCGAAAGCACCGACGGAAAGCCCGACTGCGCGTATCCCCTCTTCGCGCGAGAAGTATCCGCGGCCGCGAGCGAGTTGTTCATCGAGAAATTGGTCCAAGGAAGCCATACCCGATCATATGCAAAAATAGTCACAAAGCAACGTTTTTTGCATACGAATAGGTATGTCAAAATCATGTTATTTCTTTAATCACTTGATTCTACTACCTAATTTAGCCTTTGATCCGCCGGGCGAGTCAGCGGCTACGACGTAGGATCAGTTCCTCTTCGGAGGCGAGAACGCGCGAGCCATTGGCGCCCGTGACCACGAATAAGGAATGCCCCCTCGGGTCAGGGGCGGGCACCGGCGGCGGCATTTTTACGTTAACCCCTCATAGTGCATCCAATGCCCAGGCCTCGAATCCGCCTTTGTGAAGCTTTGTCAATCCGTCTCCGAAAAATCGCCGAAAACGCTTTGCCGCAGGCGCATCGCCTTTCAGGACTACGTCTATTCGCCGTTGCCGATCGGGATCGCCTGACAACTGCGCGGTCTTGAAAAGATGGCGTAGCTCAAAGTCGGCCTCAGGCAGAGAGTATCCGATAAAGATCCAGTGATCCGCTGATCGCAGCCTTCTCAATGCCTGCTCCCAGATGCCCTGAAATTGAAAGAATCCCAGCGCTTTATCAAAGCTGAAAGTCGCCACCCGTGCGGACAAACGAACACGACACTCAGGACAGCGCGGCGGGCGCGAAGCAGCCCAGTCCACCAAGGTATCCGCGTCCCGCACTTCAAGAGCGATGAAGTCGCGCTTCTCCAGAAACAGCCAACGTTTGTAGGCACCTTTACCTTCCACAGCAGAATTCGCGAACAAGCGGCGGCAGTCGTCGCAGTAACACCAGTTGGCAGAACCATGTAGCTTGAGCACCTCAAGGCCAAGCGGCGGAACATTCGGTCCATCCAACGATTGGATTGGAATACCGTAGTGGTACGGCGCGTTGATTTCCTGAAGATGACGCTCAAATACGATGTCCCAATTGGTGGAGACTATGGCGTTTCGATCGCTCTGAACCATCTCGGCAATCAGTCTCGATACCTGCTGATGGGTCTGGAAGCGCTGGTCCAAGATCTCGAAGACTCTATGGAGACTAAGTCGCCGGATGGCGCGGAGTCGGCTGGGGCTAAAGAACTGGCCAAAATGGTGGCCGGTGTTGGCCGCGAGGTCCAGGGCAGTGAAGTGATCTTCGAAAGTAGGTGTCTTGCGTCCTCGATTCCAACCAAACGACTCCTTCCAGAATCGAGCCAGCTGAAGCGAGATGGCGTCCTGTAGGGGTTTCGGGGTTGTTGGAGTCGGTGCACTGATTACGAAGTTGTCAAGCAACTCGCTGGTCAGGGGAATCTGGCAGACCTTCGAAAAGCCCGCACCCGCAATTACAACCACGTTATCCATACAATTGGCGACCTGAGATAGAAAGCTTGTGCCGTTGATCTGAATGGTAACGCAGACCCATAGCGGTAAGCTTCACTGACACTTCTTCAGCGGGCGGGGAGACTTTCCGCCCGGCGTTGACAATGTACCAGCGAACACGGAGTTCGATGGTTTCAGCGAAAAACCGACGACAACGACAGCTCGTGTCGCGTCCAATGGGTTTAGTCATGACGTGTCCTCTCAATAGGGGACACGAATACCAAGTAATTCCTTGAATGCACCAGAACCCAGTATGTCCGTCAAAAATTGCCGCTTGCCGGCGATAGTCCGCGATCGACAAAGAGCCGAATTCTTCGCGGAAACTGGAACTTAGGTTTGAATTTCGATTGGGGCCGATTGATGGCGAAGGGTATGTTTCTACTCCCACTCAATCGTCGCCGGCGGCTTCCCTGAAATATCGTAGACCACCCTGGATATTCCAGGCACTTCGTTGATCACCCGGTGCGCGACGCGATCGAGAAATTCGTACGGCAGGCGCGCCCAACGCGCCGTCATGAAATCGATGGTCTCAACCGCGCGCAGAGCGATCACATAGTCATAGCGCCGCCCGTCGCCCATGACACCGACCGACCGGACCGGCAGGAAAACGGCGAATGCCTGGCTGACCTTGGCATACAGGCCGTGCGTGCGCAGCTCTTCGATAAACACCGCGTCCGCGCGGCGCAGCAGGTCGGCATGCGATTTATGAATCTCACCCAGGATACGCACGCCGAGTCCCGGACCCGGGAAGGGATGCCGATGCACCATTTCCGCCGGCAGCCCCAGCTCCAGCCCCAACTTTCGCACCTCATCCTTGAACAGCTCGCGAAGCGGCTCCAACAGCTTGAGCTTCATGTGCTTCGGCAGGCCGCCCACGTTGTGGTGCGACTTGATGACATGAGCTTTACCCGTTTTGGCGCCCGCCGATTCGATGACGTCGGGGTAGATCGTGCCTTGCGCGAGCCACTTGATGTCCTTGAGTTTCGCCGCCTCTTCATCGAACACCTCGACGAAAACCCGCCCGATGATTTTCCGCTTCTTCTCAGGATCTACCTCGCCGGCCAACGCCGCCAAGAAGCGCTGCTCGGCATCCACGCGGATGACCTGCACCCCCATGTGCTGCGCAAATGTCGCCATCACCTGATCGCCTTCTCCCAGGCGCAGCAGTCCATGATCGACGAAAACGCAGATCAGCTGAGCCCCGATAGCCTGGTGCAGCAAGGCGGCGAGCACCGAGGAGTCGACGCCGCCCGACAATCCCAGCAGCACGCGGTCCTCGCCCACCTGCGCGCGAATTCGCGCAATGCTGTCCTCGATGATATTGCGGGTGGCCCAGCTGGCGCTGCAGCCGGCGATCTCGCGCACGAAGCGGCGCAGGATCTCGCCACCCTGCAGCGTATGGGTCACTTCGGGGTGAAACTGCACTCCATAGAATCGCCGCGACTCATCGGCCATGGCGGCAAGCGGTGCATTGTCGCTGGCGGCGATCGCCTTGAAGCCCGGAGGCACCGCCGTCACGCGATCGCCATGGCTCATCCACACATCCAGCAAGCGCCGGTCCTGCGCGTCGCGATTGTCCTCGAGTCCGTCGAGCAGCGGCGAAGCATTCGTCGGCCTGACTTGCGCGGCACCGAATTCCCGATGCGAGGATCCTTCGACGCTGCCGCCGAGTTGCGCGGCCATGGTTTGCATGCCGTAGCAAATCCCCAGTACCGGCACGCCCATCGAATACACTTCGGACGGTGCTTCGAGACCCTTGGAGTCATAGACCGATTCGGGCCCGCCGGAGAGAATGATGGCCTTCGGCGCGAAGCGTCTGATCTCTTCGGCATCGGCGTCGCAGGCATAGATTTCGGAATACACCCCGATCTCGCGGATGCGGCGGGCAATCAGCTGGGTGTACTGAGCACCGAAATCGAGAATCAGGACCTTGTCCGCATGAATGTCGGACATCAACCGATCCGGTAGTTGGGCGCTTCTTTGGTGATGGTCACGTCGTGCACATGACTCTCGCGAACGCCCGCGCTGGTAATGCGCACGAACTGCGGCCGCGTGCGCATCTCGTCGATGCTGCCGCTGCCGGTGTATCCCATGGCGGCGCGCAAACCGCCCGAGAGCTGATGCAGTATGGCCACCAAGCTACCCTTGTAGGGAACGCGCCCTTCGATGCCCTCCGGCACCAGTTTTTCCAGCTCCGTCGTGGTGTCCTGGAAATAACGATCGCTCGAGCCGTGGGCCTGGGCCATGGCGCCAAGCGACCCCATGCCGCGGTAGGCCTTGTACGAACCGCCTTGATAGAGCTCCACATCTCCCGGCGACTCTTCGGTACCGGCGAACATGCCGCCGATCATCACGCAGTGCGCGCCTGCCGCGAGCGCCTTGGCGATGTCGCCTGAATAACGGATTCCACCGTCACCGATGACCGGAACGCCGGTGCCTTCGAGCGCCTTGGCGACGCGGGCGATGGCGCTGATCTGCGGGACGCCGACACCGGCGATGACGCGGGTGGTGCAGATGGATCCCGGGCCGATACCCACCTTGACCCCGTCGGCGCCGTGCTTGACCAGATCCAACGCCGCCTCGGCGGTAACAATGTTGCCGCCGATCACTTGAATATCCGGATATTTCGCCTTTATTTTCGCAACAGTCTCCAGCACGCCGCGTGAATGACCATGCGAGGTATCGACCACGACCACATCGACCCCGGCCTCGCGCAACGCTCCGACTCGGTCCAATGTGTCCGGCGAGGTGCCCACGGCGGCGCCGACACGCAGGCTGCCCACACCGTCCTTGCAGGCATTGGGAAATTCGGTGGCCTTTTGAAAATCCTTGACCGTGATCATGCCCTTCAGTTCATGGTCACCGGCGACCACCAGTACCTTCTCGATGCGATGCTTGTGCAGCAGCGCCAGCACCTGGTCTTTCGGCGCGTTCTCGCGCACCGTGATCAACCGGTCTTTCGGCGTCATCACCGAGGAGACAGGCGCATCCAATTTGGTCTCGAAGCGCAGGTCTCGATGCGTGACGATTCCCACCACCTTCGTCCCGAGGACCACGGGAACGCCGGAAATATTCTTGGCGCGAGTCAGCTCCAGCACCTGGCGAATGGTCATGTCGGGATTGACCGTGATCGGATCGCTGATCACGCCGCTTTCGAACTTCTTGACGCGATCCACCTGGCGCGCCTGATTGTCGATGGACATGTTCTTGTGGATGATGCCGATGCCGCCCTCTTGGGCGATGGTAATCGCGAGTCGCGCCTCGGTGACCGTATCCATGGCGGCCGATACGACGGGGAGATTGACGCGTATTTCGCGGGTCAGCTGACTGGCGAGGGAGACATCGCGGGGCAGGACTTCAGAATATGCCGGCACCAGCAACACATCATCGAAAGTGAGTGCCTCTTCAAGAATCCGCATACGAGTTGCGTTCCAGGTTCGTCTAAGAGGCGGCGCATTGTACCTTGCAGGTGCCGCGCGGTAAACCGCAGTATCATGCCGGCATGCAGACGGCCGGAAATCGCGACATTTATAGCATTTCGCGCCTCAATCGAGAGGTTCGAGTACTGCTGGAACGTGGTTTTGGCACACTCTGGCTCGAAGGGGAGATCTCCAATCTCGCCCGTCCCAGCTCCGGACACTGGTATTTCTCGCTGAGAGATGCCGCCGCCCAGGTGCGCTGCTGCATGTTTCGGCAGCGAAATATGTTGTCTGCCTTTACCGCGCGGGACGGCCAAAAGGTGCTGGTACGGGCGCGCATCGGCCTCTACGAACCCCGCGGCGAGTATCAACTCGTCATCGACTCCATGGAAGATGCCGGCCTCGGCGCCTTGAAACGCCAATTCGAGGAATTGTCGGCAAAACTCGCCGCCGAAGGCTTGTTCGCCGCCGAACGCAAACGCACCTTACCGATGATTCCGAAGCGAATCGGCGTGATCACCTCACCGACGGGCGCCGCGATTCGGGACATTCTGCACGTGCTGGCACGCCGATTCGCGGGTGTCCCGGTGCTGATCTATCCCGTGTCAGTGCAAGGTGCCACCGCGGCCGCCGAGCTCGTGGCGGCGGTGCGCTTCGCCGGCCGGCACGCCGCGTGCGATGTGCTCATTTTGGCGCGCGGCGGGGGCTCGCTCGAGGATCTATGGGCCTTCAACGACGAGGCCTTGGCCCGCGCCATCGTCGCCTCGCCGATTCCGGTGATCAGCGGCGTCGGCCATGAGATCGACTTCACCATCGCCGATTTTGCCGCCGATGTGCGCGCCGCGACTCCGTCGGCAGCGGCCGAGATTGCCGTGCCTGACGGCCAGGAATGGCTGGCCACCCTGGAAAGGCTGGCACAGCGCCTGAGGCGCGGCCTGCTTCGCCGGCTCGAGGCGCAGCGCGAGCGCTTGCGCTGGCTCATGGGACGCGCGGCGCGGGTCAGCCCGTCCGCGAGGCTGTCGCAACAGGCGCAACGCCTGGACGACTTGGAGCAGCGTATGTCGAGGGCAATGCGCCGGATTCTCACCGACCGCCGTTCGCTGCTGGGAGAGCGACGTAGCCGGCTTTGGCAGTCGAGCCCCGCGGAGAGGATTCGGGCAACGGCCGCCCGTCAAGCGGCGTTGCTCTCGAGGCTCCGGGCCGCGGCGCTAGCCCGGCTGCATCGGGCGCGGGAGCGGTTCTCGCCGCTGGTGCGCACGCTTCATGCCGTCAGTCCGCTGGCCACCTTGGATCGCGGTTACGCCATCGTCAGCCGCGAAGGCGGCGGGATCTTGCTCGATGCCGCGCAGGCGCCGGCGGGTACTCTCATCGAAGCCCGGCTCGCGGTGGGAAAAATTCGCGCCAAGGTGGAGGGCTCATGAAACGCTATGCCCTGCTCCTGTTGTCCTTGAGCCCGTCGCTGGGTTTTTCCTATACGTTGCCGCTCGAGAGTGCGGTCCCGGGCGGCGTGAAGATCATCCACCTCGATGTGCACGGCGACTCGATGCCCTATGTGGAGGTCGACGGCCATCGCGCCATGGTTGTCCGGGACCGCGCGGACTGGCTCGCCATCATCGGCATACCCCTGTCGGCGCCACTGGCACCGCAGCACGTGCTGATCCACAGCCCGGGCGCCAGTCAGGAGGTCGAATTCATCGTCGGCGACAAGCGCTACGCGACCCAGTCGCTCAGCGTCGCGCCGGGGCAGGTGAACCTTTCGCGCGCCGATCTTGAACGGGTGAATCGCGAGAAGGTCATCATCGAGCATGCTTTGAGCCGCTGGACCGACGACGAACCGGAGGCGCTACGCTTGCAACAGCCCGTCCCTGGCGTGCGCAGCAGTTCATTCGGGATGCGCCGCATTTTCAACGGCGAGGCTCGCAATCCGCATAGCGGGATGGACATCGCCGCGCCCACCGGTACTCCGGTGAAGGCGCCGCTCGCCGGCTCCGTCATCGACACAGGCCATTATTTCTTCAATGGCAACACGGTATTCGTGGACCATGGCCGCGGCCTGATCAGCATGTATTGCCACTTGAGCGCGATCGATGTGAAGCCCGGTCAGCGCGTGGCCGCGGGCACGACCTTGGGCGCCGTGGGAATGACCGGCCGCGCGACCGGTCCCCATTTGCATTGGGGCTTGAGCCTGAATCGCGCCTGGGTGGATCCTGAATTGTTCGTGCCGAACTAGGAGATCAATCAGGCCCCCGGAACTTCCGACCGGCTGCTAACTGCCCACCGTGTGCGACCCGCCGAGCATCTGATCGACCGCGGCGGCTCCCATTGATGATGTCTGCACGGACGGGGTCTGCGCCGCCTGACGCAGGCGTGCGCTGTGCTCCTGAACTGCCGCCCCCGAGGGCTGCATTTCGATTTGACCTTGGAAGAACGCGCCTTCGCTGATCCCCACACGGGGCGCAAAGACATTGCCTTTGACCTTGGCGGTGGCGCGAATGTTGACCGACTCGGTGGCATACAGATCGCCCTCGACCTTGCCGTCAACGACGATGACCCGCGCGCGGATATCGCCCTTCATCGTGCCGTCGGTGCCCACCGTGAGGCTCTGCGTGTGCGTGATGGAGCCTTCCACGCTGCCCTGAACGATCAGGTCCTCCTGAGCGGACAATTCACCGCGGAATTTTAAAGTTGGCCCCAACACCGATGCCCGCGCCGCACCTTCGGATGTCTTGGGATCGGGCGCACGCGCCGGTTCCGCGGTGCGAGGCGCCGCGCCCTTGAGTTCGGCGCCGGGCATGCCGGGTACTCGGGGCTCCGGACGGGTGAGTGAGGGTTCTGGCGCGCCGGAACGGCCGCTGGGGTTGGCATTCATCATGAGGTCATCTCCATCGAGAGGTTTCTTGAACCACGACATTGCTAGTCAGCGCCGCCGGCAATCTTGGGGCTGCGCACCGGATCGAATTTGCCCGGCTGCTGACCGGCCTTCTTGCCGTCCATGTCGATGCTGCCGCTGAAATTGGCGCCTTCGATGATGCTCACAGTGGGGGCATGGATGTTCCCGCAAACCTTGGCCGTGTCCTTCACGAACACGGACTTCTCGGCATGCAGATCTCCGTCTACCGTGCCCTCGACGATGATCATCTGTGCCTTGATATTCGCCTTCACCGTACCCTGCGGCCCGACGGTGAGCCGCTGGGTGTGATTGATCGATCCTTCCACCCGTCCCTGGATCAGGAGATCCTCCTCGGCGGACAAGTCGCCTTTGAAATAAAGCGTCGGTCCCAGTATCGAGGCCCGCTCGGTCGCGCTGTTGTAGGGATTGCTCATTCCGTTTCTCCTTGGACCACTTGAAGGCAGCGGAAGAGTACCTGGCATAATCGGTCGCAAAATGAGACTTTGATCACGAAACCTTTCGCTGCAAAGATTCACCCGCCCGCCTGTCGCCAGAAACGGACGCCTGTCGAGGCTCTCGAGGGAGCGGCGGGGCCGCGAGAGCCACGAGACCCGATCAGTCTTCGGCGCGTTCACCCGACTTGAGACGCTGCTGTCGCGCCAGATATTCATTGAAGGTATGCGCCAGGGAAACAAAATCCGACGGAATCATCAGCACGGTGGTGCTGTTATTCTCCGCGCCCACCTCGGAAATCATCTGCATGCGGCGCAGCTCCAACGCCGCAGGATTCGCCGCGATTTGCGCCGCGGCCGCCGACAATTTGACCGACGCCTCGAGTTCCGCCTCGGCCTTGATGATGCGCGCCCGCTTTTCGCGAATGGCCTCGGCCTGCATGGCCATCACTTGCTGCATCGCTTTCGGCAGCTCCACGTCCTTCATTTCGAAGCGCTGTATCTCCAAGCCCCAGTCCGCGGTCGACCCAGAGATGCTATCCCCCAACAGCGTGTTGATCTTGTTGCGCTCCTGCAGGATTTCATCCAAATCGTGCTGGCCGATGATGTTGCGAAGGCCGGTCAATGCCAGTTGATAGACAGCCGCGGGTGCATCGGCCACTGCGATGACGGCTTTTGCCGCATCGACGATCCGGTACCAGAGAACGGCATTGACCTTGATGGTCACACTGTCGCGCGTGATTGTTTCCTGTTGCTCCGCGGAGACCGTGCGGGTGCGGATATCCACGCGCACCGAGCGCTCCACGCCCAGCGGAATGATCCAATACAAGCCGGGGCCGCGCAGGCCCGTGTAGCGTCCCAATCTGAATACGACGCCCCGCTCGTACTCTTGCGCCACTCGAAAGCCCGACAGTCCAATGACGATCAGCGCGAATAGAATAATGTCGAGAATGGGCAAGCGTGCACTCCCTGGTAACACTATTGTGGCGCCAGTTTACGCTCATCCGGGAGATTGCGGCGACTGATGGCGAATACGGCTACAGCGGCGAGCCGATCGCCCTCTGCCTATTCGATACTCTCCCCGTGCAGGGAAATGTCCAAGCCTTCGCGCTCTTGTTCCTCACTGACGCGCAGTCCAAGGGTCATGTCGATGGCTTTCAGGATGAGGAAACTGGCCACGAAGCCGTAGCCCACAGTCACCGCGACGCCTTTGAGCTGAATCCACAGCGAACCGTCCACCCCGCCGATTTCCTTGCTGGCGAACACGCCGGTTAGGCATGCACCGATGATGCCGCCGACGCCATGAACGCCGAAGGCATCGAGCGAGTCGTCATACTTCAGGGCGTGTTTGAGCGAAGTCGCGGCGAAGAAGCATACAACCCCCGCAATGAGGCCAATGATCACCGCCGGCGTCGGCCCGACGAATCCGGAGGCCGGAGTGATGGCTACCAGTCCTGCCACCGCGCCCGACGCAATCCCCAAGACGCTCGGCTTGCCCTTGGTGATCCACTCGGTAAACATCCAGCCGATGGCAGCCGTCGCCGTGGCCATTTGCGTGGTCAGCATGGCCATGCCGGCTCGGCCGTCGGCCGCTCCTGCAGAACCGGCATTGAACCCGAACCAGCCTACCCACAGCAGCGATGCGCCGATCAGCGTGAGCGTCAGATTGTGCGGGGCCATGGCCTCGCGACCGTAGCCCAAGCGCCTGCCGAGCACGAAGCAGCTGGCAATACCCGCCATACCGGCATTGATGTGTACGACGGTGCCGCCGGCATAGTCCAGAACACCCGCGGCATTCAGCCACCCGGTGGGTTCCCACACCATGTGTGCAATCGGCGCGTACACCAGCAAGGACCAGGTTCCCATGAAGACCAGCATCGCGGAGAATTTCATGCGATCCGCAAATGCGCCGCAAATCAACGCCGGTGTGATGGCCGCGAAGGTGAGCTGGAACATGGCATACACGGTCTCCGGTATGGTCAGCGCCAAATGCGACACCGAAAGCTGGTTGACCGGGTCGTGCATGAAGGTCATGCCGTTGAACAGCGCGCGGCTGAAACCACCCACCCACTGGTTGCCGGGAGTGAAGGCCCAGGAATAACCGATTAGCCACCACAAGAGAGTCACGATGCAGACGATCGCAAAGGTCTGCATGAGCGTCGAGAGTACGTTTTTCTTGCGCACCATGCCGCCGTAGAAAAGCGCCAGACCCGGGATGGACATCATCAGTACCAGGGCCGTGGAGGTGAGCATCCAGGCGGTATCACCGGCGCTGATCTTGTCCACGCTGAGCAGCGTGGGTTCGGTCGGCGCGGCAGCTCCCCATGCCACCGGCACTGCCAGTGTCGATATCCCAAAGAGAGCCAGAATCGACAGCTTTTTCATCATATCCTCTGGTCTAGATGTGGCCTAGATGGCGCTCGCATCGCGCTCGCCCGTCCGGATGCGAACGACCTGCGTCAGGTCAAAGACAAAAATTTTCCCATCCCCTACTTTGCCGGTTCTGGCGGATTTGACGATCGCTTCGATCACCGGATCGAGGAGCGCATTGTCAACCGCGATTTCTATCTTTGTCTTCGGTACGAACTCGATGACATATTCGGCGCCGCGATAAATCTCGGTGTGCCCTCGTTGCCTGCCGAACCCTCGAACTTCGCTGACCGTGACGCCGTGGACACCGACATC
Organism: Gammaproteobacteria bacterium; assembly: GCA_021323735.1. Taxonomy (GTDB): domain Bacteria; phylum Pseudomonadota; class Gammaproteobacteria; order Steroidobacterales; family Steroidobacteraceae; genus Bog-1198. The sequence goes on from JAJPKM010000048.1 coordinate 33,427, forward strand.
GCTGACTGCCTTTCGAACCTCATCGAGCTTGAAGGGTTTGATGATCGCAGTAACGAGCTTCATACCTCGGCATCCTAAGGCAGTGTCGACTGCTGGGCGGAAAGCAACGCTCGTGCCAGCCCCGAAGTCTTGAATGCGATCAGCGGCTTAAGGATTTTCCCGCCGGGATTGGCGACATTCATGCACCGATCAAGAGCAACACCATGCTCCGGCGCATCAATACGGTGCGAAGCCCGCGTTCATCGTAGCGACAATTCCAAGCGGATCCGCCCGTCCTCGATCTTGGCCTTGTCGTTGGCCACCAGAAATACCCGGTCCGGATCGATCTGCGTGCCGGTCAGCAAGGCCTGCTGCAGAGCCTTGGCTCGCTGCTGGCCCAAGGCCGTGAGTTCCGTCTCGCTCACCGCCATGCGCCGATGTAATTCGCCGTTCAGAAAATCGATCTTCGCCGCAGTCATGTCCGGCCGCGACTTGATGGCGGCGATGGACTCCGGAAATTTCGGCGCCGCGCCGGCACTCGCTGCATACAGCTTCGAGAGCATGTCGAGCTGCTCGGTTGGGTCCCATTGCGCAAAGTCCACAGTGCCGTCGGCCGGTTTCTTACGGGAACTCGCCACCTGCACTCGGATCTGAGCCTGGATCTTCTGGTCGATCAGCGCGGGACGATCGAGCGCGTCGATCACCGCGATGGGTATTTCCATCTTCAGCTGCGGCCGCTCATTGAATGCCTTGACCAGGGTCTGCACCTTCTCATCGGCGACGAGATCCAAGTCGGCGGCGCCCGGCTCGAAATCGACGAACTGCAGATCCGGGCCGTGGCCAAACAGCGATCCCAGCAACGCGAAGGGCGCGGTGACCGCCTTTTCCAGAACATTGATCAAGACTTTCCAGACGACCGGTGCCAATTTGAATTCGGGGTCGTCCAATGAACCCGTGACGGGAAGATTCAGATCGATCACACCGTCGCGGTCCTTGAGGAGCGCCACAGCCAACTTGACCGGCAGCGATACCGCCTCCTTGCTCTCGGTCTTCTCCCCGAACTCGAGCTGCTCGATGATGATGTGATGCTGTGCATCGAGCTTGCGGCCCTGGACCTTGTAGTGCAGCTCCGTCGTCAATTTGCCCTTGCTGATGTCGTAGCCCGCGAATTTTCCCGAGTAAGGATTGAAGGTGCTGAGCTCGATATTGCGAAAGCTCATCGACAGATCGGTGTACAGGGTCGCACTCAGCACGTTGACATCCCCGGTGATGGACACCGGCGCAAAAGCATCCACCGAACCGTGCAAATCGACACTTGCCCGCGAATTGGGATCGGAGGAAAGGCCCAGCACGGTGCCCTCGAGATTCTGGATACCGGTGGAAAAATTCGGCATCACCGACAGATCGGCGAAATTGGCCTGGCTCTCCTTGAGAGCGATCCTCTTGATGGATATGGGCATCGCCGCCGCGGCGTTCGGCGCGGTGGCCGAGGAGGCGGCAGCAAGCGGCGCCGTGCCGCGCGCATGTCCGGATTTCCTGGCTACGCGCGGCAGCGGTATCGCCGGTGCCGGCGCGGCGGTTGCAGCGACGGGTGGGCCCTTGTTTCCACTCGGCGCAACCACGGTGGCGCCCGGGCCGGCCAACACCCGTTTCACGTTGATGGATTCATCGGGTTCAACCATGACGCGTGCATACAGCTTCGCAGCCGTGATTTGATCGATCTGCAAGCGATTGGGCTGGTGTTGGAAGTTCAATCCTCCAATATCCAAGCGTTCCCAATTGATGAAATCATCGTGCAGCGCGTTGTCGACCGAGTGCACGTTGGCGACACTGAGGTTCGCAGCGAGTTGCCATGCCGGTTGCGTTGCGCCGTAGGTGAAGCGGGCATCGCCGCTCAGCGCCCCGGACAGCAATGTCATCGAGGTGTACTGTGCGAGATAGGGCTGGAGTGCCGAAAGCTCGATGCCGGCGAGCTTTGCACTCAAGTTCGCGGTGAGCGGTTGCGGGGTGAGCGTTCCCGCGACGCTCAAGGAGCCGGTATCGCCGACGTGCGTATCCAGCGCCACATTCAACGGCTTGGTCAGGTCCAGCCCGGCATCGAGCACCTTGATCGACAGCGGCGCAAGAATCACCTTTGCGGCCGGTTTGGTGCGCCGGTCCTCGGCTGAAATGTTGGCATCGCGCAGGACAAACTCATGCAACTCATAGCGCCAGGGCGGCGAACTCGCAACGGTTGGGGCACCCGCAACGGCCGGCGGACCCGTAACGGTCGATGTACCTGCAACGGCAGGAGCACCCGAGGGCACCGGCGCGGGAGGAGCTGCGGTGGGCGCCCCTGGTGTTGGTACGGCGGCGAGCCTGGCTAAGTTAAAGGACCCGTCGGGCTCGAGCCATGTCAGCAAGTGCACATTCTTGATGGACAGCAAGTCGCTATGCGCCTTGCGTTCCTTCAAATCGAACGTAGTGCCGCTCAACACCAGTTCGGGCACGGTAATCCAATCGGTATCTGAATCCTTGGGCCTGACGGCAAGATCGGTGAGCGCGACCGTCGCCACATTCACCTTCAAATCGACATCCTCTCGGAAGCCAAACTTGTAAGTCGCATGCAAGTCGATCTTGCCGGAGTTGACCAGGAAATTGAGCCGGTCCTCCAGGTATGCCCAGATGGTATGGGCCTGCAGCCCGTCGATCTGGAATTCACCGTCCGATTCGATCGGCTGCACTGACACATGTCCATGCCACTCGACCCGTTCGCCGAGTTTCGATACACCCGTGAAAGTGAAGCGTCCACCCTGCGCGCCGGTGCTGAAGTTCTGCAGTTGAAATTCGATCGGTTCGAGGCGCGTCGCGAAATCCGAGGGCCGGCGCCGATCATCGAATGACAGGAAACCCCGAGTCACGTTGAACGAACCGATGCGCAGCGCCGGAATGGGTTCAGCGTCCTTACGATCGGGTGTGGGCTTCTTGGCCGGCTTCGGATTCAACTGCGCCAGATTCAAGCTGCCGTCTTTGAATATGACGGCGTTCGCAAACGGCGAATCGATCTCGATGCGGCTGAAGGTGTAGGCACGATGCCAAATGGAAGATACCTGGAAATCCACGAACAGTCGCGCGAATCCCGCGAGCTTCGTGTCATTGGCCGTCAGAGAAAAATCTTTGACTTCGACCTGTAACAAGAACGGGTTGATCCGGACGACACCCACCTCGGGTTTGACGCCGGCCAGCGTCTTCGGGATCTCGTCGAGCAGAGCATTGCGCAGCAGCTTCGGCGCGGCCCAAAACCCCGCCACGGCGTACACGCCGACCAGCAGCGCGGCGATGCACGAGATTCGGAAGACCTTGGTATGGAAGAACTGCCGCAAAGGGACCATCCCGTGGTTCCGTACGCTACGATCTTACCGCCTTAGGCTACGATCTTATCGCTGATCTTATCGCTTATTGCGCTGGATCAACCGTTTCCGCTTGCGAACCTGCCGGGGTGTCAGGGGATTGCGCTTGCCGGCAAAAGGGTTCTCCTCACCCCTGAAAGCAACCCGCACCGGAGTACCCATCAAATCGAAGGCTTTGCGATAGACATTGACCAGGTAGCGCCGGTAGGCATCGGGCACATGATCGGTCTGGTTGCCGTGAATGATCACGACCGGCGGATTGCGGCCACCCTGGTGTGCGTAGCGCAGCTTGATGCGGCGGCCGCTGACCAGCGGTGGCTGGTGGCTTTCGATGGCTGCCTCCAGCACGCGTGTCAGCTCCGGCGTACCCATGTCGCGCATGGCCGCTGCATAAACCTTGCGGACGGATGCAAACAGCTCGCCGACGCCGCTGCCGTGACGCGCGGAGATGAAATGCAGGGGTGCGAAATCGGCGAATTGCAGCCGCTGCTCGATTTGCTGTCGGATCAGATCCCGCTGTTCCGTAGGAATGTTGTCCCATTTATTGACCGCCAATACCAGCGCGCGTCCCTGCTCGATCACCGTTCCCAATAGGCTCGCGTCCTGCTCCGCAACCGTGTCGTGCGCGTCCACCACCACGACGACCACGTGTGCGGTTTCGATGGCCTGCAAGGTCTTGATGACGCTGAACTTTTCGATCGCCTCCTCGACGCGCGAGCGGCGCCGCACCCCGGCCGTGTCGATCAATGTGTAGCGCTCGCCGTCGCGTTCGAAGGGGACCAGTACGGCATCGCGCGTCGTGCCGGGCTGATCGAAGGCAACCATGCGGTTCTCCCCGAGCAAGCGGTTGATCAGCGTGCTTTTGCCCACGTTCGGGCGGCCGATCACCGCGACCTTGATGCCCTGCATGTCGGGGCCGTCATGCGGATCCGGCGTGAGGCCTGCAAGAACCGTCTCGAGCAGCGATATCACACCCTGATCGTGGGCCGCCGAGATCGGCAGCGGCTCTCCGAGTCCCAGCTGATGAAAATCAGCGACCGCGACGTCATGGTCGAAACCCTCGGTCTTATTCACCGCCAGGAACAGGGGTTTACCGCTGCGGCGCGCAAGCTGGGCCACGAACTGGTCCTGAGGTGTCACCCCTGCGCGGCCATCCATCAGCACCACGAGCCGATCGGCCTCGCTGATCGCGCGTTCGGTCTGAGCGATCATCAGGCTCTCGATCACATCGGCGTTCTCGACCAGGCCACCCGTGTCCACCACGATGCAGGGCACTTCGGTGCGTCGCGCGAATCCGTATTGCCGGTCGCGCGTCAGGCCGGGCAAATCCGCCACCAGCGCATCACGCGTACCGGTCATGGCATTGAACAGGGTCGACTTGCCCACATTGGGGCGGCCGATCAACGCAACTACCGGCAGCACTACCCCCCCTAGGCCCTACCGCGGCGTTGGCGCGGGTGGCGTTGCAGGCGGGGTTACGGCTGGGGCTGGTGTCTGGGCCGGAGACGATGTCTGGGCCGGAGGCGATGTCTGGGCTGGAGGCGATGTCTGGGCTGGAGGCGTGGCCGGAGCAGTCGATCCAGCCGGCACATCCGCGGGTGCGGTAGCCGGTGCGTCAGCGGGTGCAGCGGCCGGTGCCAAGGGCGGCGGGCTCGATGCGCGCGCCGTGGCTCGGTAAGCCGCTAGGGTCCCGCCATCGGTCAATACCACGATGATGTCTTCGGCGCCCGCCGGGGGATTGGAAACCCGTTGCTTGGCGATGCGCTCTCTGGCCACCAGGGCACCGGTGCCCTTGTCCAGCCAATGAATGTACCCCTGGAAGTCCGCGAGGGCGATCGCCGAACCGGTCACAATGGGCGTACTCAATCCGCGCAGCTTGAGCTTGTCGTTGCGCCACAATTCGGCGCCGTCACGCTGGCGCAGGGCCACCACGATTCCGTCGGACTGGGTGACGTATAAATTATCCTCATCTACCGCCAGGCCGCGGTAGCTAGACATGTCGTGCGACCACCACATCTGTCCCGAATCGAGCGCCAGCATCGCCGTGCGGCCTTGAAAACCCGCGGCAAAGACGTTGTCGCCGACGACGCGAACGGCCGAATCGATGTCGACCAGCCGATCGAGTTCGGTGCGGCCGTGGGGAGATGCGAGAGCCGTGTCCCAAAGCGTATCCCCGGTCACGAGCGACACGGCCATCACCTTGCCGTTGTCGAATCCGCTGATCGCCGCCTCTTTGGATACCACGGGTATTGCCGTGCCGCGCAGACTCAGGCGCGGCACCTGTTGCTCGACGGACCACAGCGACTTACCCGTGTCCGTGTCGAGGCCGTGCAGCCGGCCGTCGACCGAGCGGATCACCACGACCTTTTCGCTGATGGCCGGCGAGGACAGGAGTTCCGAATTGATCTGCGAGCGCCACCGCTGGCGGCCGGTGGCGCCGTCCAATGCAATGACCGCTCCCTTGCTGGTGCCCGCCACCACAATGCCGAAGCCGGCCGCCGGCCCCGCCGAGATCGGCGTCTTCAACTTCTTGACCCACACGTTGCGGCCGGTGTCGAGGGTTACCGCGACCACCTCGCCCTTGTGGCTCGCGGCGAACACCAAGCCCTTGTCGATCGCCGGGCCTAATCCGAGCCGCAGCTTGAGCTGCTTCTTGCCGCCGCCGCCGACGCCTTCGCTCCAGAGCTTCTTCACCGGCAGGGTCGGTTTGAAATTTTTAACCAACGTGGCCGGCGGCTCGACGTCCTTGTCCTTGGTGCAGCCGGCAGCAAGGAGCAACGCCGCCAAACCCAAGGAGAGCAGTAAGCGCATCAGGGTTTGGCCTTGTCGTTCGATGCCAGGCCGGTCTTGTCGTTCGAGGCCAGATCGGCCAGTTTCAGCTGTAGCCGCGAGGCGTCAGCGCCGCCCTCGCTCGCGCCAAGAGCCGAATTATATTCGGCAATGGCACCCGGAATGTCCTTCTTCGCGTACAGCGCGTCGCCATGAACCTCATGATAGCGGCCGGCGAAGCTGCCGGGGGTACCCGCGGCCAGTGTTTTGATGGCCTCGTCGGCCTTACCCAGGTCGATCAGCACCCGCGCCAGCCTCAGGCGCGCGATCTGCCGCAGCTGTGAATCCTTGGAGCCATTCATGACTTGGGTAAGCGGAGCCACGGCATCGGCGGTTTTACCGCTCTCCACATCGATGCGCGCGATGGCCAGCTGCGCCTGGTCTGCGTAGGGTGAATCGGCAAAATCCTTGATGATTCCGTCAGCCAACTGCAAGGACTTCTTCGCATCGTTCACTTGCATCGCCAGGGTCATCTGGCTGAACTGATCCGCCGCCCGCAGCGCGACTTCATTCTTGTGCGACTGGTAGCGCTGATAGCCAAACCACCCGCCCACGCCGAGCACGATGCCGCCGAGTATCCAGGGAGCATATTCGGTGAAAGCGCGCTTGACGGCTTCCAGTTGTTCATCGTCGGTCAAGTATTCCTCAGCCATGGTTCCGCTCCCCGCCCTTCTTGAGACCCAGTAAGTTGCCTATCCGTTCACTGATTCGCTCGACCGGGCATTCCTCTTGCGCCATTTCCCGGCGCAGCGCCTTCACGGCCACCACCCCTCTGGCCGCCTCGTCATCGCCCAATACGAGCGCAAACTCCGCGCCGCTCTTGTCGGCGCGCTTGAATTGCGTTTTGAAACTCCCGCCGCCCAGGTTGATCTGCAAGGACAGGTCCGGCCAGGCATCGCGCAATTGCTCCGCCAATTGGAGCCCTGGAATGCCGGTCTGTTCCCCAACCAGCACCAAGTACAGCTGCGGCCGGCGCTTCGAGAATTCCAGATTCTGCTTCTCCAGGAGCATGACAATGCGTTCCTGGCCCATCGCCCAACCGATCCCCGGCGTGTCGACGCCTCCCAACTGAGCGACCAGGCCGTCATAGCGGCCGCCGGCGCATACCGTACTTTGCGAACCCAGCTGGTCCGTGGTCCATTCGAAAACGGTGCGGGTGTAGTAGTCGAGTCCTCGCACCAGGTGCGGCTCCACATGGTACTCGACGCCGGCGCCGCGCAATTGCGCGCACAGGGACTCGAAGTGCTCGCGTGATTCGGCATCGAGGGACTCGATCAGCAGCGGTGCGGCGGCGATCAGGCGCTGCATGTCGGGATTCTTACTGTCGAGAATGCGCAGCGGATTGCCGGTCAATCGCCTCTTGCTGTCCTCGTCCAGCGACTCGGCGTGCGCGGTGAAATAAGCCGTGAGCTTGTCGCGATACACTGCGCGCGATGCCGGCGTCCCCAGCGAATTCACCTTGAGGCTGACGCCGCGCAGACCCAGAAGCTTGAGCAGCCGGGCAGACAGCAGGATCATTTCCGCATCGATGTCAGGACCCTCGAAGCCGAAGGCCTCCGCGTCGACCTGATGGAATTGGCGGTAGCGCCCCGCTTGCGGGCGCTCGCGCCGGAACATCGGTCCCATGCACCAGACGCGCAGGCGTCCATCACGCAACAATCCGTTCGAAATCACCGCGCGTACGATGCCGGCCGTGGCCTCGGGACGCAGGGTGATGTGATCTTCGCCCTGATCGACGAAGCTGAACATTTCCTTCTCGACGATGTCCGTAAAGTCGCCGATGGAACGCTTGAACAACTGGGTTTGCTCGATCACGGGAACCCGAAACTCTTCGTAGCCATAGCTTGCAAAGACCTGGCGTGTGATGCGCTCCAGGTGTTGCCAGGCTGCGATTTGCGCGGGCAATACATCATGCACACCGCGCAGGGGTTCTATGATCTTGCTCAAGATTCCGCTCAGCCGGGTGGTTGGAGCGCGTTGCGCGGCGGTGCGCTGTGCGCTTGATCGGAGTGCGGCGTCTCGCCGCGCGAATCACGCCGCAGAACGCCGTCTGCGCCTGCTTCGAAACGCGCGACGTCGCCTGCGAAAAATTGCGGCCCGATTGCCACGGCCCGATCGTTGATCTCGAGCTGCACGCCGCTGCCGAAGCCTAAGTACACCCGCAGCGGCGCGGCGCCGGCGATGGTCTTGACGCTGTTGGCAAGGCCGTTGCCCGCGAACGTGCGTCTGCCGTTGGCATCGTGCACATCCACCCAAGAATCGGCCGAGAAGCTCAAGCGTAATCTGGCCCGTCCTGCACCGGGAGGCGGGACAGCGGCCGCATCGGGAACTGCGGCGCCGCCGTCGACGGCCGGCGTCGCGCTCGGCGCCGGCGCAATATTGGCCGACGCGTTGATCGAGGCCGGCGCCGCGGCGGCGGTTGAGACCACGCCGGATTCCATGCCGGCACCCGGCATGGCACGGATTGCGGCCGAGGTGGACGCCACGGAAGCGGTGCTGGGCGGCGCCTTGATGTGCGGATGCCAGGGTCTCCACCACAGCACGCCGGCGAACACCATGGCCGCAATCAAACCGCCCGCGATCCGCGCCGGCGACCAACTACCGAAGGCCGGTCCTTCCTCACGCGTCACGAGCAGCATGCTGGGGCCGGCGGACATATTCTCGACCTGTCGCGCTGCGCTCGGTTCGTAGCCCGCCAGAATCTCGGCGGGCGGCAAGCCGAGCAGCGCGGCGTACTTCTTCAAGTGGCCTTTGGCGTACACCGTCGGACCGACGCGCGTGTAATCATCTGCCTCGAGGGCGTCGATCACCCATCGATCCAGATGCATCTCGTCGGCTGCTTTTTGCGCGCTCAGGCCGCGACGTTCGCGTTCGGCCTTCAGTCTGGCGCCCGGGGGGGCGGAAGCATCGCTCATCGATCGACGCCGTTGCGCATGTTCTGCGCCTGCTCGGAATTCGGAAACTCGGTTTGCACGCGCCGCGCAAACATCGCGGCGGCCACCGCATCGCCGAGCTTGCGCTGCGCACGGAATCCCAGCCAGAGCACCTCGGGGGAAGGCAGATTGACCGCCAGATAACGCTGCACGAAATCGAGCGCCTGCGCGGCGTCGCCCCGGTCGAATGCGACATTGCCCAACTGCAGCAATGCCTCGCTGTAGTTCGGACGAAGCGCGAGCGCGCGATTGAAGAATTTCTCGGCATTCACCAAATCGCTCGCGCCGCGCGCGCACGATCCGGCATTGCTCAGCGCCACCCAAGGTGTCTGATACAGGGGATTGGCGGACACTTCGAGAAACAATTTCTCTCCCGCCGCCGTCTTGCCCGTGCGGCAAAGAAATACGGCATAGACGTTTGCGATATTCGGATCGCCTTTCCCCAGCCGATTGGCGGCATCGTAGGCATGTTCCGCCTTGGGCATCTCGTTGACCCTTTCGTACACCAGCCCCGCGGTCATTTGGACTTCCGGATTCGAGGAATCCTCCTTGAGCGCTTTTTCGATGCACTCGCGCGCGTTCGCCAGCTGCCCGAGTTTCATGTACTCGATGGCCAGCTGCATGTTGGCAATCGCCGCTTTTGCCGGCTCCTTCTTGTAGGTGCTCACCGGACGCTGGTAGACCGGCGGGTTGTGGCCGCAGGAACTCAAGATCAATCCTGACACCACGGCCAGCGCCGGTACGGCGCTCAACAGCTTAGACTTGAGCATCAGCGAACCTCCGCCGGTGTGCGCGGCGTGTTGGAGACTCTAGTACCCAACCGCACCAGGGTACGATCCGTAACTCTGCCGGCCAGCTGGCCGCACGCCGCTTCTATGTCATCGCCGCGCGTTCTGCGTATGGTCGCAATCACGCCGTGATCGTTGAGGATGTTGCGGAATTTCAGTATGGCCGCATCCGCAGAACGCCGATAGCGCGTGCCGGGAAACACGTTGAAAGGGATGAGGTTGAGCTTCGCCGGACGCCCCTGCATCAGGCGTGCAAGCTGCCGCGCATGGTCCGGTTTGTCATTCACGCCGTCCAGCATGACGTATTCGAAGGTGATGCTGCGGCCGTTTTGCTGATCGATGTAGTGCCAGCACGCCGCCAGCAGCTCGGCAATCGGATGTTTGCGATTGATCGGGACCAGTTCGTTGCGCAGCTCATCGTTAGGTGCGTGCAAGGATACCGCCAGCGCGACATTGCACTCTTCGGCCAATTTGTAGATTTGCGGCACCAAGCCGGAAGTGCTCAAGGTCACGCGGCGGCGCGACAGGTCGTAGCCCAGATCGTCCAGGAAAATGTGCATCGCGGGCAGCACATTGCGATAGTTCGCCAGCGGCTCACCCATGCCCATGAACACGATGTTGGTGATCGCGCGCCGTCCCTCCTCCGGCTGGCCCCCAGAGCGCGAGGCAGCCAGTTCGCGCTGTGCCAACCACACCTGGCCGACAATTTCGGCGGCGCTCAAATTGCGGTTGAAACCCTGCTGCGCCGTGGCGCAAAAGGTGCAATCCATGGCGCAACCCACCTGGCTCGAGATGCACAGCGTGCCTCGATCCGGTTCCGGAATATAGACGGTCTCGATTCCCTGGACCTCGTCCATCCGCAGCATCCACTTACGTGTGCCGTCCCGCGACGCTTGCTCGGTGACGATCTGCGGGACGGCGATTTCGGCGATCTCTCCGAGCTGCTCGCGAAACTCCTGTTTCAGATCGCTCATCACCGAGAAATCCGCCGCGCCGCGCCGGTAGATCCATTTCATGAGCTGCCGGGCGCGAAAGGGTTTCGCGCCGAGACGCGCCGCAACGAACGTCTCGAGCTGCGTGCGGGGAAGCCCCAGTAAATTCACGCGGTCGCTCGACACTCAAACCCCCTTATGGCCGCTACGCTAACGCGTACGCGGGCAGAGCTCAATGTCGCGGAAAAAGTACGCGATTTCGCGTGCCGCCGTGTCCTTGGCATCGGAACCGTGCACGATGTTCTCATCGATGCTGGTGGCAAGATCCGCGCGTATCGTGCCCTTGTCGGCCTTCTTCGGATCCGTGGCGCCCATGACCTCGCGATTCTTCGCGATGGCATTCTCGCCTTCCAGCACCTGGACCATGACGGGGCCCGAAATCATGAAGCGGACCAAGTCCTTGAAAAACGGGCGCTCCCGATGCACCGCATAGAAGCCCTCGGCTTCCGCCTGAGACAGCCGCATCATGCGGGCCGCGACCACCTTCAATCCTACCTGCTCGAAACGTCGATACACCTCGCCGATCAGGTTACGGCCGACGCCGTCCGGTTTGACGATGGACAGGGTTCGCTCAATGGACATCACAACCTCGCTGCTTCATGGAGTCGCCTTAGGCGTAAGGCTGACAAAGACCGCGAAGTGTACTGGAGCGGGCGCGCTCAAGCAATCCGGGTTATTGCCGAAGTGCCTGTATTACCTAGAAAAATCTCTTTAGGCGCTGCTCGCCAACATTTCCCGGGGTCGAAACTGTTTAGGCGCTGCGCGCCAACATTTCCCGGGGTCGAAGCGACCCCGTCCGAAAGTTGCCCTGCATAGCGAGCGCGAAACTACACATTAAAGCTCTCGCCGCAGCCGCATTCACCCTTGGCTTTCGGGTTTTGGAACTTAAACGCCTCGTTCAGCCCCTGTTTGACGAAATCCACCAGAGTGCCGTCGATCAGTGGCAGGCTCAAGGGATCCACCACGACCTTGACGCCGCGTGCCTCGAAAACCGCGTCTTCCGGATTGATCTGATCGGCGTAGTTCACCACGTAGGCGAAGCCCGAACAGCCCGTTTTCTTGATTCCGACTCTCAGACCGACGCCGATTCCGCGCTGCGCCAAATGAGTCTTGACCCGATTGGCCGCCGATTCCGTCAGTAGTATCGCCATGCTGCGCCGTACCTCAACAAAGATCAGCCATGAGTCCTATACATAACACGTGGGGGCCGCCCCCGCACGGAACCAGAGCGCGTTTTTTATTAATCCTCGTTCACTAGGATTCGGCCACCGCGGTTGATATGGGGTGCTCAACCTTGGTAGTCAATGGCAGGGGCAGCGGCAGCCCGCCATGCATCTTCGATGATCAGCAGGCGGCCCATTTTCTCGATCGGCACCGCGAATCGATTCCGCAGATCTTGAACGCTCTCGGGAAGCGTGGCCGAGACGGCTCTTCCCACCGACTGTTCGGCGATCCAAGCCGACACGGCAATGGTGTGCGGGCAGGCAAAGGCCAGGAATCGCACCGCCCGCAGCCTTCCCGATTCGGCCAGCAGGTCGAACTGCACCCAGGTGCCTTGGTCGCGGCTGCCCGCCGCGCCCCGGAATACCCCGGGGCCCGACAGCTCCCCCACGCTTCCCGGCGACTCGAAATAACGGCGCGTCAGTTCGTTGTAGCGGCGCCTCGATTCGTTGCCGTTCACCCGGGCGTACCAAGATTGGGGACTTTTTCCGGCCGCGTACCCGCGATCTCGCGCAGACGGCTCACCGCCTGGGACAGGACCGCGATGGCCGTATCGATGTCCCGTTCGGTGGTGGTGCGGCCCAGCCCGAACCGCAGGCTGCTTTCGCTCAGGCGCTCGCTGCGTCCCAGGGCGCGCAGCACGTACGAGGGCTCACCCAGCGAGGAGTTGCATGCCGACCCCGTCGATACGGCCAGATGCGGGCGAACGGCGGCCAGCAGGCTCTCCCCCTCAACGCCGTCGAACGACACATTGAGCAGGTGCGGCACGGAATGCGTGGCGCTGCCATTGCGCAGCACACCACCGATGGCTGCCAGGCCCTGCCACAGGCGCCGCTGCAAGCATGCGATACGCGCGGTTTCCACGGACGATGTCGACGCCGCGAGATCGAAGGCCAGACCCATCCCCACGACTTGGTGCGTGGCCAGGGTACCCGCCCTCAAGGCCCGCTCCTGCCCGCCGCCGTACAGCAGAGGCGCGAGCTGCACATGCGCGCCGCGAGGCCCGTCCTTGCGCTCGGATACCAGCAGGGCGCCCACGCCCTTTGGTCCATACACCTTGTGCCCCGACAGAGACATGAGATCAACGCCCAGTCCGGCAAAATCGACGGGGCACTTGCCGACGCTCTGCGCGGCATCCACGTGCAGCCAGGCGCTGCCGTGGCGCGCGCAAATCGCAGCAATGGCACTGACATCCTGGACCACGCCGATTTCATTGTTGACGTGCATGATCGAGACCAGCACGGTGTCGGTGCGCAGCGCTGCGGCCACTTGACCCGGATCGATCAGTCCGTCGCGATCCGGAACGAGGTAGGTGATCTGCCAACCGCGCCGCTGCAGTTCGCGGCAGGGATCGAGCACCGCCTTGTGCTCGGTGCGTGACGTGACGATGTGACGGCCGCGCTCGCGGTAGTAGTGCGCGACGCCGAACAAGGCCAAATTGTTCGCTTCGGTGGCACCGGACGTCCAAACCACCTCGCTCGAGGTAGCTCCCACGGCCGCCGCCACCTGGCAACGCGCCTGTTCCACCAGCGAGCCGGCGATGCCGCCATAGTCATGGCTCGCCGCTGCCGGGTTGCCGAATTCGGTCGCTGAATTCAAGACCTCCGCCATACGCGCGGCCACGCGCGCATCGACCGGGGTGGTCGACGCGTGATCCAAGTACACCACCGGGCTCGCCGCCGCCGTGTTCGCTGACCCTTGGCTTGCCGACATCGGGCTCGCTAACCCCTGGTTCGTTACCGCCGTATCCGTTGACCCTGGGCTCCCTGCCGTCATGCTCGGTGCGCTCATTTCTGCGAACGCTGCGTTGACTGGCCGCGCCTGCCCTGCACCGCGCTCAAGATACCGCGCAGGATGTTGAGCTCATTGCGATCGAGCTGCGCGCGGTTGAAGAGGCGTCGCAATCGCTCCATGAGATATCCGGTGCGATCGTCGAAATGGATTTCGTCCAGCACCTGGTTCAGATGCGTGTAGAAGTGTTCGACATCGCCGGAGGGAGCCAGCGGCATTTCCAGCTGCGTGTGCGAACGGGGCTGCTCGCGCTCCATGAAAATCTCGTAGGCAGCGAGCTGAACCGACATGGCCAGATTCAGCGAACAGTACTCGGGATTCGCCGGAATCCGCACCAGCACGTTGCAATGATTCAAATCCTCCGTGCCAAGTCCGTAGCGCTCCGATCCGAACAGCAGCGCGGCGCGATTGTCCGAAGGCAAGGCAACGATGCGGCCGGCGACATCGCGCGGCGTCGTGAACTCCCAGTAGTACGAACGGGGCCGGGAGGTGGTACCGGCGATGAAGGTACAGTCGGCGATGGCCTCCTCGACGCTGCCGACGATACGTGCGCCCGCCAGGATGTCGTCCGCACCCGCCGCGAGCGCATTGGCCTCGGCATGCGGAAAGGAGCGCGGACGCACCAGTACCAGATCGGACAGCGCCATGTTCTTCATGGCACGCGCGACCGAGCCGATGTTGCCCGGATGGCTGGGGTCGATCAGGACGATGCGAACGAGGTGGGTCACTGATGATATTCTAGCGCCACCTTATGCAACCCCTCCTCAATATCGCCATGCGCGCCGCGCGGCGCGCCGGCGATTTAATCGTCAAAAGCTTGTCCAGGCTCGATTCGCTGAAAGTCGACAGCAAGGGCCGAAACGACTTCGTCACCGATATCGACCGCAAGGCCGAAGCGGACATCATCGCCACCATCCGGCGCAGCTATCCCCAGCATGCGATTCTGGCGGAGGAGTCAGGCAGCAGCGGCGAGAACGAGTTCGTCTGGATCATCGATCCCCTCGACGGCACCACGAATTTTCTGCATGGTTTTCCCACTTTCGCCGTGTCAATTGCCGTTCAGCAGAAAGGCCGCCTGCAGCAGGCAGTGGTCTACGATCCGATGCGGCAGGAGTTTTTTACCGCCTCGCGCGGCGAGGGTGCTCAGCTCGAGGGGAAGAAAATCCGGGTGAGCACGCAGCGAACCTTGGAAGGCTCGCTGATCGGCACCGGATACCCGTTTCGCGCCGGAGCCCACATCGATGAATACTTAGGGATGCTCAAGGTCATCATGTCCACGGCTGCCGGCGTGCGCCGCCCGGGCGCGGCGTCGCTGGATCTGGCCTATGTGGCTGCCGGGCGTCTCGACGGCTTCTGGGAGTTCGGCCTGGCCCCCTGGGACACCGCCGCGGGCACGCTGCTCATCCAGGAAGCCGGCGGCCGGGTAGGCACGCCCGCCGGTGCCGAATATGCGCTGGGGGCCAATATCGTCGCCGGCAACCCCAAGGTCTACGAAGCGTTGCTCGAGGCGCTCGGGCCCCTGACACCGGCAGCCTTGCGGACTTAAGTCCGCCCCAGCCTATCCTTTAGTTGGTTCGACCTGCGCCGCGCGACGCATCCGCTTCCTTGCAGCGAACGCGACACGCGGAATACTTCAGGCAGGCTCCTCAAGCTTGTTCGGCCTCGGCCTGCGCCACCCGCAGGCGGCTGTTCCTGTAGCCGTAAAATAAGTAAATCAGAATCCCGAGCACACTCCAGAGGATCAGCCGCAACCAGGTGCCGGACGGCAGCGATGCCGCCATTGCCGCGCAGAACAGCACACCCATGCCTGAGACAAACCAAATCCATTTGACGCGGAAGGGCCGTTTCAATTCCGGACGCGTATAGCGCAGCACGAGCACGCCGGCGCACACCACGATGAAGGCGATCAGCGTGCCGATCGACACCAATTCGCCCAGGATACCGATGGGCAAGCAGCCGCCGAGGATTGCCGCGCACACGCCCGTGATCAGCGTTGAAACATGCGGGGTGCGATGCTTCGGATGTACGACGCCGAACACCTTCGGCAGCAAGCCATCGTGCGACATCGTCAGCCAGATTCGCGCCTGCGGGATGATCATGGCGATGATCACCGAAGTAAGTCCGAACAGCGCGCCCCAGATCACCCAGGTCGTCAGCCACGTCAGTTGCGGATGCGCTTCCAGAGCCACCACCACCGGGGCCGCGTCATCGAGCTGCTTGAACGGTACCAGGCCCGTCATCACGCTCGACATCATGATATAGAGCACCGTGCAAATGGCGAGACTGCCCAATATGCCGATGGGCATGCCGCGCTGCGGGTTCTTGGCTTCCTGCGCGACGGTCGACACGCCGTCGAAGCCGATGTAGGCGAAAAAGATGATGGCCGAGGCTTGCAGGATGCCGCTCCAGCCAAACTGGCCGAAGGTGCCGGTGTTCTTCGGTATGTAGGGAACCCAGTTGTGCGTGTCGACAAACTTGGCGCCGAACGCGATCACGGCCATGACAATGGCCACCTTGATGGCCACGATGATGGTGTTGACCGTCGTGGACTCTTTGATTCCCCGGTAGCACAGTGCCGTCGCCGCGCCGATGATGACGATCGCGGGCAGATTCACGATCGCCCCCGTCATATGCACCTCATAGCCCACGTCGGCCGCCTCGAACGGCGCCGAACTCAAGGATGCCGGGATGAAGTTGATGCCGAAATGATCCAGCAGCTTAATAAAGTAACGGCTCCAACCGACCGCCACCGTGGAGCATGTCACCATGTACTCCAGGATCAGATTCCAGCCTACGAACCAGGCGACGAACTCGCCCAAGGTCGCATAGCTGTAGGCGTAGGCGCTGCCCGCCACCGGCACCATGGCGGCAAATTCCGAATAGCACAACCCGGCGAACATGCAGCCGATCCCGGCGATGATGAAGGAAAAGACGATGGCGGGGCCGGCATGTTCAGCCGCCGCGAGGCCGGTAAGCACGAATATTCCGGTGCCGATGATGCCGCCGATGCCGAAGGCGACCAGCGCCGGGATGCCCAGTGCCCTGACCAACGTCTTGTCGGAGGCTTCCTTCTGATAGGCGGTAACCGCCTTGGTGGCGAGCATCCCCTGTAAATTCATGTTATGCACCCATCGTGGCCAGACGGTTTGCCGACGAAGCGTCACGGAGGACGCGACCGTGCGGTGGCGGGTTGCTTACGCAAGGCCGCTGGCGCCAATGATACTGGCTCACGCCGCCTTTCGCACTTAGGGCATACTCCCCGTAGCAAGCGGGCCTCGAACCCGCATTAGTCACAAACGAGGGAGTGCCCATGAGTCTGTTCCGCACCAAACCGATCGACGTCAATGCCAATACGGGTCTGAAACGCTGCCTCGGCGCTTTTGATCTGACTATGCTGGGCATCGGCTGCATCATCGGCACGGGCATTTTCGTGCTCACGGGCGTGGTGGCGGCACAGCACTCCGGGCCGGCCATCGTGCTGTCGTTTATTTTGTCCGGTATCGCCTGCGCCTTCTCCGCACTGTGTTATGCGGAATTGGCGGGCGCGATCGGCGGTGCCGGCAGCGCCTACGGCTATGCCTATTCGGGCATCGGCGAATTGATAGCCTGGTTCATCGGCTGGGATCTCATCCTCGAATATTCGGTCGCCACCTCCACAGTAGCCATCGGCTGGTCGGGCTACTTGGGCAAGATCTTGGAACTGCTCGGCCTGCATCTGCCGCATGCGTTGACCAACGCCCCGCTCGACGGCGGCATCGCCAATGTGCCGGCCATGATCATCGTGCTGCTGCTGTCGGTGCTGTTGTCCATCGGCGTCAGCGAATCGGCGCGATTCAACACGGTCATGGTGATCGTCAAGCTCGCCGCCGTCGCCATCTTCATCATCGTCGCCGGGCCGCACGTCAATCCGGCCAATTGGCATCCCTTCATCCCGGCGCAGGTAACCGACATCGATGGCCAGTCGCACTTCGGCTACGGCGGTATCTTAAGCGGCGCCTCGCTGATTTTCTTCGCCTACATCGGCTTCGACGCGGTCTCGACCGCAGCCGAGGAAACGATAAAACCGCAGCGCAACCTGCCCATCGGCATCATCGCCTCGCTGGTGATCTGCACCGTTCTGTATATCCTCGTTTCCGGCATCCTCACCGGCGTGGTGCATTACGACCAAATCGACGTCAAGGCACCCATCGCCGATGCGCTCAAGCAGCTGGGCATCGGATGGGCCGAAGCACTGATCTCGGTCGGCGCCCTCGCCGGCATCACCACCGTGATGTTGGTTCTCTACTTCGGCCTCACGCGCGTGGTGCTGGCGATGTCGCGTGACGGCCTGCTGCCGAAGCCCATGGCCAGGGTCAATCCGAAAACGCAGACACCGGTGCACCTCATCCTGGGATCCGGCGTGGCCATCGCGCTGATCGCCGGCTTGTCGCCGATCGGCAAGGTGGCACAGCTGGTCAACATGGGCACGCTCGCGGCATTCTTCATGGTTTGCGCCAGCGTCATCGTGCTGCGCAAGACGCGTCCTGAGCTCAAGCGTCCGTTTCGCACGCCGCTGGTGCCGCTGGTGCCGCTGCTGGGCATGGGCTTCTGCGCCTTCCTCATGGCGGGGCTGCCGGCCATTACTTGGGAAGCCTTCTTCATCTGGTCCGCCGTCGGACTCGCGATCTACTTCATCTACTCACGGACCCACAGCGAACTCGCCCCTCAACCTTGAGCACGAAGGTTAGCGGCGGCGCAAGCGGATGTTCATCCATTCGACGGTTGCCGCGAAACCCAAGGCGAAATAAAGGTATTCGGGTGGGATATCCCAGTCCAGCGATTGCGCGACCAGGGCGGCGGCCACGAGCACCAGAAATGCCAACGCCAACAGCTTGATCGTGGGGTGGCGATCGATGAAGCGGCTGAGCGCGGATGAGAGCAGCATCATCACCAGCACCGAGACCACGATGGCGGCAATCATGACCTCGATGTGCTTGGAAAGCCCCACCGCGGTGAACACCGAATCCAATGAGAACACGATGTCGAGGATGCCGATTTGCAGAACGATCATCCAAAGCGCGTGCATTTTCCGCGGCTGGCGAACCTTCAGCTCACCGGCGAGCATTTCGCGGATCTCCATGACGCTTTGAGCCGCGAGAAGAATGCCGCCGCCGAAAAGGATCAGGCTGCGTCCCGAAATGCCGGTCCCCAGCACCGTGAACAGCGGTTCCCGAAGCGCCGCCATCCAGGTAATGCAAAACAGCAGCCCGATGCGCGTCAGCATGGCGAAGCCTAAACCTAAGATGCGGGCGCGGCCGCGCTGCACTGCCGGCAGGCGCTCGACCAGAATCGACAGAAAGATGATGTTGTCGATGCCGAGTACGATCTCGAGCAGTACCAGGGTCAGAAATGACAACCAAGCCTGCGGATCATAGAGCAGCTGCATCACATGATCCCGGCTCGTCTACCTCGCTCCGGATACACAGACCCTTGCCTCAACAACTCACGATCAACGGAAAAGTTCGCAGCGTGAATATTCCCACCGTTCATGAGTTGCTCAAGGCAGACCGTCGATTTCCTCAGGCTTCGTGGCTTTGCGTTCCAGCAGATCGTCGACGCGCAGTCCAAGATCGAGCGCCAGCGCCGAGGAGATGTAGATCGATGAGTACGTTCCGGCGATGATGCCGATCACCAAAGCCGCCGAAAAACCGCGCAAAGTCTCGCCGCCGAATATCAGCAACGCCACCACCACCAGCAAGGTCACCAACTTGGTCATGATGGTTCGCGACAGCGTCTGATTGATCGACTCGTCGATGACTTGTGCGATGGTGAGCTTGCGGGCCGTGCGTGCGCGCTCGCGGATGCGGTCGAACACGATGACGGTATCGTTGAGCGAATAGCCGATGACGGCGAGCACCGCCGAAATGGCGGTCAGATCGAAGGTCATTTGCGTGGCCGCGAAGAAGCCGACCACGCAGATCGGATCGTGCAATACGGCGAAAATCGCGCCGAGCGCGAGCTTCGGGGTGAAGCGGAACAACACATAGATCAGGATCAGCACCAGGGTGGCGAACAGCGCCCAGCCGCCCTTGACGAACAGCTCCTGCCCGACCTGCGGGCCGACCACTTCGGTTCGCTGCAGCTTCACGCCGCCATCGATCTTCGAGAAAATCTCCAGCACGCGCGCGCCGATCTGATCGCCCTTGGCATTGGGATCCGGCGGCAGGCGCACCAAGATATCCCTGGAGCTGCCGAACGCTTGGACCTGGGCCGCCGCGACACCCGCGCCGGCGAGCGCCGTGCGCAGCGATTCGATGTTCGGCGCCTGCGGAAAATTCGTCTCCACCACCACGCCGCCGGTGAAATCCACGCCCAGATTCAGTCCGCGAACCAGCACCAGCGCAAGCGAGACGACGATGAGAACGGCGGACAACCCGTACCACACCTTGCGGGTGTTCATGAACGGGAAGCGAGTCACCTTGTGGAAAAATTCCATGTCCGTTCCTTTTAGATCGACAAGCGATCGAGCTTGCGCTTGCCGCCGTAAATAACCTGCACCAGCGCATGGCTGCCCATGACGGAGGTGAACACGGAGGTGAAGATACCGAGCACCAGCACCACGGCGAAGCCGCGGATCGCGCCCGCGCCGAAGGACCACAGCACGACGCCGGCGATGAGCGCCGTGATGTTGGAGTCCATGATGGCCGATAGCGCACGCTCGAAGCCCGCCGCGATGGCCGCGCGCGGCGTGACCCCATTGCGCAATTCTTCGCGAATGCGTTCATAGATCAGAATGTTGGCGTCCACCGCCATGCCGACGGTCAGCACCACGGCGGCGATACCCGGCAGCGTGAGAGCGGCGCCGAACACCGACAGCAACGCGGTCAGCAGAATCACATTGGCCGCCAGCGCGACGTCGGCGATGAAGCCGAAGACCTTGTAGTACACCAGCATGAATATGAACGCGGCGGCCATGCCGAACACCATCGCCTTGATACCCTTGTCGATGTTGTCCTGACCCAGGCTGGGTCCGATGGCCCGTTCCTCGACCGGAGTCAGCGGCGCAGCCAGCCCGCCGGCGCGCAGCAGCAGCGCAAGCTCCCGGCCCTCGATGGGATTGACGCCGGTGATCACGAAATTGTTGCTGAACACGCCGCGAATGGTCGCTCGGTTGATGACCTCTTCGGTGGTGCGGTCGACCTCCACGCCCTGCGCGTTCTTTTCCCGGGAACGATCGATGAATACCACGGCCATCAAGTGGCCGAGATTTTCCTGCGTGTTTTTCAGCATCTTGGCCGCGCCGCGGCTATCTAAGCCCACCGAAACGGCGGCGCCGTCCTGGGTGTTCGGCTGAAAAGTCGCGTCGGTCAATTGGTCGCCGGTCACCACGACATCGCGCCTCAGCAACACCGGCTGCTTGTCGCGGGTGTAGAACAACTTCGAGCCCAGCGGCACGCGTCCGGTGGCCGCGGCTTCCAGCGGATTGTCGGTCTCGTCGACCATGCGAAATTCCAAAGTCGCCGTCTTGCCGAGGATTTTCTTCACCTCGGCGGAGTTTTGCAGGCCCGGCAGCTGGATGGCGATGCGATCCACGCCCTCGCGCGCCACCTGCGGCTCCGACACCGCGAGTTCCGGGCTGTTGAGACGGTTGCGCAGGATGACGATGTTCTGGGACACGGCGTAATCCTGGCGCTCTTTGATCTCCTGCGGCGTCAGCTGCAATTCGAGCGCCGCGGCACCACCGCTCGTCGTTTCGGCCAGATTCACGTTGCGGTTGTCGGCAACGATGGCCGCCTTGCCCTTCGCCAGCGCTTCAGCGTCGCGAAACAACACACGCACCTTGGCCTGCGGATAGTCGACGACCACATCCTGGTACGCCACGCGCGCGTTGCGCAGCGATGCGCGGAAGTCCTGCTCGCGGCGATCGAGAAGCTGCTTCACGGCGCCTTGAATGTCGACTTGATAGACCAAATAAACGCCGCCTCGCAGGTCGAGGCCGAGCTTCACGGGATTCAAGCCCAAATTGCGCATCCACGTCGGCACGCGCGAGGCTTGCGACAGTGCGATGGTGAACTGGCCGGGGCGCCCCTCGGCGATGAGGTCGCGCGCCTTCAACTGATCCTGCTTGCTGCTGAAGCGCAGGGTCAGGCGCCCCTGCTCCAAGAATACGCCGGAGGGCGTCGTGCCCTTATCGGTGAGCAACTGCACGACGGCGGTGCGGTCGGCCTCCGTGACCGCGGCCCGATCGGCAGCGAGCTGCAGCGCGTTCTCCTCACCGAATAAATTGGGCAGCGCCAGGAAAATGCCCGCAATCAACACGATCACCACCAAGGCGATCTTCCAGCGCGGATAGGCGATCATGCGCTCTTGACCGTGCCCTTCGGCAGCACCTGCGCGACCTGAAATTTCTGCAGCTTGATGGTCACGCCATCGGCGATTTCCACGCTCAAGAACTGCTCGCCGACCTCGGTCACCTTGCCGAGGATTCCGCCGGTGGTGGCGATCTCATCGCCCACCGCGACCTTAGCCAACATCTCCCGCTGTTCCTTCGCCCGCTTGCTCTGGGGTCTGATGAGCAGAAAATAAAACACCACCAACAGCAGGGCCGGAAGCAGCAAGGAATTCAACATGCTGGGACCGCCGGCGGCACCGCCCGCAGCCTGTGCATTTGCCGAATTAATGAGGAAATCCATAGTGTTACACTCTTTTTCTGCGGCGAACGCCGCTGCACAAAGCGGCGTAGTATACAGCAGGCAGGCGCAAACTAAACGCGCCACGGAGCCTCTCCTAAGTATTCCGCTAGGCCTTTCCGGCGTGGAACCCGGCCGCGTAGCGCTCGAAGCTGCCGGCGACGATGGCGGCGCGAATTTCCATCATCAGCCGCTGGTAGAAATAGAGATTGTGGACGGTGTTCAAGTGGGCGCCGAGAATCTCACCGCACTTGTCCAAATGCCGCAAGTAGCTGCGACTGTAGTTGAGACAGGTATAGCACCCACACCCCTCCTCGATCGGCCCGGTGTCCTTCTGGTGCACGGCGTTACGGATATTGATCACCCCGTTGCGGGTGAACAAATGCGCATTGCGGGCATGCCGAGTCGGCATCACGCAGTCGAACATGTCGATGCCGCGCGCAACCGCCTCGATGATGTCCTCCGGACGGCCCACGCCCATGAGGTATCGGGGCTTGGACTGGGGCATGTGCGGCATGAGCTGGTCGAGTACTTGCCGGCGCTCCGCCTCCGGCTCCCCCACTGCCAAACCACCGACTGCCAGGCCGGCAAATCCGATTTCCTCGAGCGCCGCGAGCGATTCCAGACGCAAGCCGGCATGCGTTCCCCCTTGAACGATGCCGAACAGAGTTCCCGGAGGCTCGCTGGCGTAGTACTCGCGAAATCCCCGCAGCGCCCAACGCATCGATAACTCCATCGAGGTGCGCGCCTCATCCAAGGTGGCCGGATACGGCGTGCACTCGTCGAAGCTCATGGCAATATCCGAGGCCAGAGCGCGCTGAATACGCATCGACTCCTCGGGAGACAGAAACACTTGAGCGCCGTCCACCGGCGAGCGGAAATGCGCGCCCTCCTCGGTGATTTTGCGCATCTCCGCCAGACTCCACACCTGAAATCCGCCGGAATCGGTGAGGATAGGCCGCTTCCAGTGCATGAAGCGGTGCAGACCGTCATGCGCCCGAATGACATCCAGTCCCGGGCGCAAATATAAGTGAAACGTGTTGCCCAACACGATCTCGGTGCCGATCGCTTCCAGCTGCTCCGGACTCATGGCCTTGACCGTGCCGTAAGTGCCGACGGGCATGAACGCCGGAGTCTCGACCGTGCCGCGCGCGAATTCCAGCCGGCCGCGGCGCGCCGCACCGTCCTTCGCCAGCAAATTGAAGCGCATCGCACTCATGAGAGAAACATCGCATCCCCATAACTGAAAAATCGATAACGCTGTTCGACGGCATGAGCGTACGCGGCGAGCAGCGCCTCGCGTCCCGCGAAGGCACTGCACAGCATCAACAACGTCGATTCCGGCAAATGGAAATTTGTCACCATGGCATCGACTGCACGGAATATATAGCCCGGCTTGATGAAAATGCGGGTCGTGCCCCGGTATGGCGCAATTCGTTTGGGGCCCGCGGCGTCCGTTTCCGCGACGTCCGTGTCCGCAGCGTCTGGGCCCGCGGCATTGGCGGCGGTTTCCAAGCTCCTGACCACCGTAGTCCCGACCGCTATCACCCGGCCGCCGGCGGCGCGCGTCGTATTGATGGCGGTAGAGGTGCTCTCCGAGACCTCCACGTACTCCGCGTGCATCCGGTGCGCGGCAATATCCTCGGCCCTCACCGGCGCGAAAGTACCCGCGCCCACATGCAGCGTTACGAAGGCTTGCGGCACCCCGCGCGCGCGCAGCGCGGCAAAGGTCGCCGCGTCGAAATGCAAGCCCGCCGTCGGCGCCGCGACGGCGCCCGGGATGCGCGCATACACCGTCTGGTAGCGTTCGCGGTCTACCTCCTCGGCTGAGCGCTGGATGTAGGGCGGCAGGGGAATCTCCCCGTTGGCTTGAAAGAACTCGAGCACATCGCAGGAGAACTCCAGCACGAAGAGTTCTTCATCCCTGCCCAGCATGCGGGCGGTTTGACCCGCCGCAAGTCTGACGACGGCGCCCTCCTTGAGACCTTTGCTGGCGCGCACATGAGCCAGCGCGGTAGTCGCCGACAGCGCCCGCTCCAGCAGCAATTCGACTCGTCCGCCGCTATCCTTGCGTCCAAATACCCGGGCCGGAATCACGCGCGTGTCGTTGAAAATCAAGAGGTCGCGCGGGCCGACGAGGGCGGGAAAATCGCGAAATTTCAAGTCCTGGTAGGCACCCGTGAGTCGATCGAGCGTCAAAAGCCGGCTGGCGGAGCGGTCTTCCGTCGGTCTTTGGGCGATGAGTTCCTTGGGCAGATCGAAGTGGAAGTCCGTGCGCAACATAATTTTTAGCATTCTACCTAGAGCATCGATCGCATATACTGCGCTCCCTGGCATGCCCGAATGGCGGAACTGGTAGACGCGCCGGACTCAAAATCCGGTCACCTAAGACGTGGTGTGGGTTCGATTCCCTCTTCGGGCACCAAACCCTGAGACACTAGAATCCCTTGGTTTTAAGGGGTTCTAAGGCCTCTTTGGTTTTAGACTCCCACGGTGTAACACGTCCATGTAGCGACATGGTATCCGAGATGGCGACACTCACGAGCGCGGCAGGATTTTCTCAAGCGTAGCTGCATCCGCTTCCAGGTCGGAAGCCGAATAGTTCATCGGTACCCCGCGCTCATAGAGGAAGCTCTCCGTCTGCCAGTAGTCGAGACCCAGAGTTCCCCCGACCTGGCGGTGCGAGAGCCGTCCGGCGCGGTAACGCCCGATCACGGCGTCCTCAATTGACATGGCGGCCGATCGCCTGGGGAGTATCTCCCCATTGGCGGGCTACGGAATCCGGCATGCTCACGACGACGTCCATGAAAAATATTATCGCAGATCGCAGGATGCCCCTTTCGAAGAGCTTCCATGCCTACGCCGCCTTTCGCTCTTCCAGCTTTCGCTCTTCCAGCTTTAGCTCGGCCTCGTAGTCCCGGCCACCGTGAAACACCCCAATGATCGAAGCTTTTCGTCCTCGGCGGTGTAAGCGATTTCCGTGCGGCGCCTATACGATGTCGTTCGCAGGCCCGGTCGTATGTCATCACGCAGTGTCCCACGCAGAGGGAATGTCGCTAATCCTTCGCAGTACTCGACGACCGCAGTTGTATAGCGCAGCGCCACATCCGCAGTGGCATTCCCCGCAATGTAGCGATAGAGCTCCGCCAGTTGCTCCTCCGCTTCTGGCGTGAAGGTACCTCATACCGCTTCACTTCCTAGTGCCATCACTTTTGTATTCCGCCGTCAGACGTGCTCGGATCTGAGCAGCCGTGGCCGCGCGCGACGGATCCGCCTTGAGCGCATCGAAAGCCGGCCCGACATGGTCCCTTAACCAGTGCTCCACGGCACGATCGCGAGCCATCAGGGTCCGAAGACCATCGCGAATGACTTCGCTCTCGCTGGCGTATTCACCCGACGCAACCTTCGCTCTCACTGCCATCGCAAGCTCGTTCGGCAGGGTAATGCTCATCTGCTGGGTGGTTCGCATGGATGGTCTCCTTGAACGTCAATAGGATTAAATCCTACTCCAAAGCCCCCCCCTTGTCATGGCTACGTTAATGTCCTATTTGCCTGTTAGCACACAAAGGGACATAATAAGCACCATGGTTCAGCCTCACGGACATTTCAGTGGCCTTCACGCTAAAGCTTCCCGCACCCTGGGAGAGTCGCGGCTGGAAGGCGAAGATCCGAGATCGGGAGCGGGTGGAGCCGCCGCATGCGACGATCATGCACAAGACGCGCGCCTGGCGATTCGGACTTCGCACTCAGCAGTTTCTCGATACGGAGCCGGATCCCAAAGAGATTCCGGAGGAAGTGATCGAGGCGACTCGGGACGGTCTGCATTTGCTTCAACAAGCATGGGATCGCATGTACCCAGAGAACCCCGTTCTTTCCAAGACCCCTAAAGAGCCGAAGGCGAAGAGAAAGCACAAGTGAACGCTCAACTCCTTTTGGTTGAACCGCGCGGTCACGCGACGGGAAAATTCCAACGTCTGAAGGTGGCCAGTCGTTTGCATGCTCAGTCGGACGTGCGTGCCGCAATGCTTAAGCGTAGCGTCTACTCGCTTTGGATCGCACCCAGTGAGCCCGCGATGGCGCTTCTATTGGGCACACTACCCCGCCGTCCGCGAAGTGAGGACCGACGGCTTTTGTCGTTGGAGCGCGCACGTGGTGAGGCACAGAATCTCGTGCACGCCCATTTCAGGTTTGTCGTGTCCGCCGGGGATGGCGTTCGTTTGTCGCCGATTGCCGAACTCATTGAAGTCCTTGGTTCGGACAACCGAGCGGATCTATTTATCGGTGGAGTGGTGCTCGCAGCCCAGTCGGCCGTCCTTCTCTATCGTGGGAGCCTTGAGCCGATCACGGTTCCTTTCAACTGGTTCGCATCGCGCCCCGGGAGTCCTGACCCAGACATTACGCAGTTTGCCATCACGGACCATGGGCAAACAGTTCGACTGGGCGACTATGAGGCAGCGGCAGACGCCATTTTGTACGAGTTCGATGAGGATTACCGTCATCGTGCGAAGAAGCGACGGCTTGAAAAGGATGAATCCATCGGAGGCTCAATTCGCCGCTTGCGGCTGCAGAAGGGACTACGTCAAAGCGACTTTCCGGGAGTGACGGCCAAGGAAATCGCCCGTATCGAACACGGCAAGGTCAAGAAGCCTCATCGGGAAACGCTTCAAGAGATTGCTGATCGAACGGGTATTACCCTTGATCAACTCCATTCGTTTTGAGCGGGCGCGGCGAATCATCTCCATGAGGAAAGCCAATGACCGTGAAATCAAAAAACTCGCGCCGCTCAGATCGACCATTTCGCCCGCGGCCGGCGCTATAACAATCAGCCTGCCGATGCCTGTCGATCCGAGCCAGCATGTAAATGCTGTTGCTCAGCAGTTCTTCCAGCATCGTGAACTTGAAAAAAATTTGCCGACGGATCGGTAAACAGACGAGCAAAGCTCCGTGATGGCGGCGTAATGGACTTGTCTTGCCGGCTGCTCACTCGCCTTTCCCACCCATCGCAGCCTGGACCGCTGCTCTGATAGCCTCCGTCAATTCAGACGACAATGACACGGTCAATTTGTGCTTGTCGTAGATGCGTCCGGGAGGACTGGCAATCGTGGCGAGGGTATCGGAGCACAACTTGCCCAAAGGAGTATCGTTCTTCGCTTCAGCTTGAATCGCCTTCATCTGCTGCTGAAATCCTTGGAAGGACATGGAAATCGCCGCCTTGTACGCATAGTCCTCCTCAAGCCTCTTGGCCAGGGCTGCCTCTCTGCTGGCGTACAGCGCTAGCCAAACCAAGGCACCTGCGATTGGAAGTCGTGCGAGCCAAAGACGGATAATTCCATCGTAGTTCAGCGAATTGCCAGCCAGGTAAACCTCAATGAGCCCTACGGCCGCAATGATGACCAGCACGACGAGTGCAACGACAAATACCACCTGCCAGAGTTTGCTCGGCTGTGTGAATTTGTTTCCTCTCGCGTCGAACGCATGCGCCAAACCCGCACTCGTTGCCCCGGGAAGAAGGCTGTTTATTTCAGCCAGCTTTTCCTGAGATTTCTTGTGCAGATCAGTCAGCGTCGTCTGATAGCTATTCACGCGCTCTTCGGTGCCTAACGCAATATCCGCCAGAGATTTCGTCTTCTGTGAGTCCTGCGTCGATGTCTCCAGCGCTTTCTTAATGGCCGCCGCGTTCGAGTCAATCTCGATCTTGGCGCTTTTTGCTGAATCATTTAGCTTCGCTATCCCATCGGCCGTCGCGGAAGTGCGAGCTGTCATCGCTTCGGCCTCTGTCGCTTTGTTGGTCGCAGCCATCAGGGCTCTATCCAGTTCTGTCCTTACCTTATCCGCGTGGATTTTAGCGTCCTCAATATGAGCAGACTTGGCGGCAATCACACACTGCTGGTCATTTATCTGAGTGCTCGCCGCCAGAGCTTTTGTCGCGACTGCAGCCACCTCATCGAACTTTCCCTTCGCATCAACTGACAGCTTCTCGACTGCAAGAGCAGCCGCTCCGACTGCATCGTGTTGCGACTTCACACTCGCAGCAAGCTCGGAGGCTTGCGTGAGCATCGTGACAATCTTCTCCCGGTCGGATTTCGCATCTGCAAAGATTTCCTGGAGCTTAGACAGCTCGGCGCGCGCGGCAGCAATGCGTTCCTCAACAGCCAAAAGCTCCGCCGATTTCTCGCCGATATCGCCCGCTGACTGTGCATCGGTGTTCCCGTCTGTCATTGCTACTCCCTACCCAAAGGTGCCCGCTTCCTGGCACTCACAGTTTCTCAAAAATGCTATCGATTGCTACAGCGGTTATCCCTGAGTGATCGCGGCCACGCTTTCCGCGAAACCCGTGGGGTCACGGAACAGCGAGATGCTGAGCGGGCGTTCGTTGCACGCCTTGCCTCCCCTCGCGCGTGATCCCCGCTCCTCCATGCCCTCGCGGTGCCAAAGCTGCCGGCTGCAGCAGCCTTAACTTCCAGGGAACGTGATCGCCTTGTGCATGAGTTCGGCGATGAGCAAGCACGCTCCATCGTCTTCCGTCACAACCAGACAGTCCCCGTTCGCCTTTTTCCTTCCCGTATCGCCCACTCCATTGAACTCGAAACTCCCGGCCGCCGCCGCAACCGTGCCGGGGCGAAGTGGATCGAGTCGGTAGGCTCTTACGATTCCGCGAATCCCGTTATCTGTCGAATCCGTCATCGAGAACACGAACCGCGCCGTAGTTCCTGCGATCGATATGTCGAAGGAAGTTCCCTCCACGGTTAAAGCGCCGACCAGGACCCCTGGGATATCGCCGCCCTTTATGAGCGGCCCTCCTTCTGCATGGAACGTTCGGAAGAGACTCAGCAGCTTCGTGTATCGCTCGGCGAGATGTTTCAGTTGGTGATAAACGTCGGCCATTTCCGTAGCCCTCCTTTCACGGCCATCCGCGCATGAGCGTCAACCATCGTGTCGATCCGTTCTCGGCGACCTTAGACATGATGCCGCGCGACTACTTCAAATCTGACGCGCTTTCGCCAAATTTAACTCCGATCTGGATGGATGTACAGTCAGGCTTATGAGCAACCTCGAGATCGAGCGGCTATCCGACGAATTCAGCCAGTACGAGATCCTGATCACCTGTCCTTGCGGCCATTACTTCATCAGGATCGAAGCCCAGGGCTTCTGACTGACGCACTTCCCATGCCTTGAGCTCGACAACCGGCCTGCCCGTGCGCCCCCGGAGAACGACCGGCACCCTACCCTGAGACCAGATCCGTTGGAACTAGGGACCTCCTCGACATCCTTCGCGAACTCTTCACGCCGTCGGCGTTCCCTGAATCCACCCTGTGCCTGGCTTCCAGCGCCACTCCCCTTCCGCATCTTCGATCAGCGGCAGCAAGAACCGCTCCAGGTCAGCGACCACCGTCGCCAGTTGCTCGGGCGCTGCCGCCATCCGCTCGCGGGTCAGGAAGGTTCGCCATTGGTCGCCCCAGGTGTCCACATAGGCTTCACTGAATCCGGTCGGCTTCTCGTGCGGCAGCTCCGTCTGACGCCGTGCGAAAGTTTGTCGGACGGCGGCAGCCAGGGGCGCCCTTTCCAGCGCGAACGTTTCGGCGATCAACCACAGGTCGTAGTAGTCCTTCAGCCGGCTGTTGGTGATGCCGCGGGTGGCAAGGGCATGGAACTTCTCGGCGACCACCGTCTCGATCGGATAGGCCCGCAGGTGCGGCGCCGGCGCGTCGAGCAGCGCCGGATAGTCGATCTCGATGGGACCAGGGGTGATCGCATCGCCAAAGCCCACATCAACCTGGATCGGGATGCGGGCGCCAGCGATCGTGGCCTGGGTGCGTACCCGCACACCGCCATACTCAAGATCCTCGCGGATCGGCGCGGCTTCGAGTCCATCGATATCGAAGGCCACGCCATCGTCGTTGACCGGCTGGGTCAGGATCGCGCGAAAGGTATCGCCAATCGCCTCGGGACTGTTATCGCCATAGCCGAGCAGGTCCAGGTCGCGCGTCGGCCGAAACGGCGCCTCCACCCAGGTTACGAACAACATCGCGCCCTTGAGGATGAATCGGTTGCGATGCTCCGACCGGCTCAACCGATACAACAACCTTTCCAGTGCATAGCGCGTCAGCAGGATCTGGAAATCCGTGCGCTCATCGCGCGATCGCTGCAGCAGTCGGGCACGCACCGAGGCGCCGACGTTCTTGAGGGGTTCACGCGCCATCGGCCGCCGTCGCTTCGACATAGGGTTTCATGGTCGACCAGATCCGGGCTTTCGTGGCGTAGCGCCACAGTTGATCGCTCGTCGCCTTGCGCTGGCGCAGGCCCTCGCGCAGCCCTTCCATCGCCACGTCGATGCCGACCTTGGCGCGATACCGGAAGCAATCGACGATGGTCCGCGCCGGATCGGTGATCGCCACCTCCACGCCCTCGATGCGGTGACGTTTGATACCCTCGCTCAGTGCCGAGCCGGTGAAGCGCACGAAGCGGATCGGCGGATAGTTAATCCGCGGGCGCCAGGCGGTGCGCTCGATCGCCATCCAGACGCTCGACGGCATCTGCAGGGTCAGGCCGTGGAACTGCAGCGCTGACACCAGGCAGATGATTCCTTTGGGCACGAGCGAAGCCGCTTCAGCCAGGGTGCGGCGGGCATCGACCGCCCCATCGGCGAGCTGGTAGAGCCCGCGTGCGGGACGCACGACTGTCCCATCCCGAACCAGACGCGCGAGCGTTTCCGGGGCGATACCGCGGGCGGCAAAGTCTTTCAGCCGCATCATGGAACGGGCGCCCAGCAGCTTGAGGGCTTGGGCGCGCTGGGTGCTGGTCATGGCCAATGTGAGGTTTCCTCTGCTGGGTGGACAATATAGCAGAGGTTTCATCACATACGATAGGACCCAGGCCACTTGCCCTCTACCCTTACCCCCGGGCGGCCTTGGTGCCGCCGCCCCGGAAAACCAGACCGCACTGTCAGTGTAGTTTTGGGAACCAGAGCGCCACGAGCTGAGAAACGAATCCCAGCCCGACCGCGCCGTAAGCTAAAGGCACACCCCAATTCTGCAAGCGCCGGATTCTGATATTGCGACTACGCCAGACGTCATTTGGTATGCCGTTCGGCCCCCAAGTGCAGGATTTCGAGTGATTGGACCCACCTGATTTCGCCGGAATGGGACCACCCGATTTCGGGGTAATGGACCCACCCGATTTCGTCCCAATGGGACCACCGGCCGGAGCCGCTTTTCGACCCTGAGCGGGCGCGTTGTTGCGTCGCCGGGGTCCCAGGAGCGGACGGCGATGACAGCGCAGAATGGTCAGTTTTCCAGGGTAGCTTTGATCCGGGTGCTTCCGGATCGTGAGCTCCTGGGCCGTCTGCGAGGGTCTGCTTTCCGGCATCACCTCCCCCAAAGCGGACCTTGGTCCCGCTCACACCGCAATCCAGTACCGTCGTGGCACATCACGAAGGGGAGAGCTGGATGGCGCGAAGGAAGCTGACGGTGGATAGACACGAGGAAATCAAGCGCCGCCTGGCCGACGGACGAAGCCTGCGGGAGATCGCCACCGCCTTGGGTTGCTCACGGCGCCTGGTGCGTCAGATCCGCGACGGCGAGCGTCTGACGCACGAGACGGCGACGAGCCCGGATCCGCTGTGGATGGCGCAGCTCGAATGGCCAGTGATCATTCACGAGCTCGGCCTCGGCCATCCGATGAAATTCATCTGGGAGGAGCGCGCGAAGGCGCTCATCACCTATCCGAATTTCTGGAAACAGTTTTATCGCAAGTTCCCGCAGTACCGCGAGGCGACCATCACCGCTCGAGAGTTCGAGCCCGGCGAACGGGTTGAAGTCGATTATGCCGGTGATCCTATCGAGTGGTACGAGATCAAGACCGGACAGATCCACAAGGCCTACGTGTTCGTCTCAGGGCTCGGCTTTAGTCAATTACTGTTTGCCTGGGCGGCGGAGGACATGAAAAGCCATAACTGGCTCGGTTGTCACCGGCGGATGTATGAGTGGTACGGCGGCGTGCCTCACGTGACTGTCCCGGATTGCTTGAAGACCGGCGTCGTCAAATGCCATCTGTACGATCCCGATCTGAACGAAGACTACGCGTACTTGGCCGCACATTTTTCCACGGCTGTCGTTCCTGCTCGTGTTAGGCGCCCCCGCGATAAGGCAATCGCGGAAGGACTGGTGAAAATCCTTTCCCGCTACTTCCGGTTCCGCTTTCGTCGTTCTCGATTTACGTCGGTCGCCGAGATCAATCGCGCACTGATGGTGTGCGTCGAGCGCATCAACGACCAAACCCACCGACGCTTTGGCGTCTCGCGCCGCGAACGGTTCGAGAAGATCGAGAAAGCTGCCCTCAAGGCGTTGCCCCGTGTGGAATACGACGGCGGCGAGTGGAAGACAGCGAAGCTGCACCCCGACTGTTACGTCGCCGTGGACGGCGATTACTACAGCGCTCCGCATATCCACCGCCACAAAAAGCTGCGAATCAAGCTCACCGAACACCATGTCGAGATCTTCCTCAATCTTGAGCGCTTAGCGATCCATCCGCGATGCCGGCAGAAAGTGGGTCAGCGAATCAGGATCCTCGAGCACTTCCCGGCGAACTCGATCGCGTTCTACGAGGCGACGCCGCAGAAACTGCTGTCGCAATCTCGCTTTATCCATCCGGATCTGAACGCCTTGTTCCTCGAACTGTTCAATGCCGACGTCTACGCTCATTTGCGTCGCGCCTTGGGGTTGGTCTCGGCATGCACCAAAGAAATCAGTCTCTCCGGCCACGCTCTAGCCAACGAACACATCAGCGCCGCGATCGCCACCATGCGCCGCTACAACCGGATCCGCACGCCGTACTTCCAGGACTTGCTCAAGCAGGCGCGACGACAATCCATGAACCCGCAGCCGGTCCGCGACATCGTGCGCCGGCCCGGCAATCCTTTCCTCCGGTACGTTGGCGGCGCCGCGCTGCAGGTCACTGACGAACCCTCCATCCCACCGACTGCAGCGCAGGAGAAGTTACCGTTATGAGTATTGCCATTGCCAAGAACCACATGGCTGAGATGAACATGCTCGGCATGCTCGCTGTCTTAGACAAAACTCTCGCTGACGCCACTCGCGATAGAATCAGCTACTCCGAGTTCGTCGATATCTTGTTGCAGGCAGAAGCCGATTACCGTCAAGAACGGAAAACTGTCAATCGCATCAAAGCCGCCAAGTTTACCGTGCGCCCGGCGTTCGAAGACTTTGACTTCACCGCGAAACGCTCGATCACGAAGGCGGAAATCAAAGAAATCTACACTCTGGGGTGGCTCAACGATGCGCGTCCGCTGCTGCTCATTGGCGAAACCGGTGTCGGCAAAACGTTCATTGCCCAGGCGGTCGGCCTGCACGCCTGCGCAACTGGAAAATCGGTCCTGTATATGAGCATCACCGCGCTCCAGGAGAACCTGGCGATCGCGCGCTCCAGCGGGACCTACCTTCGATATCGCGGCAAACTCGCCAAGTTCGATCTCATTATTTTTGACGAAATGGGAATGCGGAAATTTACCGCGACCGAAGCCCAGGATCTGTGCGAAATTATCGAAGAGCGATCGATCAACAAGTCCATCGCATTTACGTCTCAGCTCCCCGTGGGTCACTGGAATGAGGTCATTCCCGACGCCGTTATCTTCGACGCCATCCGGGACCGACTCGAGCACTCCGCCCTCACCATCAACATCACCGGCGAGACGTATCGAGGCGTCAAAGCCAGAAAACTTGCCTCAAAGAAAAAGGACGCGTAGAACTCTCAAACCGCGGCTCCGCCGGTAACCCATGCAAGGTGGGACCATTTATCCGAAACCGGGCGGGTCCATTACGAGAAATCGTGCACCCAAGTTTGAGAGCCGTCAGGATTTATGGTGATAAATGTCTTGGTAAGTACCGCAAGGCCGATCGCACCCGCTATCCCCAAGCATAATCCAATGGTGCTGAGCCAAAGAATTAACACGCACGTCCATATATTAACCCTCGCACGCAAGTGCCCTGTAACTGAATATGTACTACATCGTATCATTCCAGCTTACCGAGAGCGCCGGCACGCTCCTCTCGTACATTCAATTGAGCGACGCCGAACAACGCGACTAACACCGGAAAGACACGCTCCGTGATGGGAATCGATTAGGCGGTCGGCAATATCGACGCTGCCGCTAAGCGCGCACGGCCACGCTGCTTTACCTCTGCAGCTAGGTCCCGCACGGATTCTTGCGTGATCACGCGGCCTTCACCACGCGCGAGAGCGGCTTCCGCCACCTCGACGGACGCCAAAATCTCCGCACGGGCACGCTCGCATCGCTCCCACAGTGTGAGCGCTTCGCGCATGGCGTCCTCTTCGCCGTGCAACCGTCCGCTCGCAATAGCATCGCGGACAAATGCTTCCTGGTCGGGGGTCAAATGTACGATCATGTGGTTCAACCTACTCAAGCGCGCAGGGCGAGACAAGGTAGAATATTCGGGCGTTTTGCCAGAAAATGCGCAGCGCCGAATTTTCCGGGCGCGAAGGGGTACATGTGCAACCATGAGATTTACACATATGAGAAATTGTCGAGATAATTTGTTGTAAAAACAGATACTTATTCCACCTGGCGCCGGACTCAAAATCCGGTCACCTAAGACGTGGTGTGGGTTCGATTCCCTCTTCGGGCACCAAACCCTGAGACACTAGAATCCCTTATTTTTAAGGGGCTATAAAGTCTCTATATTCCCGACTATCTCGCGTTTACAACAACGGCTTGATGTCGCCGGCAGCAGCGAGCCGCGCATGGCCGCGCTGCTTTACCTCTGCGGCCAGATCCCGCATAGATTCTTGCGTGATCACGCGGCCCTCGCCAAGCGCGAGAGCGGCTTCCGCCACATCGACGGACGCCAAAATCTCCGCGCGGGCACGCTCGCGGCGCTCCCACAGAGCAAGGGCTTCGCGCATGGCGTCCTCTTCGCCGTGCAACCGTCCGCTTGCAATGGCATCGCGGACAAATGCTTTCTGGTCGGGGGTCAAATTTACGATCATGAGGTTCGACCCTCCGCGCCCAGCAACTCGACCGTGAAGCGCGGGAGCCTTTGATCGAGCAAGAACCCGATCACGCAGCTTCCAATGGCAGGATCTGATCGTCCAAATTGCGGGCGGCGGGTCAAAGGGAATTTCGTCCAGAATGTGGGACTATGCCAGCCGGCTCAGGAGCCTCGGAAAGATCTCCGAACCGTGCTGCGAGTTCGTGTCCCTGTGTACTGTATTGAGCGGGCGCTGCTGTATGGGCAGTACGGTGCCTCGAAACACGAAGTTAACCTCGACTTTCACCTGCTGCCCGTTTCCCTTGACGAACAGTTTGACGTCGTCACCGCTTTTCGTGGTCGGTAGCGTGGCGCGAAAACCCATCGTCGAGATTTCGGACTTTGCTGCCTTGAGATTCGCTGCGATTGTCCGCAGTGCGTCCTCACGGTTGAGCGTGTAATCGGTGAATACGAAGTCGATATCCACGGATAGCCGCGGCATGTCGTGAAGAAATAGATTAAGTGCCGTGCCGCCTTTCAATGCAAAGTGCGGCGATCGAAAGACCGCTGGGGCGATCGCGAGCAGGAGGCGGACGGTGTCGACATAGTCCTGATTCATGATCTTCGCAGGTCAAGGCGCTCGCCGGTTTTCGCGACAGCTACCCAACGCTTTCCGCCGCCGATGCGCTGGCTGTGGCGCTTGGCCGTGGCTGCCCAGGGAAGGTCAAGGTCCCTTCCGAGCAGTTCGGTCAGGCGGACGACTTTGATTCTTGAAGTATGCGCGAGCAGCTCATCTAAGGTCTTCTCGCGCAAGGTGCGCAGACTTTCGACGAGTTGCCGTGTCTCCTGAAGCGACTGAGTCTTGCCGACATCGCTGAGGAGCTCCAGAAGCGCGCGCTCGGGTACGGACACCAGGATTTCCGGACGACCGTTCGGGAGCGGCTGGAGTCCAAGCCCTTTCCGAATATCCGCATCGAAGAGCTGGGTTGCCTGGTAACGAGCAGGGAAGCGTTCCGTGAACCACGGGGGGATGCGCTTTGGCTGATTGCCCCAGAGGGACAAGACTTCTCGAAAACTAACGTTCTGGCGGATGCCGCGCCACGAGAGCGCCGTCTTGCCGCCGACGTGAAGGCCAGGCATCTGGCGGGCGAGATAGGCCAAGCAGCCGTCGCGGGTGAGCGTGTCGCCGGGCAGCATGTAGACGCCGCGGCCAAGATGGGTGAGCCAACCACTGCGACCCAGCGCCGACGCTCTGAATTCGCTGACCCCGTGTCCTCGCAAAGCGGCGATGCTGAGCGGCTCGCCACGAGCGGCGACACGCTCACCCGCGACGGGTCTAGAACGTCAATTAATTGCAAATAATCATGCCAATGCAAACTAAAGATTACCTTGCATCACTTTTTAGATTAAACCTGACGTCTTAGACATCCTGTGATACTTGCCAGCTAAGCTGCCCTCACCGCGCTCGGAGACCGGCTGAGACTCGCACGCCTGCGCCGAAAGCTCGCGCTCGACATCACCTGTCAGCGTGCGGGTATCTCACAGATGACACTTTTTCGAGCAGAAGCTAGAAGCCTGGCGCAAGCGTTTCCTATCGGACACCCGCCGTTGCTTACTGCCCGCCAGAAGTGGGACGCGGCCCAAGCCGCCGCGCTCGTCGCGGAACGACTGTTCCCGCCGTTACCGTAGAAGCCTCTGCCTTTTGTTGTGAGTAGCGCTCTTGTCGAGTTCTGCCAATACCGCATCCAACACTGGATCTTTTCCTGATACGTAATCGTGGAACGTCAAGGGCACCAAGATGTCCGGCTGGAGTGAGCCGGCTTTAACGCCGTGATACACCACCGGCCAATAACACTTCTTGAGATCGGTGCATCCATTCGCCCAATCGTGGTAGCCGTTGGTGTATCGGAGTGGCAGACCGGAGGCTGGCGCCGTCAACGAACCACCCTCGGACCAAAACCATTCGTGATCGGATATGCTTTCCCCGACGATCTTGGTGCGCCCGGGTACATTACCTTTCAGCAGGGCAGCGAAGGCAATGGCCGCGGAGTTGGTGGCCCGTCCGGTGATGATGTAGATATGTCCGGCTGGCTCGGTGAGCTTGGCGAGTTCGGTGCTAAGTGCCAAGACATTGATGAAATTACCACCTTCATTGTAACGCAGGTCCACCACCACATCGTTCGGCATGCTTGCGGATTTCACCAGCGTATCCATCATCAGGTAGCCCTTGAGGATGACCTCGAGGGGATTGTCTGTGTAAGGGTCGAGACTATTGCTGCGGATATAGAGTAGCGAGCCATTGCGCAGCGTGGCCCAGGCCAGCTCGTCGGGCTTCTGGACGTAGATCGGTAGGTCTTTGAGGTCATCGAGGACGTGGGGCCAGGGGTCCGGACCTTTGCCGGGTACCATGCTGGCCCGCCACGCGGGCGATACCGCGGCCGGATCCGGGGTGGGCGCGACGCCTAGGGATGCACGGACCCGTTCCCCGGAACGCAGCACGAACTCGAAATCGGCGGCGCTATCCTGTGTGACTCCCGCGACCTGCAAGGCCTCTATCCGAGTCATCAAGATCGGGGAGATATAGCGCTTGTGGGTCTCGATCCCGGGGATATATCGCTCCATCCGTGTTGCTACCTCATCGACCGGCACTCCGCCTATCGAAACGATTCTGGCCCCTAGGAAGCGCCTATAGGCCGGATGCGCGCGAGTGACGATGGCACCTTCCGGGAACCACCAGAAGGAAATTGGTAGGGGATGGAAGACTTCCCGTGCGTTGTATATCTCGATGAGCGTGTGATCGTTTCCACTGAAGGCCGCGGCTTGGCCGAGGATCAAGGCCAATTCCGCCTTATGCATGGCATGTGCACTGGATATCTGCTGATCGATGAACTCGAGCATCTTAGCGCGCGCCGCTGGTGAAAATGATCTATCCAACGGAACCCAGCTATCTCGGAAGTAAGTGAGGTCCTGTGCAACTTGCGCACTGGTCAGGTCGTTGGACGTCCCCGATTGGGCGGCCGGCAACTCGGCGTTGACCGACATCGCCAAGAACAACGCTAAACCACAGAGAATCCACGCGAAGCTGCTAGGTTTCACGAACCGCTCCTATACATTTATGCAGTGTTGGAAAAAATCAGTGACGCTCACTGTGGGCGGATGCAATCCCGCCCTCAACAGTCCAGAAGACAGAGGCAAAGGCGGTGCGTTATCCGCACCACCCAAATGGTCGAACACCAGCGAGTTGGATGACTCGGGCGTACAAAAGGTTTAGGGAGATTCCTTCCATATAAGGTGCGGCTTCCATTTCTCCATCTCCCCACACTTCTCGCATGGACAATCCGCTCAAGCGCTACGTCGCCTCGCAGAGGCGCCGAGTCCAGGCCGTCAACCTGCAGAAACGTCGAGATCTATCTTGCGTTTTGATACGTTTACTCATGGCCTCAAATCTCGCAAAGCAGTGCGTATACAACTACGCTCATGGTTGAGATCGCGACCGTTTTCGCCTGCTAAAATCGGTGCGGAGGTCCCAAAAAGCGCCAAATCCCGTTAGAATGTGTAATTGCCTGCTGCCTCTCCGGCACCAGACCTTATATTTATTGGATGTGCCTTGAATTTCTGCAGCAATTGCGGCTCACCTGTCGAATCCAAGATCCCCACCGGGGATCATTTGCCGCGCTTTGTTTGCACCGGCTGCCATATGGTGCACTACAAGAATCCGCTGCTGGTCCTGGGGTGCGTACCCGAGTGGCAGGGGAAAATCCTGCTCTGCCGCCGTGCCATCGAGCCGCGGCGCGGGTTTTGGACCGTTCCGGCCGGCTTCATGGAGAACGGCGAAACCATGCAGCAGGCCGCGGCGCGTGAGTGTTACGAGGAGGCCATGGCCACCGTTGAAGTGGGCACATTGCTCGCAGTGGTGAACGTGACCCGCGCCAACCAGGTCCATGTCATGTTTCGCGCCAAGATGCTCGAGCCGAAATTCGCGCCGGGACCGGAGAGCTTGGAGGTCGCCCTGTACGACGAAGCGGATGTGCCGTGGTCCGAACTGGCCTTTGCCAGCGGTGAATACGCGTTGCGGCAATATTTCGCCGACCGCAGCGCCTGCCGGGAAGAACATTACTTCCATGAACTGACCATCCGTGCGCATCGTGAGGTGGCCGGGTGAACACAGCTGGCCGGCGCACCCTGGCGTGCGCCGCGGACCCGTTATGCCGTGACCCGCGCCACCATGGCCGGGGCGCCGCGGTGCCGGTGCCGCGCCTGTCATCGGAATACAGCTGTGGCAGAATAGCGTTAACGATTCACTTAAGGTAAGAGAAGGCTTCAGTATGGCGTTCGTGGTTACGGAAAGCTGCATCAAGTGCAAATATATGGACTGTGTCGAGGTCTGTCCCGTCGACTGTTTTCACGAGGGACCGAATTTTCTCGTCATCGATCCCGATGAATGCATCGACTGCACTTTGTGCGAGCCCGAATGCCCGGTTGAGGCCATCTATTCCGAAGAAGAGATTCCGGACGGCCAGGGAAACTTCAAGGAATTGAACGCCGAGCTGGCCAAGAAGTGGCCGGTCATCAGTGAGAAGAAAGCCGCGCCGGCTGACGCGAAACAATGGGAAGGCGTCAAGGACAAGGTCAAGCTGCTGGAGCGTTGAGTCCGGCGATCAGCGCTTCGCCACCTGCAGTTCCTTCAGCTGAGCCAAGAGTTCGCGCGGTTCCATGTAGCCGGAAATATAGTCGCCGTTTTCCGTCACGATCGCAGGCGTGCCGCGAACGCCGATGCTCTCGCCCAACTCGTACTCCCGCTTCACCGGCGTCGGCGCGCAGACCTTGTTCATGTCGAGTGCGGCGCCGGCTTTCGCGCGCGTCATGGCTTCGTTTCGATCGGCGGAACACCAGACGACTTCTGCCTTCCTCCAGCTCTCCGTTCCCGGTCCGGTACGGGGGAAGAACATGTAACGGACGCGGATGCCGAGGCGGTTGAGCTCGGCAATTTGGCTGTGCAATTTTCTGCAATAGGCACAATCGACGTCCGTGAATACAGTAATGGTGTATTTCGGATTCGCGGGCGAGTAAATCAGCATTTGCGATTCCGGTACCGAACCTATCAATGCCACTCGCGCATGTGTACGCAGCGCCTCGGTGAGGTTATCGCGCGATTTCATGTCATATAGGTTGCCGTCGATGAAGTACTTGCCGTCGGCGGTCAGGTAGCTGATTTCAGCACCCTGCGTGTACTCATAGATGCCGGGAATCGGCGACGGACGCAGGTCTTCGATCTTGGCACCGGCCGGCAACAGTTTGAGCAGGGCCGTGCGCGGATCCGCAGCCGGCTGCTCCGCGGCCGCACGCGCCCACGGGTGCACCGCGCAAAGAATCAAGGCCAAAACAGCGAGATATCGCGACATCAAGTGGCTCCGTCTGGTCATTTTGACCTCCCACGGCAAGGGAGGTTCACTGAATTCTAGCAGAGCGTACTGGAGCCGCTTCCTAGAAGCGTGTGTAAAAATCAAATCCGTCCCGCTCGTGGCCAGGGTGAATTTGAGACAGGCCCCAGAATCAGCCGCGAGGATGATGCTGGGAATGCAGATCCTTCAAGCGTTCGCGTGCCACATGCGTATATATCTGCGTCGTGGACAGATCGCTGTGGCCGAGTAGCATCTGCACGACGCGCAGATCCGCACCGTGGTTCAACAGATGGGTCGCAAAGGCGTGGCGCAGGGTATGTGGGGAGAGCTCCTTTTCCACACCGGCTTTCTTCGAATAGCGCTTGATGATGTGCCAAAAAGCCTGGCGCGTCATTCGGTCGCCGCGGCGAGTCGGGAACAGATAATCGGTCTGGCGTTCCAGGAGAATTTCCACGCGCGGGCCCTGCATGAACTGCTGCAGCCACCTCACGGCTTCCTCGCCGAGGGGAATCAAGCGTTCGCGATTGCCCTTGCCGATAACGCGCATCACGCCCTGATTCAGATTGACCTGATTGTGCTTCAGGCTGACGAGTTCGGAGACTCGCAGACCCGTCGCGTACAGAACCTCGAGCATGGTGCGGTCGCGGTGTCCCAGCGGCTCGGAGACGCTCGGTGCTTCCAGCAAGGAATCCACCTCGGCCTCGGTGAGAGATTTAGGCAGCGATCGGCCGATTTTCGGCATCGCAATCTGCGCCGTGGGATCTTGTGCGATCAAACCCTCGCGCACCATGAACCTGAAGAATCGGCGGAAGCTCGAGAGCTGCCGCGCGGTCGATCGGGGGCGCGACCCTCCCTCCACGCGAGCGGCGATGAAGCCGAGCAATTCGATGCGCGTGGCCTTGAGCAAAGCACTGTCCCGCTCCTCCAACCAACGCGCCAAGGCAGTCAAATCGGCCCGGTAGGCTGCCAGCGTGTTCGCGGAAAGCCCGCGCTCCATCCATACAGCATCGAGGAAACGCTGTAGGGCGGGATCCGCCGCCTCGCGTGCTGCGGGTACCGCTGCGCCCGAGGTGCGTGTATAAACCGTCCGTTTGAGAGCCGTCGCCATAGTTTCTCGCGAGGGGTTACGCACGAAGTAGTGCTGTCCGCGCAATCAGTACTCAGTATGCGAGGGGTGCCTTGAGGTCGGCGTGACCAGAATCACAGTACTCTCAAGTATTAACATAAGGAGAACCAGATCACAGAAGTTAAGCGTTTAGCGTATATCGCGTACTGTCTCGTGTGCTTTACGGTCTTGGGGTTGGCCGTGTTGGCCATCAACATGTTCCTGCCCGGGCTGCGTCAACGCCGCGTGGTGGCCGGCACCGTCGGGCGCTTGTTCCTGCGCGTGGCCGGTATCCCCTTCAAGGTGGAGGCTCTAGAGCGCCTGCCCACCACTCCGTGCGTGGTGGTGGCCAACCACGCGAGCTACATCGACGCCATTGCCATCGCGGCGGCCTTGCCGCCCGATTTTGCCTTCGTCATCAAGAGGGAAATGGTGCGCGTGCCGCTTGCCGGCCTGTTGCTGCGGCGCCTGGGCTCCCAGTTCGTCGAGCGATTCAACCGGCACAAGGGCGCGACCGATGCACGCCGCGTCTTGAAACTGGCCGCCACCGGTCAGTCCTTGATGTTCTTCCCGGAAGGCACTTTCGACGAAACCCGGCAGATCGGCAAATTTCTCGGCGGAGCATTTACCACCGCGGCACGCGCGCAAATGCCGGTGGTGGCCGTGGCCATCCACGGCACCCGCGATGTCATGCCGCCGGGTAGCTTGACCATCCGGCGGCTGCCCATCCGCGTCGAGATTCTCGCCGTACTGCCCGCCGATGAGGCGCGTCAGAGGAGCCGTGAATTGATCGCCGCCGCGGTGGGGGACCCCTTGGCCCCATAATCCCCTCGGCCGCAATTCTCTGGCCGCAATTCCTTCGGCTGCAATCCCTTGGCGCCGTAATTCCTGCAGCGCGGTTATAATACGTAGTTCAAATCCCCACGGAATGCATTATGAATTCGGATCCTATCGTCATTCTGGGCGCCCGCCGAACTCCGGTCGGCGCCTTTCAAGGCGCTCTTGCCACGCTGACGGCCCCGCAACTCGGCGCCGCCGCCATCAAGGCTGCACTGGCTGACTCGGGATTGGCCGCATCCCAAGTGGACGACGTCATTTTGGGCTGCGTCTTGTCGGCCGGCATCGGCCAGGCTCCGGCCCGACAGGCGGCGTTGGGAGCCGGGTTGCCCACGGCAGTTCCCTGCACCACTCTCAACAAGATGTGCGGCTCGGGCATGCGCGCCGTCATGCTGGGCGCCGATCAGATCCTCGCCGGCAGCGCACGAGTCGTCGTGGCCGGCGGCATCGAATCCATGTCCGGGGCGCCATACCTGCTGCCCAAGGTGCGTGCGGGCTATCGCATGGGCCACCAGGAAGTGCTGGATCATATGTTTTACGATGGCCTGCAAAGCCCCTGGGACGGAAAGCTCATGGGATGTTTTGCGGACAACACGGCCGAGAAATACGGCTTTACCCGCCAAGCGCAGGATGACTTCGCCGCGGAATCCGTGCGCCGGGCGCTTGCCGCGGTGAACACGGGCGGATTCGCTTCGGAAGTGGTGCCGGTGACCGCCAAAACTCGAAAAGGCGAGGTAGCCGTCGACAAGGATGAGACGCCCTTCACGCTCGACATCGCCAAGATTCCCACGCTGAAGCCGGCCTTCAAGAAGGACGGTACCGTGACTGCGGCGAGTTCTTCCGGAATCTCGGATGGGGCGGCAGCCCTGGTACTCACGCGCGAGTCTTTTGCATCGTCTGCAGGCTCGAAGCCCTTGGCGCGGATTCTCGGATACACCAGTTTCGCCCGCGAGCCCGAATGGTTCACCTTGGCGCCCGTGGGCGCCATACAGAAATTGCTCACGCAGCTTGGATGGCGCGCCTCGGACGTCGATCTCTACGAGATCAATGAAGCCTTTGCCGCCGTGCCCATGGCTGCGATGAAAGATCTTGCGCTGGATCACGCCAAGGTGAACGTCAACGGCGGGGCCTGCGCCTTGGGGCACCCGATCGGTGCCACGGGAGCGCGTATCTTGACCACGCTGCTGTACGCTCTGAAAGCCCGAGGCAAGAAGCGCGGTGTCGCCAGTTTGTGCATCGGCGGAGGCGAAGCCACGGCCATCGCCATCGAACTGGTGTGAACACCGACGCGCCGGTCAAAATCGAGATTCGCGGCGGCGCCGCGCACCTCACCCTCAATCGCCCGGACAAACGCAATGCCTTGGACGGTGCAACCATCGGCGCGTTGAGCGCCGCGCTGGAACGCTGCGCCAAAGATCCTGAGGTGCGCCTGCTGCAGCTCACCGGCGCCGGAAATGTCTTCTGCGCCGGTGCCGATCTCGGTGAAATGCAGGCGCAGGCCCAGGCTTCGGAGGCGGAGAATCTGGCCCATGCGGAAAAACTGGCAAGCCTGTTGGGGGCATTGGATGCCTGGCCGAAACCCACCTTAGCCCGCGTCAACGGCGATGGTTTCGGCGGCGCACTGGGGCTCATCGCCGCCTGCGACATCGTAGTGGCCGCCGAGGGGGCGAAATTTGCCTTCACGGAGGTGCGCTTAGGGCTAATTCCCGCGGTGGTATCCCCCTTCGTCTTGGCCAAGATCGGCGAGAGCGCGGCGCTGCGTTACTTTCTCACCGCTGAAACCATGAGCGCGGCCACCTTGCAGGATATGGGGCTGGCCCACGAAGTAGTATCCGTCGACACACTGGATGCCACCTGCGATCGCCTC
This sequence comes from Gammaproteobacteria bacterium, assembly GCA_021323735.1. Classification (GTDB taxonomy): domain Bacteria; phylum Pseudomonadota; class Gammaproteobacteria; order Steroidobacterales; family Steroidobacteraceae; genus Bog-1198. The sequence goes on from JAJPKM010000048.1 coordinate 78,233, forward strand.
TCGGAGGCGATCTTGAAAGGCGCGCCGGATGCCTTGATGGAAGCCAAGGCATTGATCCGCGATGTCCTCCGACGCTCGGCGGCAGACCGCACGGAGACCTCGATTCAAATGGCCGCGCGCTTGGCGCGACTTCGCGTACAGGAAGAAGCACAGGAGGGGTTCAGCGCATTCTTTGCCAAACGCAAGGCCAACTGGCGCCGAGACTAGTCAATTGGAAAAACAGGCCTGCGGCCGTCTTTGTGACCCTGTGGCCGCCCCCGCGACGGGGTGACCGGAGGCTGCGCCCTGGAAAGTTGGGAAGGCGCCTAAGGGGACGGGCGTCCTTGCCCAAGCCATGCCCAATCCATCGGCCATCCTGGCAGCCGGCATCCGTGGCCTGTCAACATGGTAATCCCCAATGAGTAAAGCGACATCCGTTGGCAAATCCTGTCATGCGACGTCCACCTGTTGGACGTCTCCCCGAATTACGGCACTTTGTGATCTACTAAGCAGCCATTTTTCAGTGCCTTACCGCTTTTAGGTGTCCCTTCGATGAGCCAGGCCCAGCGCGATGTTATGGAATACGAGGTTGCCATCGTGGGTGCAGGCCCCGCAGGTTTAGCCTGCGCCATCCGGCTGAAGCAGCTAAACCCGGCTTTAAGCGTCTGTGTGCTGGAAAAGGCGGCGAGTTTGGGTGCCCACTCCCTGTCCGGTGCCGTCATGGAGCCCGCCGCCCTCACCGAGCTGCTGCCGAAGTGGCGCGAGAATCCACCCGAAATCTGCGTACCGGCCACCCGCGATGACTTCTTCTTCATGACCCGCACCAAGCGCTACCGCTCCCCGATGACACCGCCGCAGATGAACAATCACGGCAATGTCATCATTTCGCTCGGCCAGCTAGTCGCCATCCTCGGGGCCGAGGCCGAGAAATTGGGGGTCGATGTATTTCCGGGTTTCGCCGCGGCCGAAGCCCTATTCGACGCGGACGGCGCGGTGAAGGGCATCCGCATCGGCGATATGGGCGTCGAGAAGAATGGAGAACCGGGACCTAATTTTGCCCTGGGTCCTGAAATTCACGCCAAGATCACCATGTTTGCCGAGGGCTGCCGCGGCAGCACGTCCAAACAACTGATCGCCCGCTACCAGCTCGATGCGGGCAAGTCGCCGCAAACTTATGGATTGGGACTCAAGGAACTGTGGCAGCTTCCTCCCGGACGCGTGCAACCTGGCCTCATCCAGCACAGCGCAGGCTGGCCGCTCGACAACAGTATCTATGGCGGCAGCTTCCTCTACCATCTGAGCAAGGATCGCGTATACGTCGGCTTCGTCGTCGGACTGGACTACGAGGATCCGCGCTTCAAACCCTTCGAGGCATTCCAACAATGGAAAAATCATCCTGACATCAAGCGCCTGCTGAAAGGCGGCGAGATCATCGCGGGCGGCGCCCGCACCGTCATCGAAGGTGGATATCAGTCCATGCCCACCCTGGAGATGCCCGGCGCGCTTTTGATCGGGGACGCCGGCGGTACGCTCAACATGCCCAAGATCAAGGGCATTCACCAAGCCATCCGCTCCGGCATGACCGCGGCTGCCCACTATGTAGAAACCGGCACGAGCGTCGGTTTCGACAAGCGCTGGCGCGCTTCGAGCGGAGGCCGCGAATTGCACAAGGTGCGCAACATCCGCCCGGGTTTTCGGCGTGGGCTCCTGTTCGGCACCGCCAACTTCGCCTTGGAAACCATCACCATGGGCAAGTTGCCATGGACCCTGGCAAATCACGCGGACCACAGCTCGCTCGAGCGGCTCGATGACTATGTCTCGCCCGACCGCGGGTGGGTGGACCGGGAGCTGCCGCCCCGCGATCGGCTGGCCTCGGTGTTCTTTGCCGCCACCACGCACGACGAGAACCAGCCGGTGCACCTGCATGTGGCCGACACCGCGCTGTGCGCGACCCGCTGCATCGCGGATTTCGGCAATCCCTGTACGAATTTTTGCCCGGCAAATGTGTATGAAATGATTGCCGACGGCAAAGGCGGCCAGAAGTTGCAGATCAATGCCTCGAATTGCGTGCATTGCAAGGCCTGCGACATCAAGGAGCCCTACCCTGGGCAGATCACCTGGGTTCCTCCGGAAGGGGCTTCCGGTCCGAACTACCAGAGCCTGTGACCGGTACCATTCATGAGTGATCGGCACATGCAGATAGGAAGGCAGGATTGGTCCAATCCTGCCTTCCTCGTCCTGATAAATTCAGGCTAAGAAATCGCGTCGGTTGGTCACCGAATCCCACTCGATCGCCACGCGCCTGCGGAAAGACACCGCGGCGCATCGGCTTGACTTCAACGCGGATCAACAAGATGCCGCCGCGCGGCTAGACGACTTGAGTGCCCGGCTGGCGCCAAAATCCCGCTCCTTAGGCGACATGCTGCTCGCGCGGTGGCACCGGCTCACGGCGCAGCCGCAAAAGATGCCACCGCGCGGTTTGTACCTGTGGGGTCCCGTCGGCCGCGGCAAGACCATGCTGATGGATTGGTTCTACGCCTCCCTGCCCTCGGGGTTGGCTGAGCGCATGCATTTCTATCATTTCATGCGCCGGGTGCATGGTGAGTTGCGCAGCGTCAAGCAGCGCACCGACCCCTTAGGTGTCGTCGCCGAGCGGCTGTCCGCCCGCATTTCGGTGTTGTGCCTGGATGAGTTCTTCGTATCGGACATCGGCGATGCCATGATCCTGGCGGGGCTCCTCTCGAATCTGTTCCGCCACGGCGTCGTGCTGGTTGCCACCTCGAACATCCCGCCGCAAGACCTATACCGGGACGGCTTGCAGCGGCAGCGCTTTCTGCCGGCAATCGATCTGCTGACCAGCCATACGGATGTCGTGCACCTGGACGGCCCGGTCGACTATCGATTGCGCCGACTGGAACAAGCGCGCACCTACTTCGACTCGACGCTGCCGGAGACGCCCGCGCAGCTGCGTCAGTGTTTCGCGGCTCTCGCCGGCAGCAGCGCCTCGGGTCCCACGACGTTGCTGGTGGAGGATCGGCCCATCAGGGCCCAGGCCACCGGCGCAGGCCTGGTGTGGTTCGAGTTCAGCGACATCTGCCAAGGACCGCGCAGTCAGAATGACTACATCGAACTCGCACGCCTATACCACACGGTGTTCATTTCCGACGTCCCGCTTTTCACGCCGGGCGAGGAAAACGCCGCGCGCCGTTTCGTCATGCTGATCGACGAATTCTACGATCGCAACGTGAACGTCGTGCTGTCGGCCGCGGCCGCACCCCGGTCGCTCTATCAGGGCGAAATGCTGCACGCGGAATTTTTGCGCACGGCGAGCCGGCTCATCGAAATGCAGACGCAGGCGTACCTTGCGGGCCAACACCGTGCCTAGGAGCCTGTCTGCGGGCTCCTAGGCCTGGCATAATTCGCGCCTCACACGCGAGAGACTCAACATGTATCAGGTTTTATCGGAACAACATCGCAGCATCGTCTCGGCGATTTTGCGAAGCCCCGTGCGTCCTCCCAAGTTCATGCGCGGACCGGCTTGGCGGCGCTTTCTCCAGACGTACATTGCCAACGTCGATTCGAGGGACCTTGCGGAGCGCGACCCGAAGGATCTCGCCGGCGCCGCGCTGTCGCATCTGATGTTTGCGATGCGCAGGCGCAGAACCGCGCTGGTGCGCGTATTCAACCCCACCTTGCGAGAACACGGATTCGTCTCACCACATACCATCATCGATGTGGTCAACGACGACATGCCATTTCTGGTGGATTCCGTCAGCCTAGCACTGACCGAACGCTCGCTCACGCTGCATTTCCTGGCGCATCCGATATTTTCCGCCACCCGCGACGTCTCCGGCACGCTGACCGGTTTGCAGGCTCGCGCCGAGGCGAAGACCGGCAAGCAGCGCCTGGAATCCTTCCAACACGTCGAAGTGGACCGAATCGTCGACCCTAAGGCGCTGTCGGCGCTCGCCGCGCAGATCGAGCGCAGCATGCGCGATGTTCGCGTAGCCTGCGCGGACTGGGCGCGCATGCGCAGTGCCGTGCGCAGCACCGCGCAGGAACTGGGCAGCATGAGCGCGCGGGTCGATGCAGAGGAATTGAGCGAGGCCTGCGCTCTCCTGGAGTGGATGGAAAACCGCCATTTCACGTTTCTGGGTTATCGCGAATACCGGCTACAGGGCAGCAAGGGCCGCGAGACGCTGCAGGCGGACAAGTCCACGGGACTCGGCATCTTGCGGCCGGGTCATCGCAAGAGCGAGAACACGACACGCGTGCTGCCGAGCGACATCAGGCGCCAGAGCCGATCCCGCAGCTTGACCCTGGTCACCAAGGCAAATTCTCTCTCGACCGTGCATCGGCCGGGCTATCTCGACTATGTCGGCATCAAGCAATTCGACGCCAAAGGCCGCTTGGTGGGCGAAAGGCGCTTCTTGGGACTGTGGACTTCCGCCGCCTACAACAGCAACCCCCGGGAAATCCCCGTGTTGCGTCAGAAGGTGGCGCAAGTGGCGGAACATTTTGCGCTTGCGCCCGACAGCCATGATGGCAAGGCGCTGCAGCATATTCTGGAATCGTTTCCGCGCGACGAATTGTTCCAAGCCAGCGTTGCGGAACTCAACCGCATCGTCACCGGGATATTCGGGCTGCAGGAGCGGCCGCGGGTGCGCGTACTGCTCCGCCGCGATCCGTTCCACCGCTTTTACTCCTGCCTGGTATTCGTGCCGCGCGAGAAATACAACACGCAAGTGCGCCAGCGCATCGAGCGGGTGATCCGCGACGGCTTCTCCGCCTTCAGCATGGAGTCGCAGGTTCAGATCGCGGAATCCAATCTGGCGCGAATCCACATCGTTGCCCGGACGGCGCCGACCGAGAAGCCCCTGGTGGGCGTGGAAATACTGGAGCGCCGCGTCGCCGCCGCCGTGCGCTCGTGGCTGGACTCGTTCAAGTCCTCGTTGTTGGCGCGCTTCGACGAGGCGTACGCACTGCAGCTTTTCGACCGATACGCGCAGACTTTTCCGGCCGCCTATACCGAGGATTTTTCGGCGGACGCCGCCACGCTGGACATCTCCTTCCTCGAGGCCCTGGAGAAGGAGCCTGCGCGGCTGCATCTGGACATCTACCGTCCCGACCCTAAGCGCAAGGAGAAATTCTTTCTGAAAATTTTCCGTGCCCAGGACGCCATCCCGATTTCCGACTTCCTGCCCATGATCGAGAACATGGGATTGAAGGTGATCGCGGAGCGGCCTTACGCATTGGATTTCCCCGGCGGGCGCCGCGCATGGATTCAGGATCTGGAACTGGAGATGCAGGCATCGCCTGCCATTGCCATCGAAGCATTGGATCGCGAGATCAAGAACGCCATTACCGCCGTATGGACCGGCCGCATGGACAGCGACAGTTTCAATCAGCTCACCCTGTCCGCCGGAATTCCCTGGCGGATGGTCACGGTGCTGCGGGCGTATTGCCGCTACCTGCTGCAGACCGGGCTGCCCTTCAGCCAGGGTTACATGGCGCAAGTGCTACAGAACAACGCGCACATTTCTCGATTGCTCGCGGATCTGTTCACCGCGCGGTTCGACCCGCAGCAGGCCATGGCGACGCGGCCGAAATCCCAGACGCGCCTGGGCCGGGACATTCTCTCGGCACTCGAGGAAGTTACGCGGTCGGATGAGGATCGGATCCTGCGGGCTCTATGGAATGCACTGTCCGCCACGGTGCGCACCAATGTCTACCAGACCTATCCTTCCGGTCAGCTGAAGGAATACTTGTCCTTCAAAATCGAAAGCCAGCAGCTGCGGGAGCTACCGCTTCCCAAGCCGTTGTTCGAGATCTTCGTGTTCTCGCCGCGCATGGAAGGCGTGCACTTGCGCATGGGATATGTCGCCCGCGGCGGCATTCGGTGGTCGGATCGGCGTGAGGATTTCCGCACGGAAGTCCTAGGCCTGATGAAGGCGCAGCAGGTCAAAAACACCGTCATCGTACCGGTGGGCGCCAAGGGCGGCTTCATCGTCCGGCGCATGCCCGCGGAGCGTGAGGCGCAACAGGCCGAGGTGATTGCCTGCTATCAGACGCTGATCCGCGGTCTCTTGGACATCACCGACAACATCGTCGACGAGAAAATCAGTCCCCCTCCGCTGGTGGTGCGCCACGACAAGGACGATGCGTACCTGGTGGTTGCGGCGGACAAGGGCACGGCCACATTCTCGGACATCGCCAACGCCATTTCCCAGGAATACGGCTTCTGGCTCGGCGACGCGTTCGCCTCTGGCGGTTCCGCCGGGTACGACCACAAGAAGATGGCCATTACCGCACGCGGCGCCTGGGAATGCGTCAAGCGCCATTTCCGAGAGATCGGCGTGAACATTCAGACTCAGAATTTCACGGTCTGCGGCATCGGCGACATGGCCGGAGACGTATTCGGCAACGGCATGCTGCAATCGCCCTGCATTCGTCTGGTCGCGGCATTCAACCACCAGCATATCTTCATCGATCCGCAGCCCGATCCGAAGCGCTCCTTTGCCGAGCGTGAACGCCTGTTCAAGCTGCCCCGCTCTTCCTGGGAGGATTATTCGCGCGCGGCGATTTCCAAGGGCGGCGGCGTGTACTCTAGAGCCGCGAAGAGCGTGACGCTTTCCCGCGAGGCGCAGGCTCTGCTGGAACTTCCGGCGCAGGTCACGCCCAATGAGATCATCAAGGCCATTTTGAAGGCACATGTCGACCTTTTGTGGAACGGCGGCATCGGCACCTACGTCAAGGCAGGCACCGAGAGCCACAGCGACGTCGGCGATCGCAGCAACGACGCGGTGCGCATCGACGCGCATGATTTGAACTGCAAGGTAATCGGCGAAGGCGGCAACTTGGGCCTTTCGCAGCTCGGCCGGATCGAGTTTGCACGCCGCGGCGGCCGGCTCAACACCGATTTCATCGACAACTCCGCCGGCGTCAATTGCTCGGACGTCGAAGTCAACTTGAAGATATTGCTGAACGGCGCGGTGCGCGCGAAGGAAATCACGCCGGCCGCGCGCAATCGACTACTGGTGCAAATGACCAGCGAGGTGGCGGGACTGGTGCTGCGCAACAACTATTTGCAGAGCCAGGCGATCAGCACCAGCGAATTCCACTCGAAGCAGCGCCTGAGCGAGAACGCCTATGTGATCCGGGCGCTGGAACGCTCCGGGGACTTGAATCGTAGCTTGGAGTTTCTGCCCAGCGATGAGGACCTCGCGGAGCGGCGCCAAGCCGGCGAGGGGCTCACCCGCCCGGAGCTCGCCATCACCTTGAGCTACGGCAAGATCTGGCTATATCGCGCACTGATCCAGTCCGACGTGCCGGAAGATCCGTATCTGTCCGCCGAGCTCAACCGCTACTTCCCGACGCCCGTGCAGAAACGCTTCGCGAACCGGATCAAGCGCCATCGCCTGCGCCGCGAGATCATCGCGACCGCGATCACCAACAGTCTGATCAACCGAATGGGGCCGGTGTTTCCGGTTCGCGCGCAAGATGACACCGGGGCGAATCCGGCGGCGATTGCGCGCGCCTACAGCATCGCGCGGGAAGTGTTCGCGGTGCGCAATATTTGGGCGCAGATCGAGGCGCTGGACAATCATATTCCCGCCGCCGTCCAGTATACGACCATGTTTCAGACGACGCGGCTGCTGCGGCACATGACCTATTGGCTGCTGGAGAACCGGCGCAAGGATCTGGACATCGAGCGCGCGGTTTCCCGTTACGCCAGCAAGGTGAGCGAGTTGTTCCACGAATTGCCCTCCGTGCTCGGCGTAACGCAGAGGGCGCGTCTGGGCGCGCTGCGCTCGCAGCTGGTCGAGCAACATGTTCCCGAGCAGCTGGCCGCACGCATTGCCTCGCTCGAGGAGTTGCACAGCGCCTTGGACCTGGCCGAAGTCGCCATGGCCGCGCGCGTCAAGATCGGCTATGCCGCCATGGCCTATTTCGACCTGGGCGAGCGCATCGGGCTCACCTGGATCAAGGATCAGGTCGAAGCCCTCACGGCCGACGGCCATTGGCAGGCGGTCGCGCGTGCCACGCTGCGCGACAACCTATACGCACTGCAGAGCCAAATCACCCTGGCGGTACTGCGCTGCAGGGGCAGGGACGCGCAATCGCGCGTCGAGCAGTGGCTATCCCGCCATTCCGTTGCCGTCGACGCCCTGAAACGGGTTGTCGTGGATCTACGTACCGGCTCGCCGCCGGATTTCGCGACCATCTCCGTGGCGCTGCAGGCGGTCCGGCGCCTTGCCCAGGAATAATCCGATGCTGCAGCCCGTCAAATACGGCACGGACTATTTGCAAACCCGCATCGACAGGGAAATCATGCTGGCAAAGCCCATGGGAATCGTGGTCGAATCCGCGGATGAAGCGACGCTGGTGCTGCGCGCGCCGCTGGCACCCAATTCGAATCACAAGGGCACCGCTTTCGGCGGCAGCCTCTATTCATTGTCCGTCCTGACCGGCTGGGCGTGGATCACGCGCTTCCTGGCCACCCGGCAGATCGATGCCGATGCCGTCATCCAGGAGTCGAGCATGCGTTTTCTGGCGCCGGTGCACGGCGAGATGCGCGCCTGCATCGAGATTCCGTCCGACGCCGACGTCGAAAAATTTCAGAAGATGCTGCTGCGCGCGGACCGCGGGCGCATACGCCTGCAAGTGAACCTGTATCACGGCCTTGAGCTGGGCACGGTTTTCGACGGGTTGTTCGCGGCGGCGATGCGTCGTTAGCCTGAACCATTGAACAACGGACCTCTAAGAAGGCGCGCTACCTTCGGGCATGAATATGCCGATCGTCATGATTCAGACTAGGAGTCACAGTGACCGGAAAACTCATCTTGGTCCGCCACGGCCAAAGTACTTGGAATGTCGAGAATCTTTTTACCGGCTGGCACGACGTCGACCTGAGCGATCAGGGACGCATCGAGGCGGTTCAGGCAGGACGCGAACTGCAAAGCGCGAAACTCGAGCCGCAGATCGCCTTCACCTCGGTATTGAAGCGCGCGATTCGCACGCTGTGGCTGATTTTGGATACCACCGATCGCATGTGGATTCCCATCGAGGGTAGCTGGCGGCTGAATGAGCGCCACTACGGCGCGCTGCAGGGACTCAACAAGGCGCAAACCGTGGAAAAGCATGGCGAAGCGCAGGTCAAGCTGTGGCGGCGCAGCTACGACATTCCGCCGCCTCCCTTAGGGCTGGATGACCCGCGCCATCCGCGCTTCGATCCGCGGTACGCCGATGTCGACCCGACCTGGCTGCCCGCGGCCGAATCGCTCAAAGATACTCTGTCACGCGTTCTGCCCTATTGGGAGTCCCGAATAGTCCCGGAGCTGCGCGCCAACAAAACCGTCCTCATCGTCGCGCACGGCAATTCGCTGCGCTCACTGGTGAAGATGCTCGACATGATGTCCGAAGCCGGCATCGTCGAGTTCAATATCCCCACCGGCATTCCGATCCTGTACGAACTCGATGAGCAGCTGCAACCGGTTTCGCGGCGCTTCCTCGGGGACCCCGGCGCCGTGTCGGCGGCGCAGGAAGCGGTACGCCGGCAGACGGAGAAGAAGTAGCCGGAGCCTAAGCTATGAATCCGCCGCCACGGTCACTTTAATGCCGGACAGGGACTCGGTGAAGTCCACCTGACAGGAAAGCCGGGACGTGGCTGGACGGAAGTCCGGCAGCTCATTGAGCAGATCGAGTTCGTCGCTTTGCCGTTTCGGCAGCAGCGGGACCCACTTCTCATCGACATAGATATGGCAGGTGGCGCAGGAGCAAAGACCTCCGCAAATCGCTGCGACGCCGTAGTCGAGCTCGCGCAGAATTTCCATGATCTTCAACCCGGTCTTTGCTTCGATCTCGTGTTCTTTTCCATCACGATCCACCACGATCATCCGCGCCATCAAAACCTCCGCTGCAGCACTTTAAGGGACCGCGTAGTGTGCCGGAAGTCGCAGGCGCGCGTCGAGCTGTGTCGCGCGACGCGCAATCCCCTCACCACCGCCGCGGCACAGGCACAGGTAAAGGGCGCTCCAGAGCAAGCAGACATAGTCGTACAACCCCATCAAGAGCCTCAGGCGCCGCCAATCGCTCGGAGCGGGTATGCCGCCCAAGTAGTGCGTCAGCAAAGCGCCTTGTGCCGGGGCCTCAAAATCATTGTTGGCGGCCCATCCGGCCAAGTCCCAGAACGGATCGGATACATGGGCATACTCCCAGTCCAGCAAGACCAAACTCCCGTCCCGGGAGAGCAAATTCAGGCCGTGCAAGTCGCTATGGCACACGGCGCCTGCGGCGGCCGGCAGCCGGTTGAACTCGTCGAAACGCGACTCCGCCGCCGCGCGCAGGGTGGTGTCGAGAGCGGCGCCTCCGCGCCTCGACAGCGCAGCGCCGTAAACCTGCACCCAAGACAGGGGGTTCATGGAACGTGGCGGCTGCGGAATCTGCAGCGCATGCACACGGCGCAGAAGCGCGGCCATCTTGATGATATTCACGGAACTTGTGGCCTCCTCCGGAGACCAGGGGCAGCCCTCGACCCAGCGCGAGACCATGAAGCCACGCGTGGCGTCGCAGTACACGAGCGCCGGTGACAAACTCAAGCCGCCTGCATGCTCCAGCAGCCGCTCTTCCCAGGCCATATCCAAAGCGAATTCCGCGGCGTGCGGGCCTGCGGCCTTGAACGTGTACGCGGTACCGTCCCGCACCAGTCGGTAGGTTTCGCCGGTGAGTCCTTTCGCCAATGGATGGATCTCGATGGCGCCCGAGCCCGGCACCACGGCATCGCAGAGCCGCTCGATGTCACGCGGCGGCATACGTGAACGAGGGCAAGCTGCGGCGCCACTCGCGCATGCCGATCACGATCAAGGCAAGGTACATGGCAAAGAGCAGCATCGTCACGTACAGGTGTCGGGTGAAATACAGGCATAGGCTGACCGAATCGATCATCAGCCACCAGTGCCAATTCTCGTACACCTTGCGTGCCACCAGAAAGGTCGCGAACGTACTGGACCACGTCACCATCGAATCGACGAAAGGCGACGCCGCCGGCGTGAAATGTCGCAAGAAGAAGGAGCTGATCAGCGACAGCACCACCACACCCAACAGCGCACCGGCATGACGTGCCATGGGCCAGCGTGTTACTGCCAGCGCGGCGCCTCCCCTGCCCCGCCGCCACTGCCAAAACCCGTAAACGGCCATGGCAGCATAGAACGCGTTCAGCGCCGACTCCATGTACAGGCGGGCCGTGAACAACACCCATACATACATGCATGAGCTCACAAACGACGGGACCCAGCAGCTCAGGCGCTGGCGAATCGCCAGAAGCAGGTAGGCGACCGCGAGCGCAGCCGCCCACAGCTCGATCCCGCTCGTAGCCTGCCAGGCAGCGACGAGCCGGTCCGACAGTTCATGAATCACGTTCCGCCGGTCTCCGGCGGCGCCAGGCCGGGCAGCACCTTCATGACGAAAATCAATTGCGGGGCCTGCGCCGCCGAGCGTGCCATCTCCTCGGTGAGAATGCGCATCACTTGATCGAGCGGACCCCAGATTTGCGTCGCCAATGCATTGGTCTTCACGATGAGGCCCGGATGCCCATTGAGGCGGTCGATGAAGGCCTGGATGGGCGGGCGATAATCGCCCGTCAAGGGATACATGCTGATATCGACGGCGGCGCGCATAGGATTACCTGCTCCCTACGCCGGTACTAACCGGGTCAGGTTCAACGGGTTCGCATGGCATCGGAGGATCCGATGTTTCGCATCTCAGGCCCTTTTGGGGCCACCCCAAGGTCATTGAAGTGTAGCCTGCCGGCCGGATGCGTGCAAAACTCCCGGCAACGGCCGGAGAGACCATGCGCATTTTTCAGGTAGATGCCTTTACGGCGACCCGCTTCACCGGCAATCCGGCGATCGTGGTGCTCGACGCCGACGGGCAAAGCGAGCCCACCTTGCGCGCGGTGGCACGCGAATTCCCACACGCCGAAGTGGCCTTCGTATTCGCCGCCGCCGGCACGGACCACGATGTCCGTCTGCGTTTCTTCAATGCGCGCAAGGAAGCCCCTTTTGTGGGACACGCCACCATCGCGGCGCATGCGGTCCTATTGACCTTGGGAAGGCGCACCACCGGCATCTGCCGCCAGCACTCGGGCACGGGGATCATCGACGTGAGCGCCCAGATCGAACAGCGCGCAAGCGGACCGGAGACGGTCATCGAATTCCGTCAGCACGTGGCAGAACTCGACGCGCCCCTGCCGTTCAAGACCACGCTCCGGGTGGCCGAAGCCGTCAAGCTGCCCGCCACTCAGCTGCACGACGTCTTGCCCGCGCGAATCGCGCGCAAAGGCAGCACCCGCCTGCTCATACCGATCGCCGACCCGCGTCATCTGGACGGTCTTTCGCCGAATTTCGACACTCTCGTGTCGCTTGGGCTGGAACTGGGCGCCGAGGGCTTCTTCCTATTTGCGCTGAATCGCGATTCCGATGAAATGTGGACCGAATCTCGCATGTTCTGTCCCGCGTTGGGGATACCGGAGGACCCGGTGAGCGGCAATGCGCACGCCATGTTGGCCGCTTATCTCTGGGACTCGGGTCAATTCGGCAAGAAGTCGCCGATTTTCATGGGGCGACAGGGATACCAGATGAAGCGGCCCGGCCAGGTCAGGGTACGCTTGGAGATCGACAAGAGTAGCCTGGCCGCGGTCCACGTGGCGGGCACCGCAATCATCGTCAGCGAGGGCACCCTCGCCTAGCAGCCGGCGGCCGGTCTCTGGGGCCTATTCGAAGAGCCTCGAGTTGCGCGTGAACCGCAGGGAAACTTTAGAGAGGCTCTTAGGATCTTGCGGCTTAAGACCTTGCGCCCGGAGTGGCAAGATCGAGCATCAGCGCAGCGGCGATGGCGTCGACCTTGCTCTTCACCGCCTGAGCCGTCTTCACGGCCTCGTCGAGGCTACCGCCGGCAAAGGCCGCTTGCGCCTTCGACCACAGCGAACCGGCCTCATCGAGACTCGACTTCGCCGCATCGAGGTCTACGCCTGCCGCAGGCTTCCTGGCGGGTTTTTTCCTCAGCATGTCGATGCGGTTCCGGATCGCGATCATGTCCTCCGGTACGGTACCGGCAAGGACGGTCCACTGATCGCTGAGTGTCTTCAGGATCTCGTCCTTCCTGGCGGCGGCAGCAGTCGCCAGCATCTGCGCGGCGCCGAGTACCGCCGGCGCCCTATCGAGTACCGTGGCGTAGTCCTGTTTGTCGAAGGCAGCTTTGAGTTCGCTGAGCCGGATTTGCACATCCTGAAGCTGGTCGGGCACGTATTTCGCAGCCTCGGCCGAGGCTGCGATCATGGTCGCATCGATGTCGGCAAGTAGCTTTTGCGCAGGCTGCTTCTGGCCGGCGCACGCAGCCATCACCAGGACTACGCACAGGAATGCGAAGCGGACAGGGCGCGCGGCGGATTTCATGGTGAACATTCTAGCCGGAATTTTTCATGAACAACGAAAAGCTTGTCAGGGCGGTTGAATCGTTCATGATGCCCCGGCTAGCTCAATTCGCGACGCGCTCGATCCAGCCATTCGGCTTGCGCCTTGCGATAGTGCGCGGGCCCCAGTTTGGCGCCGTCCAGCAGGTCTTTGAGCACGCGCTGCGCTTCTCGCAGCTTGCCGCGCCGCTTCAGCAACAGCCCGTAGCGTAGCCGCGCTTCGGCGCCGGGAAATCCCGGCGCGAGCATGGCGTATTCGCTCTCGGCCTCATCCAAAGCACCTTGCGCATCCAGCGTGCGGGCATACAGCAGTTTGGCATCCGCGGACTTGAAGTCCGGATTTTCTCGCGCCAAAAGCTCCAGCGTTACCCGCGCAGCCGCATAGTCCTGCCTGCCGAATTGTGCACGGGCCAAACCCAACAGCAGGGTCGGATCGTATTCAAAAATGCCCTTCAGGCCACCGCGGTACACGTCGATGGCTTCTTCGTACTGGCGCCGCTCATAGAGTTCCTCTCCCAGGCGGCGGCGGGCGTCGACATTGCCCGATATCTCCACCTCCGCGCTGGCGCGGCGCAATTCGCGATTCGGATCGATCATGCGCCGCACGCCGGCCTGGGCACGACGCGCGGTTCTGCCGCCGAATAGTTCGGGAAGAATCTCTGCCACGACGTAGGCAATTGCGCCCAGCCCCGGAAGCAGAAAGATGGCCCATATCCAGAGCTGATTCCGCCCGGTCTTGATGACATGCACGATACAGGCCGCTTGAACGAGCAGTAAAAAGATGGATGCTGGAAACAACGGTGACGAACCCCAAGCGCGAAGACGCCTGGAAGCGCTCGCGTCATGCAACGATGGGCTATTGTAACTAGAAAAACTGCGTCGAGTCAGCGCTGAGCAATGCGCACGCTGCGCTGTACGTCGCGGCAGCTGGACCACCCGATGTTGGACAGCGAATAGCCCAAGATGCGCTGCGAGCGCGCATCCACGGTGACCTCCATTTCGCATCCCTGAAATCCGGAGGGCGAACCGTCCTTCGGCTTCTGCGGAAGGAACCAGACGTACACCAGTTTCGTCGCCGTCTTGTCGATCTTGCGCGGGTCACCGAAGGCTTCCTGCAGCACGCTCACCGGTTGTCCGACATTGTCGGCGACAATCCGCGGCACCGGGCGAACCGCGTAGCCGGATCCGCTGCAACCGGCCAAGATGATGCTGCCTAAAATCCATGGCGCAGTGCCGAGACGCGACATAATCCTATTCCCGTAAGGCCTTCGAGGGTACTCAGTCTCGCTCGCGCAACGAGGCTGCGCTGCCGCTTGCGTCGCAGAATGGCAATCGGCGAGCAATTGAACAATTGCGCAATGAGCAACCGCGTGCACCGCGGCCCATTCTTGCCGCGTAACGCCCCGCGCTCGCCCGGCCGCGGTTGTAAGTTGATATCGCGCGGCACCCAGCGATCACCGCTCGGCAGTGATCACCGCGCCACATTGAGCTAGCGCAGCGAAGGGCGGTTGGTCATGCCTCAGAGGGAGAACACAGCGACCAGCGTCCGCGCCGCTCTAGGACTCGACCTTCGTGGACCAGTTTGATCAGGTGGGCCTCCAAAGTGAGCCGCGCCCACGCATGACGGTCGGGCGGCACATCGTCGTAGACCAAGGGAGTCAGCGAGTCGAGAGTGGCTTCATTCAGCTTGGGGATGCTGCGCAGTACCTTGGCCTCGCGGGCGAGCCGATGCGCACGCAACGCCTGCACCACCCCCTTGCCCCGATCCATCAGATCGCCGTGGCCCGGGGCGATGTATTCGAAATCGAAGGCCAGTAGTTTGTCGAGCGAGTTCAAATAATCGCTCATGTTGCCGTCGGGAGGCAGAATGACCGGGGACACACCCTCGAGCACATGATCGCCGGTGATCAGCAGCCGCTCCCGCTCTACGAAGTAGCACACGCAATTCGATGCATGCCCTGGCGTGTGGATGGCGAGCACTTCGACATCGCCCAATATCAAGCGTTCGGTATCGGCCGGCCGATGATGCGGCACGAAGGTTTCATCCTGGCGGCCGTCCTTGGGGGGACTTAAGCCAATGAGTTGCGCTCCGCTGCGCCGAGCGAGTTCCGCCGCCAGCGGCGAGTGATCGCGATGTGTGTGCGTCACCAGCACCCAGTGAATAGGACCGCCCGCGGCCGCCAATATGCTCGCCAGGTGGTGCGCATCGTCGGGACCCGGATCGATCACCGCGATCGCTCCCTCGCCCAGCAAGTAAGTGTTGGTCCCCGGGCCGGTCATCATACCGGCGTTGCCGGCCACGATGCGCCGCACACCTCGGGCCAGGGAGTGGGCTTTGCCGGGAGCAAGTGAAGATCGGTCGCGCAATCACGTGCATGATACATCTGCAATCATTAAATTTTCCTACCGTTCCGACGGACGGCCTCAAGGTGGGCGCATTTTCGTGCGGAATTCAGCTATCAGTGATGCTCGTCGCACTTTGAGATAGTTGCGATGGGCGAAAGAGCCGCTACACTGGGAGTCATGTCGAAGTCGCCGAATGCCAGACGGATAGGAGGGCCGATCTCCTGGGATCAGCTTTCGCGCCCCGACACCGAGCAGAGTCAGCGATTCCTGGCAGAGTCGCTTTCGCTGCTCTTGGGTGATGTGCTGCGCTCCATTCTGTCCGACGCCAGCCCGGCCGCGGCAGCCGAAGAATCCTCCATCGAGCGCTACCGCAATCTGGCCGATTCCCTGGCCGACGGCGAATCGCGGCGCCGCACGGGCGCGGGTCTGACGCGTGCCGGACTTGCCAAGCGCTGCGTCACCTGGCTGAAGCTGCTCCTGACGCCCTCGCCAAATGCGCCATCCACGGCCCCCATGCGCGAGTTCGTCGACGCCCTGGGCCTGTTTCCGGCTCTTTTCGACAGCGACCCGTCCGCCCGCTCACGCCGGGCGCGGCTGACCTGGCTGCTGACCCACGATAGGCGGCTCGATGCCAGCACCCGAGAAGCCGCGACGGCCCTCATCGAGGCCTGCGAGCACCTAGGGGTTTTGCTCTGGCCGGATGCGGAAACCGCATGACGCAAGTCCGTGCGAATCGCTATTCTCAGCGTATAATGTTGCGTTCAGCTTCCCAGGTACCCACGGGGTCTTTGAGTGCAAACACCGCTTCCCAAATCAGACGTTTCCGATCCAAAACCTGAAGTTGCCGCGCCGGCGCCGCTGCCGCCCGATAAGTCGCGCTTTAAATTTCAAAAGCTATTGCAGCCTTTCGCGGTAGACCCCGGTGTTGCAACGCCGGTCATCTGGTTTCTGCTCGACTGGCTGGTGCTGGGGGTAGCGATCGGCAGCCTGCTCGTCGTGGACTCTTTGTGGGTCAAAGTTTTTGCCTCGCTCGTGGCAGCTCTGTGGATCGCACGCCTGTTCGTCATCGGTCACGACGCCTGCCATGGCTCCTACACGCCGAATAAGACACTGAACACATGGATCGGGCGAATCGCATTCCTGCCGTCGTTGACGCCGTACAGCCTGTGGGAAATTGGGCATAACCTCGCGCATCACGGTTTTACCAATCTCAAGGGCCGCGACTACGTCTGGACGCCCTACTCCCCGGCGGAGTTTGCGAAACTGTCCGGCGTGCGCCGGCTGCTGGAGCGCGTCTACCGCAGCGGCTTTGGCCAAGGTGTGTACTACATGATCGAGATGTGGTGGAAGAAGCTGTTCTTCCCCGGGCGCAAGCACGTGACGACGCGACGCAAGAGCTACACCTGGGACAGCCTGTTGGTTGCGGGCTTCGGCACTCTTTGGGTCGGCGGCTTGGTGGCATGGGGCCTGTACAGCGGCAAGTCGATCGGGTCGCTGCTGGTATTCGGATTTGCGGTTCCATTCTTCTTTTGGAACTGTCTCATGGGCTTCGTGATCTACGTGCAGCACACGCATCCTCGCGTCGCCTGGTACGAGCGGCGCGATGAGTGGACCGCCAATGCCGGGTATGCAACGACGACCGTGCACATCAAACTCATGCGCCCGCTCGATGGACTGATCCACTACATCCTCGAGCACGGTGCGCATCATGTGAACATGGGCATACCGCTGTATCGGCTGAAAGAGGCCCAGGCAAAACTCGCTGCCACGCTCGATGAACGCCTGAACTCGGAAGTGTTCTCGTGGCGCTACTACTGGAACACCGTGCGCCGCTGCAAGCTGTACGATTTCGCCCAGCATGTATGGACGGACTTCGACGGACGCATCACCTCCGAACCGCAGGTTTTGGTACGCTGATCCGGTTCTAGCTGATCCAGTTCTGGGGCCGCGAGATTCTGCTACGGCCATGACACCGGCAACCTGATCCAGTCCTACGGCAACAGCTGATCGGCGTGATGGCGTAAATGGTCTGCCATGAACGTCTGGATGAAGTAGTAGCCATGGTCGTAGCCCGGCTGCATCCGCAGGGTTAGTCGCTGGCCGGCCTTGGCGGCGGCGGCGGCAAATTTCTCCGTCAGCAATTCTTCGGCAAGGTATTGATCGGCAGTGCCCTGATCGATGAGGATGGAAGCAGGATGGGTGCCGCGCGATACCAATTCGGTGGCATCGTAATGGCGCCAGAGTTCCCTGTCGGCGCCCAGATAGCGGCTAAAAGCCTTCTGGCCCCACGGAGATTGCATGGGTGCCGCGATCGGCGAAAATGCCGAAACCGACTTGTATAGCGAGGGATTGCGCAGCGCCAGAGTCAACGCACCATGGCCGCCCATGGAATGGCCGAAAATGCCGCTGGCCTCGGGACGCGCCGGCAGATGGGCCGCCACGATCTCTCGCAGTTCGCGCGTGACGTAACTGTACATGCGGTAATGAGCCGACCAGGGTTCCTGCACGGCGTCCAGATAGAACCCCGCTGAATAGCCGAAATCCCAATGCTCGGCGTCGCCGGGAATGCGCGGTTCGCGAGGACTGGTATCCGGCGAGATCAGCATGAGCCCTAAGTCCGCGGCCGACTTCTGCGCGTGGGATTTGATGCAGAACGTCTCTTCGGTGCAAGTAAGCCCGGACAAAAAATAAAGCACGGGGACCTTGCCGCTGCGCGCCTGCGGCGGGAGATACGCGGAGAATTTCATCGGGCCGCGGGTTTCGTGCGAGGCGTGCCTATAGAAACGCTGCACACCTCCGCAGCAGGCGTGCTCCGACATCAAGGTAAGGCCGCTCACGGAAACTGCACCACACTGCGTATCGATTCGCCGGTGTGCATCAGGTCGAACGCCCGGTTGATATCCTCGAGCGGCAGTTTGTGGGTGATGAGATCGTCGATGTTGATCTTGCCTTCCATGTACCAATCGACGATTTTCGGCACGTCGGTGCGGCCCCGCGCGCCCCCAAAGGCAGTACCCTTCCATACCCGCCCGGTCACCAATTGGAACGGTCGAGTCGAGATCTCCTTGCCGGCGCCGGCGACACCGATGACCACCGAGACGCCCCAGCCGCGATGGCAGCATTCCAATGCCTGGCGCATCAGGTCCACATTGCCGACGCACTCGAAGCTGTAGTCAGCACCGCCATCGGTGAGCGCCACCAGGTGGGCCACCAGATCCGCACCGACCTCCTTCGGATTGACGAAGTGGGTCAATCCAAACTTCTCGGCCAGCGCCTTGCGTTCGGGATTCAAATCGACGCCGATGATCTTGTTGGCACCGACCATCCGCGCGCCCTGAACGACGTTGAGTCCGATGCCGCCGAGACCGAACACCACGACATTCGCGCCCGCCTCCACTTTGGCGGTATTGATCACCGCGCCGATGCCGGTCGTGACGCCGCAGCCGATATAGCAAACCTTGTCGAAGGGCGCATCCTGGCGAATCTTGGCCAAGGCAATTTCCGGCAGCACGGTGAAATTGGAGAATGTGGAGCAGCCCATGTAGTGGTGCACGAGATCCTTGCCGATCGAAAAGCGGCTGGTGCCGTCGGGCATCATTCCCTTACCCTGGGTGGCGCGGATCGCGGTGCATAGATTGGTCTTGTGCGACGTACAGGACTTGCATTGCCGGCATTCCGGCGTGTAAAGCGGGATGACATGGTCGCCTTTGCGCAAGGTGGTCACGCCGGGACCTACGTCGACGACGATGCCGGCACCTTCGTGGCCGAGGATGGCCGGAAATAAGCCCTCTGGGTCCGCACCGGAGCGGGTAAACTCATCGGTGTGGCAAACGCCACTGGCCTTGATTTCCACCAGCACCTCTCCGGCTTTCGGCCCGTCCAGATCGACGGTGATGATCTCCAGGGGCTTGCGGGCGGCGGTCGCGACGGCGGCTTTGGTTTTCATTTTCTAATATCCTGGATTTCTGTTGGGCTCGAGGCGCTACCCTAAAACAACGGCCATCGAGTTGGAAGCGGTTATGAACATTGAATTTTCGTCGAATGAAGCTCGAGTGATCGGCTGCCTGATCGAGAAGGAAATCACCACACCCGATCAGTATCCCTTGTCGCTCAACGCCCTCACCAATGCCTGCAATCAGAAGACCAATCGCGATCCGGTGCTCGAGTTGAGCGAGGCCGAAGTCCAGCGGTCGGTCGACACGCTCATGAAGAAATACATGGTGAGCGACAAATCCGCCGGTTACGGCGGGCGCGTCACCAAGTACAAGCACCGCTTCTGCAATACCGAATTCGGCCCCCTGAAATTTTCCAAGCAGGAACTGGGCGTCATTTGCGTGATGTTGTTGCGCGGCCCGCAGACGCCGGGCGAGCTGCGCTCGCGCACCAACCGCCTGTGCGAGTTCACCGATGCCGAGCAGGTGGAAGCGACGTTGAAAGGTCTGATGACGCGCGAGGACGGCCCATTCATCGCACGTTTACCGCGTGCAGCCGGCGCGCGCGAATCGCGCTACGCGCACCTGTTTTCAGGATCCTTCGAATCGGCGCCGGAACCGAAGCCGGAGCCGGAGGCGGATGGCGCCCAGGACCGAACTCCCGCGGGCGCACCCACCCTGACCGAACGTGTGCGAGCGCTGGAAGAACTGGTAGAGCAACTGCGCCTCAAGATCGACGCGCTCGCGGTAGCAAAAACGCAGAGTCCCGACGCTGGGTCCTAGTTGGCGGAAGCCGTCGTCTTGGCGATGCCCTCGCGCTCTTGCACCCATTTGTCGAAGGCGTCGATATCCGCGACACGCATGCCATTGGGCGCGGCCCGGTGGCTCTGCACCCACGCCTGCATGCCGACCATCAGTTGGTCGGCCATCGGCCGGGCATGGAAAAATAAATCCATGTATACCGCTTTCGCCTCGTCCAGATGATCGATTCCAAGGTAAGCCTCACCGCGATGCTGAGTCGCCTCCAAGAGATCCGGCTTCAACGCCAGCGCATGGTTGTAGTCGTCGATGGATTCGCGGAAGGCGCCGAAGCGCAGATGCACATAGCCAATCTGATTCCACGCATCGTACATGTCGTTCTTGTTGCGCAGGACCTCGGTGAATTGATCCAGCGCCCTCGCATACGTATCTTCCAGCTTCGACACCGCCTTGGCTTTCTTGTCCGGGTCCGAGGCCTTTGCAATCACATCCTCGAGCTCATGGGCCTTCAGCATGCTCTTGGTGCCGGCGGCGTAGGCTTTGGCGGCGGCTCTGTCGGGCTTGACCTCAATCGGTACGGACGGTATTTCCGATTGAGGAGCTCTGCCGCCACCGCCACCCGTGACCGACGGGATGCCGCCCGGACCTTGGGGGTAACCTTGCGCCATGGCCGGCGCCATCAGGTCGGCTAGGCATAAAGCCAAACAGAAAATTAAAATCCGGCGCATTTAGCCCCCTAGCCGGCCGTCGACCGGCCGCTGACCGATTTGTGCAATACTTCGAGCATGAGTGCCAATTTTAAGTTTTTAATTCCCTGTGCGCTGGCTTTTTTGTCGAACGCCGCGCCGGCGGCCAAACCCTTGAGCATGCCCGAGGTCTTGGCCGCGTCGAGTCCCGCCGATTGGCGTCCGCTCGATCCGGAAAACACCCTGTATGTCGAGTTGCCGGGCGGGCGCGTGATCATCGAATTGGCACCGGCCTTTGCCCCCTTGCACGTGGTCAATATCAAGACCTTGGCACGTGCCGGCTACTTCGACGGGTTATCCGTCATCCGTGAACAAGACAACTACGTAGCGCAGTGGGGCGATCCGGACAATCGCCACCCTCTGCCCGCAGGGATCGGCAAGGTGGCGCCGGAATTCGACTCAGGCGAGCCCGCGCACATGGCTTTCACCCGCTTGCCGGACGGCGATGTCTATGCGCCGGAAGTCGGTTTTTCCAACGGTTTTCCGGTGGCGCGCTCCGCGAAGCTGCACAAGGTCTGGCTGGCGCACTGCTACGGCATGGTCGGCGTCGGGCGCGATTTCGATGCCGAAAGCGGCAGCGGTGCGGAATTGTACGTGGTCATCGGCCATGCGCCGCGCCACCTGGATCGAAATGTCGCCCTGGTGGGACGTGTGCTGAAGGGCGTCGAACTGCTCTCCAGTCTGCCGCGCGGCAGCGCCGAGATGGGCTTCTACGCCAAGAACGAAAAGCCGCTGCCCATCAAGTCGATTCGCGTGGCGGCCGACGTGCCCGTCGCGCAGCGATCCAACCTCGAGGTGATCCGCACCGACACCCCGACCTTCACCGCGCTGATCGAATCGCGGCGCAATCGGCCCGAGGAGTTTTTCAAAGTCCCCGCCGGACGCATCGAGTTGTGCAATGTGCCCATCCCGGTGCGCGAACACGCCGCACACTAAGCCCGATCACTGAGCACAAGGCGGCGTCAGACCGGCTCCTCGTCGTGCTGCGCGGCTTCGATACCGATGCGCAGCGTGGTAGTGGCGATGCGCACTTCGATGAGAAAGGCCGTCAATGCGCCGGCCAGCGCCAGCATCGACAGGATGAACATGATTGCGATGAACGCCGCAAGGTCCCAGTGTGCAAAGGCGTTGACGAACAGCATCACCACCACCAAGGCAATAAACAGCGCCGAGAGCGTGATCAGGGTAATTGCCGCATTGATGTAGCGGGCGCGCCGCGCCAACACACCCAGTGCCGCATGTAGATCGCGGCGCCCATCGGGCCGGTAGTCCGGATGGCCCACCTCTTTCTCCATGATGCGTGCGCGATCCACGATCCTCGCGAGGCGGTTGGTCAACACGGTGAGCGTCACGCCGATCGCGGAAATCAGGAATATGGGTGTGAGCGCCACCTGGATCAGGTGCGCCACGTCGGTGGCTTGTACGGCCGCCCCGCTCAAACCGGTTCCTTCAGCGGCCTAGTGAAGTGATGCCATGCCGACATATACGTAAAACAGCTCCGCGGATAGGTTGAATACTCAGTTTCTAATATCCGTTGCGATACAGAACCATCACCGCAGCGGAGGCGACCAAACAGTAGATGCCGAATAAATACCAGCGGCCGCTCTCCAGCCAACGGCTCAGCCATTTCAACGCGAGAAGGCCGGCGAAATACGCAATCACCGCGCCGCACATAGTCAGAAGCGCAACCGAGCCGAGATCAGCCGCGCCGTTCTCATGAGCGGAGCGCATGAGCCGCAACACTTCACGGCCTACCACGGGCGGCGTGATGACTACCGCCAGCGCGAAGCTGAATGCTTCCGCTCGCGCCTTGGTAACTCCTAAGAACATTCCCGTGGAAATGGTGGCACCGGAACGCGACAACCCTCTGAACGGCAGGCACAGGCCTTGCACCATTCCGATGAGGCCGGCTTGGCGCAGGGTCATATCGTGGGTTGCTGCCTGACCTCGCGAGGACTTTCGTCTCTCGTAGAGGCCCGCGGCTAGAATGATGACGCCCGCCGCCGCCAGCGCCGGCGCGATGAATTCGAGATGACTGAACAGATCCTCGATCTCAGAATGCGGAACATTGCGCAACAAAGTCATTTCGATGATCTTGATGATGATCTCGCCGACCACGGCCGTGAGTACGGTCGCGATGATCACCCTGACGGCAAACGCCTTGAACGCCGGACCGCTTCCGAGATAGATATCCAGCCACTGGCGCCAAAAGTACACGATGACCGCAAACATGGTGCCGGTATGCAGCATGACCAGCAGCAATGTCATCGGCGGCGAGGAAGGATCGAGGCCCAGAAGTTTCTCGGCGACGACCACATGGGCGGAACTAGATACCGGCAGCAGCTCGGCCAAGCCTTGAACGATCGCAAGAATGATGACGTTCACAAGTGACATCGAGCCACCTTAAGTTGCCCGCAGAATGAAAAACGCCCCGGCCGCCGTAAAGCGGTCGGGGCGCCATACCAATAATATTACTTGGTTGCCGGAGCGGCAGTGGTCGACTTCTTCGACTTCTTGGCGGTGCTGTGCTTCTTGGTCTTCGCCTTGGCGGCAGGCGCCGAGGTGGCGGAATCAGCGGTCGCGCCGGACTTCGGCGCATCGGCGGCCATGGAGGCGGCGGCGAGGCCAAAGGTCAGCAGTGCAGTGGTAATCAAGGTCGCGGACTTCTTCATGGGATCTCCAAACGGTGATTTAGGCTAGAGCGGAGCGAAGAATACGATGGATTGGCGCATTTCGGCCGAGATGAAGATCATTTCACATTGAGTGAAGGGGCCGGTTGCAGCGGCCGATTCTTCGAGCGCACATGCCATACGAGGTAGGCAACCACGGCTCCGTTGGCGAGCAATATCAAGACTTTACCGATGGTCGGCCGCAAGATGATCTCCCAAGCCTCCAAGGGCATCAGCGACGCGGTAATGATGGTGGTCAACCATTCGGCCCAGCGCTTCTGCATCCACAAACCCACGCCCTCCACCGCAAAGACCCCGGCATAGGCCAGCGTGACGAGGCGCAGCGCATGGGCACGGGACACGCTCAGACCGCTGAACCATTCCAACAACTGCGTGACGATGCGGTGTTCGAGTCCGTATGGGCGCGCCTGCGCCCAGGACAGCAGCTTGGCGGCGATGGAAGCGTCGCGCAGCCGCAATTCCCCATAGGCAACCGCCAGCAGCAGCAGCACCTTGATGAGCTTGTAAAGGGCGATGGTGCGCAGTATCCCAAAGCGCGGCTTTAGCGCCGTCTCGTCGGTGTCTGTCACGGGATCTAAGCCTGACCTGCCGGCGGCTGGAATTCCAGCGTGGCATCCAACAGCGCGGGAATGTCGAATACGGCGCGCTCATTGTCGATCATCAGGGGAGCAACGCCGGCGGCTGCCACCAGCGCCGCCGGAACCTGAATGCGATCGCGCTCGCGGGTGACGGTCCAGGTTTCGAGACGCTTGTCCTGAAAGGCGAGGTTGAGCGCACCCCAGCGCAGCAGCGCCGCGCGCGCCAGCGGCGTATCGCCGCCCCAGTGCCGCTGTGCCAACGCCATCGCCGTACCGGCGGCAATTTCGCCATGCGGCAGTTTCATCAGATCCTGGATGTATTTCACCATTTCATCCGGCGGAACATGCAGGGTCAGGTAGGGCGCCGTCTCGGTCATTGCCGCAGTTTAAGTCGGATTCTCCAGACTGAACATGGCATTCTCGTCATCATAGGCGAAGGCCTCGGCATATCGACCCCAGCTCACCACCGCCCGCAGGCTCTGTTCCGCAGCCTCCTCCGACATGAAATCCTCCAATTCGTCGATAAAGCGGCTCTTGCGGGCGGAGTGCGAGGCCCGCTCGTCCAGAACCCGGCGGACATGGGCTGCCAGCGGCACATAGGTGAGCAAGTGGCGTAGGAAAATGCGCTTGCGCTCGTCGAGTGCCGCATGGGCAAAGGCCAATCCATCCTCGGTCAGCTTCAGATCTCCCCCCTCTACTTCCGCGAAACGCAGCATTTGCAGGGTTTCCGCGACCGGGAACAGCTCATCGATTTCCATGGTCAGATCGGAGGCGATTTCCGGCAGGTCAGCCTTGCCGTTGAATGGCGGCGCGGCCACCGCCTCCATGAGGCCGGCGAGCAAGTTGGAGGACACATGGGGCAACGCACTACCTATCCCTAAACCCGGAAAGTTCTCCTTGCGCCCTGCCGTTCCGGCGGCTGGGCGCACGGTCATTTCGACATAAATGCGCTCCACCAGCTCGCGAAAGCTCGGATCCAGGCGGTTGCGTGGCTGCGGCAAGTTCACCTTTATTTCACTTAAGATCCGGCCCGGATTGCTGCCGAATACCAGTACCCGGTCGCACATCAACACCGCCTCTTCGATGTTGTGCGTCACCAAAATGACGCCCTTGATGGGCATTCGACCCTCAGACCACAGGTCGAGAAAGTCGGTGCGAAGCGTTTCCGCGGTGAGCACGTCCAAAGCGGAAAAGGGCTCATCCATCAGCAATATGTTCGGATGCACCACCAGCGCGCGGGCGAAGCCGACGCGCTGACGCATGCCGCCGGATAACTCGCGCGGGTAGGCGGACTCGAAGCCGTCCAAGCCGATGAGGTCGATGGCGGCCAGCGATCGCGTACGAATTTCCGGCCGCGACATTCTCTGCGCTTCAAGTCCCAGCGCGACATTCTCGAACACCGTGAGCCAGGGGAACAGCGCGAAACTCTGAAACACCATGGCGATACCCGGTGCGGGGCCCAGGATGGGCTTCCCCATGTAGCGCAAGTTTCCGGCGCTGGGCTCGGACAGGCCGGCGATGAGACGCAGCAACGTGGATTTGCCCGAACCGGATCTGCCCAACAAACCGACGATTTGCCCTTCGCGCAGCTCCAGGTTCATGCCCTCGAGCACCAGGAGTTCCGCACCGTCCGGTTTGGGAAATGCCTTACGAACGTCGGTGCACTGCAGCAGCGGAGAGTTGTTCATCGCAAAATCCTAAGTAAGTCGATACTTGCGCTCGGCGTAGAAATACAGCGGGCGCCAGAACAGCCGATTGATGATCACCACGAACAAGCTCATCGTGCCGATCCCCAGTACGATGCGGTGGAAATCGCCTGCCGTGGTTGCCTCTGCGATGTAGCTGCCCAATCCCCGTGCCTGCACCTGGGTATCTCCCCAGGTGGCAAGCTCGGCGACGATGGCCGCGTTCCAAGATCCGCCCGATGCCGTGATGGCACCCGTCACATAGAACGGCAGTATTGCCGGCAATGCGACCTTGCGCCACCACAGCCAGCCGGTGACGCGAAAATTAGCCGCCACGTACCGCATCTCCGCCGGAATGGCGGAGGCGCCGGCGATGACATTGAATAGAATGTACCACTGCGTGCCCAAGATCATGAGCGGGCTCAGGTAAACATCGGGATTCAGCTTCCACCGCACGATGGCGAACACCGCGATGGGGAACAGCAGATTGGCCGGGAACGCCGCCATGAACTGCGCCACCGGCTGAACGATCTGTGCGGCCCGGGGGCGCATGCCCACCCAGACACCGATCGGCACCCATACCGCGCTGGCGAGCGCGATCAAGACGAAGACGCGCAGCATGGTGAGCGTCGCCAGGCCGCACACCTGCAGCGCCTCTTTCAACGGCGTGTTTTGAATGAGCACGACCACGATATGCCACAGGCCCGCCACGACGGCGGCGACGATGAGCAGAACCCATAGCAGATCGGAGGAGCGTTTCGGCCGTTCCACAAGGGGTTTCAACGGCTCGTCGCGGCGTTTCACCGCGCGGCTGGTCAACATGACGGCTGCATGAAACGCGACGGTCGCCGCATGGATGAGCCGCGAACGGCGCATCATGGTCAGTGCCCAGGAGTCCGGCACGCGCACGCCGGGCTCTTGCTCCACGCGAAAGCGGTCCACCCACGCCACCAGGGGCCGGAACAGCAGCTGGTCGTAAAGAAGAATTACGATCATCATGGTCGCGATCGCCCAACCGATGGCCACGAGATTCTTCTGTTCTATGGCGAGCGCGATATACGAACCCACCCCCGGCAGCGCCACGGTGGTGTGCCCGACGCTGATGGACTCGGAGGCCACCACGAAGAACCAGCCGCCGGACATGGACATCATCATGTTCCAGATGAGCGCGGGCATGCCGAAGGGAACCTCGAGCTGCCAGAAACGCATCCACGGGGACAGCCGGAATGATTCCGCTGCCTCGATAAGCTCGGTGGGGATGGTCCGCAAGGATTGATAAAAGCTGAATGCCATGTTCCAGGCCTGGCTGGTGAATATGGCGAAAATGGCGGCGAACTCGGCGCCCAGAACCCGTCCGGGTGCAAGCGACATGAAGAATACGACGGTGATGGAAATGAAGCCCAGAATGGGTACCGATTGCAGGATATCGAGAATGGGTACGAGCAGCCTGCCGGCCCGCTCGCTCTTGGCAGCCCATGTCGCATACGTCAGCGTGAACAGCAGCGACAGTCCCAGTGCCGCAAACATCCGGAACGTGGTGCGCGCGGCGTATTCCGGCAAATGCGCAGGATCGAGCGACATGGGCATCGTCTGAAGCGCGGTGAGCGGCGCAAACAGGCCGCGCGAGGTCTCCCCCAGGAACACCACCAAACCGATGACCACGATGAATGCCAGCACATCCCAGCGCGAGGCAATGTCGCTCAGAAAGACGAAGGGCTGGAAGCGTTTCATCGGTGCATTCTCTCAGGACAGACAACGAAGTTACTAGTAGGGTATGCAGTTGGTGGCGCGCTCATCGGCGCAACTTGGAAGAGTTCACGGCATGGCAAAAAGTTTTGCAGCGGATTCGCCGGCAATCGTCCCGGTGGTACAAACACGCTTCAATCTGCTGGGAGCACTGAGCTTCTCACATTTCCTCAACGACATGATGCAGTCGTTGATCGTCTCGATATACCCGCTGCTCAAGGGTGAGTTCCACTTGAGTTTCGTGCAGATCGGCGCGATCACGCTGACCTATCAGGCTTGCGCCTCCCTGTTGCAGCCGCTCATCGGCGTCTACACCGACAAGCACCCGAAGCCCTATTCCTTGAGCGTCGGCATGTGCTTCACGCTGATCGGCATGGTGACCCTGGCTTGGGCGCCGAACTACACCAGCGTTCTGGCGGCCGCGGCTTTGATCGGGGCAGGGTCCGCGATTTTTCATCCCGAATCCTCCCGCATCGCCCGGCTAGCATCCGGCGGCCGGCATGGTCTGGCGCAATCCATCTTTCAAGTGGGCGGAAATGCCGGAAGCGCCACGGGGCCGCTGCTGGCGGCCTGGGTCATCCTGCCCCACGGACAGGCGAGCCTGGCCTGGTTCGCGATCGCCGCGGTGCTGGCCATCGCGGTATTGGCGCGCGTCGGCGCCTGGTACAAAACCCACCATATCGACCGGCCGAAGGCGCTCCATCCGGTCACGCCGAGCCCGGTCTCGCCGGCGCGCGTGCGCTGGTCGATCATCGTGCTGGTGCTGTTGATCTTCTCCAAGTACTTCTACGTGGCCAGCATTACCAGCTATTTCAGCTTCTACCTGATCGAGAAGTTTCATGTCTCGGTCCGCTCCGCGCAGGTCCATCTGTTCGTCTTCCTGCTCGCCATGGCGCTGGGCACCCTGTTCGGAGGGCCGTTGGGCGATCGCATCGGCCGCAAGCGGGTGATCTGGGTGTCGATCTTGGGGATCGCCCCCTTCACGCTCTTGCTGCCTCACGTCGATTTGATGTGGGTGGGCATTCTGACTTTCGTCATCGGCTTGATACTGTCCTCGGCGTTCTCGGCGATCGTGGTGTTTGCGCAGGAGCTGATGCCCGGCAACGTAGGTGCGGTATCGGGACTGTTTTTCGGATTTGCCTTTGGGATCGGCGGCATCGGAGCCGCAGTGCTGGGCGGTCTCGCCGACACCCGAGGGATCGAGTTCGTGTACCGAATCTGTGCCTATCTGCCGTTGCTCGGCATGGTGGCCGCATTTTTGCCCAATATCGAACACAGGAAATCTTGATTCAACAATTCATCTCAGCTCTAGGCCAGTACGGCATCGCGGCCGTCGCCTGCAATGTCCTGCTCAATCAGCTGGGCCTGCCCATACCGGCCGTACCCACGCTGGTGCTCGCCGGTGCAATCGCCGCGAATGGTCAGCTCCCCTTAGGGTGGCTGTTTCTGGTCGCGGTAGGCGCCTGCGTGGCGGCGGATTGCGGTTGGTACGGCGTCGGCGAGAAATATGGCATCCGGGTATTGAAGACACTGTGCCGAATTTCCTTGGAACCCGATTCCTGCGTCAATGAAACGCAGAGCCAATTTGACCGCTGGGGCGTCAATTCGCTGGTGATCGCCAAGTTCGTGCCAGGCTGGGCAACCATTGCGCCCCCGCTTGCCGGCGCGCTGCGTATCGGCCGGCTGCGATTCATCGGCTTGAGCACGCTCGCCGCCATGTTGTGGGCAGGCGCCGGGCTCTTGGCGGGCGTGCTGTTCAGATCCCAAATCGAACGTCTGTTGGTTCGCCTCGATCAGATCGGAAGCATTGCCCTGGCCGCTGCATCGGCCGCGCTCGCCGCCTATGTCGGGTACAAATGGTGGGAGCGCAGGCGCTTCTACAAGATGCTACGCATGGCGCGCATCAGCGTGGAGGAACTCCACCAGCTGATTCAAAGCGGCACGGAACCCCTCATCATCGATGTGCGTTCGGCGACGGCGCGAGCGCTCGAGCCACGCTGGATTCCCGGAGCCCTGCATATTTCATTGTCGGACGTGGGCGTGCACCTAGAAGGTCTGCCGCGCGATCGCGACATTATTCTGTACTGCACCTGCCCGAGCGAGGCCTCGGCGGCGCGCGTGGCCAAAATCCTGATGAATCATGGCTTCAAGCGAGTTCGTCCACTGCATGGGGGACTGGATGCCTGGGTGGCCGCGGGCCACACCGTTGGGCAGCCCGACGGGGTGAGCCAAATCTCCGACGCCTAATGACCCTAAGCGGAACGCCCCCCTAACGCCGAACAGCCCGTTGCCACCCGTGGCGTCGACCGCCCCCCAGAGCTCACGACCATGGAGTGGCCTTTTGGCCGGCGCTCTCCCCCGCCGAGCGCCGCGCGATGCGACTTAGGTCATGCTTGGCCGTGGGGGCGGCATTGCATAATGTGGGAATGCACTGTCAGGGGCCCAGGACGTTTCACAAGGCGACCCCCGCCTCGGCGGGGGCATTGCTCGTACTCTGCGTTGCCTGTCACACGGCACGCAGCGATTGGGTCGTGGCCACCGCCGCCTCCTTGAGCCACGACGACAATGTCGGTGACGCCCACAACCACTCGGACATGGTGCCGGATTCCAGCACCTCGGCCACCCTGTCCGCCTTCGATTTGCTCCCCGTCGGGCGCAGCTTGAGCCTGGTTGCCGGCAGCGAGCTGTCCGGGCAGGTGTACGATCGCTTGGACGGATTGCGAAATGCTTCCATCGATGGCTTGCTGTCCCTGAAGAAGAAGTGGGGCATTGGCGCGTTTGCCGCATGGTCCCGGGCGCAAGTGTCGGCAGCTCGATCCGATTACGAAGACGGCTACCGGAACGTCACCATCTATCGAGCGTCGCTGGAAATGGGGAAACGCCTCGATGAGCGCTGGAACTTGGCAGCGGGATACAACTTTGAGCGCCGCGCCGCCGCTCCCGGCGCTTCTGAGATCTACGGTGTATCGAACGATGCGTTCAGTCAGACCGGCCGCAGCTTCACGGCGAACGCACAATATGCGCTGAGCGATCGGATGTCGCTCAGCTTAGGATCCCTACTGCGCCATGGCGATGTCATCTCTACTGCGCTGACTGCGGGCCACTACTATCCTCTGACCGATCTCAAAGCGGCTGCGCCGGATCCGGCCTTTGGACCCACGGCCTATGCCTATCGGCTGGACGGCACGACCTACGGCATCAAGCTGGGCGCCAACTATTCGCTCACCGATCACAGCCTGATCGGAGGCGCATTTCAGCGCTTCGACACGCATGCTCGAGGCGGCAACAACTACACCAATTCGGTGCCTCAACTCACCTGGAACTATCAGTTTTAATATGCTCAAGAATTTCATAGCTATCGTCTCATCCGTGTTCTTCTGCGCGGCCGCGCAGGCGGCGGAAATCCGCGCGCTCGTCAAGGATCAGAAGGGAAAAGCGGTGGCGGATGCCGTCATCCTGGTGGTTCCGGTCGACCCGCGCAACGCCCTGCACGCCCATGCCCCGGCCGCTGCCGTGGATCAAGTCGACAAGCAGTTCGTGCCCTACGTGAAGCCGATATTCGTGGGTTCAACCATCCGTTTCCCGAACAGCGACAACATCCGGCACCAGGTGTATTCCTTCTCCCCGGCGAAGAAATTCGAACTCCCGCTGTATTCAGGCACCGATGCACCGCCGGTGATGTTCGACAAGCCCGGCGTCGTGGTCTTGGGGTGCAACATCCACGACTGGATGATCGGCTATATCTATGTATCGGAAACACCGTTCTTCGCAAAGACCGGGCCGCTCGGAACCGCCGTCATCAACGATCTCCCGGCGGGCGAATACACCGTGAGGACATGGCATCCCAACATGGACCGCACCGAAGAGAGCACCATTCAGCACATCGCTTTGAGCGCGGACACTCCCAGCGTCGCGGAGTGGCAAATCGGCCTCAAGCCGACCATCCACGTGCCGCGCGTGTCCGGCGCGGCGTCGGCGGATTATCCATAGGTCCGAAAGCCATGTAGGTCCGAAAGCCTAGCCTCGAAGCGGACCCGACCCCACCCAAAACCGCAGGGTCGCCATTGGCCGGAGAGGTTCCTAGCTGAACGCCTGAATCCCGGTTTGCGCGCGGCCGAGGATCAAGGCATGAATGTCGTGAGTACCTTCATAGGTATTCACCACCTCGAGATTCACGACGTGTCGAATGACGCCGTATTCATCCGAGATGCCGTTGCCCCCCAACATGTCGCGCGCCAGGCGCGCAACCTCCAACGCCTTGCCGCAGGAATTTCGCTTCATGATGGAAGTAATTTCCACCGAGGCGGTCCCATCGTCCTTCATGCGGCCTAGGCGCAGGCAACCCTGCAGGCCCAGTGTAATCTCGGTCTGCATGTCGACGAGTTTCTTCTGGATAAGTTGATTGGCAGCCAGCGGCCGGCCGAACTGCTTGCGATCCAGAACATACTGCCGGGCGGTGTGCCAACAGCTTTCGGCCGCACCAAGCGCGCCCCACGAAATTCCATAGCGCGCCGAGTCGAGGCAAGTAAAGGGGCCCTTGAGTCCGGTCACGCCGGGAAGCAGATTCTCTTCCGGCACGAAGACCTCGTCCATGAGAATCTGACCGGTGGTCGACGCACGCAGGCCCACCTTGCCGTGCAGAACCGGCGTGCTCAAACCTTTCCAGCCTTTTTCCAGAATGAAACCGCGGATGATATCGTCGTCGGTCTTTGCCCAGACGACGAATACGTCGGCGATCGGACTGTTGGTGATCCAAGTCTTGGCTCCCGAGAGCCGGTAGCCTCCGGCCGCGGCGCGCGCCCGCGTGACCATGCTGCCCGGATCGGACCCATGATCAGGTTCCGTGAGCCCGAAGCAGCCGATGGAGTCCCCACGTGCCAGAGGAGGCAGGTACTTCTGCTTCTGGGCCTCGGTACCGAACTTCGATATGGGCAGCATCACCAAGGACGACTGCACGCTCATCATCGAACGGAACCCGGAATCGATGCGCTCGACCTCACGCGCAATCAGACCATAGCTGACATAGTTGAGCCCCCCGCCACCATAGGCATCGGAGATGGTCGCACCCAACAAACCCACCCCACCCATTTCCTTGAAGATGCCAGGATCGGTGTGCTCACGGCGAAATGCCTCGAGCACCCGCGGTGCAAGCTGGCCCTGAGCATAGGCGCGTGCGGCATCGCGGATCATTTTCTCCTCGCCGCTCAACTGCGCATCCAGCAACAACGGATCGTCCCAGTGAAAATGTTCGCGAGCCATGCCTTGAAGCACCCTGTTTTTTGAACCCCGCGCAGGATCGCACATTTGACCTCCCGGTGACATAGAATGAGGCGGT
Organism: Gammaproteobacteria bacterium; assembly: GCA_021323735.1. GTDB lineage: Bacteria > Pseudomonadota > Gammaproteobacteria > Steroidobacterales > Steroidobacteraceae > Bog-1198. The sequence goes on from JAJPKM010000048.1 coordinate 111,497, forward strand.
GAGCGCAATCGTTCCCGGTTCCGATGGGTACATGAGCGGCTTCGGCAATGAATTTGCCACCGAGGCGCTGGCCGGCGCACTGCCACGAGGGCGCAATTCCCCGCAGCGCTGTCCTTTCGGGCTGTACGCGGAACAATTCTCGGGCACCGCGTTTACCGCGCCCCGCGCCGCCAACCGGCGTTCCTGGCTCTACCGCATTCGACCGGCGGTGACGCATAGACCTTTTCATCCATTCGAGCACCGTTATCTTCCCCAGCCCGCCGATGACCGGTCGGCCTCGCCGAACCAGCTGCGATGGGATCCTCTGCCCCTCCCCGGCGAACCGACCGACTTCGTAGAAGGCCTGATTCCCATGGCCGGTACCGGCGGCCCGGACACGCACTTAGGCTGTGCGCTCTACCTGTTCGGCGCCAACCGGTCGATGCGGCGGCGATTCTTCTATGATGCCGACGGCGAACTGCTCATCGTTCCGCAGCAGGGCACCCTCATCATCGACACGGAATTAGGCCGTCTGCGCGTAGGCCCCCAGGAGATCGCGGTCATTCCACGCGGGCTGCGATTTCGAGTCGACCTGCCCGACGCCGCGGCACGCGGCTATATCTGCGAGAACTTCGGTGCGCCGTTCAAATTGCCGGATTTGGGCCCCATCGGCGCCAACGGACTGGCCAACGCGCGCGATTTCCTCGTGCCGAGGGCGCGCTACGAAGACCTCGACGAGGACTGCGAGCTCGTGGCCAAGTTCGCCGGCAGCTTGTGGGTGGCGGGAATGGATCACTCGCCGCTCGACGTGGTGGCCTGGCACGGCAACAACGTACCCTATCAATACGATCTACGCCGATTCAACACGCTGGGGTCCGTTTCATTCGATCATCCGGACCCGTCGATTTTTCTGGTGCTGCATTCGCCGAGCGACACCGCGGGCACCAGCAACATCGATTTCGTGATCTTTCCTCCGCGCTGGCTGGTGATGCAGAACACTTTCAGGCCACCGTGGTTTCATCGCAACGTCGCCAATGAATTCATGGGACTCATCTGCGGGGTGTATGACGCCAAGAGCAGCGGCTTCCTGCCCGGCGGCTGCTCGCTGCACAACTGCATGAGCGGCCATGGACCGGACGCGGCAACCTTCGCCAAGGCGGTGGCGGCGGACACATCCGTTCCGGTGCACATCACGGACACGATGGCGTTCATGTTCGAATCCCGGTCCGTGCTCAAACCCAGCCGCTGTGCCTTGCAAGGAATACCGCGGCTGCAAGAGGACTACATGAGTCATTGGCTGGGGCTCGAAAAACATTTCGATCCAACCCGGCCGTGACCGTCTTCGATCGACTGGATGCCACGCACGATCCGACGGTTCACAGCTGGCTTGCCGCCGCGAACGAAAGCGGTTGCGCCTTTCCGATCCAAAACCTTCCCTTCGGCATATTTCGACGCGCGCGCAGCGCCGAGGAATTCCGCGGCGGCGTAGCGATCGGCGATCAGATCGTCGATCTTGCGGCATTGGCACAGGCGGATCTTTTCAGCGGGGATGCAGCGACGGCGATTCGCGCCGGCAGCCGGTCGTCACTGAATGCCCTGATGCAATTGGGCCCGCAATTCTCGGGCGCGCTGCGCCATGCGCTGTTCGCAGCGCTGAAACGAGGCTCCGGCCACGAAAGCGCCTTGAAAGAATGCCTGGTGGCGCAAGCCGACGCCGCGTTTTCGTTGCCCGCGCAGATCGGCGACTACACCGATTTCTACATATCGATCCATCATGCGCGGGCCATTGGCCGGCAATTCAGGCCGGATAATCCCTTGCTTCCCAATTACCAGTGGATACCCATCGGCTACCATGGCCGCAGCTCGTCCATCGGCGTGTCGGGTCAGCGCTTTGCCCGTCCGCAGGGGCAAAAAAAAGCCGCCGGCGCGGGAAATCCGACGGTAGGTCCTTCCGAACGCCTGGACTACGAATTGGAAATGGGGATTTTCATCGGCACCGGCAATCCGCAGGGCACGGCCATCCCGTTGGAGGACGCCGAGAATCATATCTTCGGCCTGTGCCTGCTCAACGACTGGTCGGCGCGGGATTTGCAGGCGTGGGAATACCAGCCCTTGGGTCCGTTCTTGGCGAAAAATTTCGCCACCACCATTTCACCGTGGGTGGTCACCCTGCAAGCCCTCGCGCCTTTTCGCGTGCCCTTCAGCCGGCCCGAACGCGATCCGCAGCCCCTGCCCTATTTGGAGTCGGCATCGAATCGCCGGGCGGGAGCCATCGATATCCGCCTCGAAGCGTACATTCGAACGGCGAAAATGCAGCAGCGCGACGAGCCGGCACAGCGCCTGTCGCGGACCAGTTTACGCCATGCCTACTGGACAATTTCCCAACTAGTCGCCCACCACACGGTGAATGGCTGCAATCTTCGTCCGGGGGATTTGCTGGGCAGCGGCACACAGTCGGGCCCGACCGCCGCCGAGGCAGGCTCCCTGGTGGAACTCAGCCAAGGCGGCAGCGAGCCGCTGCAAGTCGGCAGCGACGAAACACGCACGTTCCTCGAAGACGGCGACACCGTGACCTTCCGTGCCTGGTGCCAGCGTCCGGGCGCCGTCACGATTGGGTTTGGCGAAGTCTCAGGCAGCGTACTGCCGGCGGCCAATCCGGGATCATCAACCGCCCCCGGCTGACAGCCCTATCGGCGTTAGTCCTACAGCTGGCAAAAGCGGCAAATCTTACAATCGGCGCTCAGGCTTTCACTTCGGGTGCGGCCATGAATATCGCTATCGCCTTGCTGGTGCTTTTGTGTGTCGGTGCGATCCTGGCATCGGGCTTGCTAACCATCCTCAAGAATGTGACCGAGGACTGCACCCAAACCGAGCCCACATTTCGCGAACCCGGTCCCCTATTTCACTACCAGCACGTCGAACAACCGCTGCCTAGATCGCAATTTGCCTGGCAATCTCGGTCGCATTTTCGGGCGCCGGACTAGTGACCGGACGGACACGCCGGACACACAGCCGATCGACCCCATTTACCCTGCACCTCCAAAGTTCGCGAGGCCGCGAGGGCTGCGATCTCGCCAGACCTTGAAGGCCGCGATTCTCGCTAGGACATGGAGCCGCGATATTCGCTACCGCGCCGCCATCAAGCGGCGCGGCGCGCGATGCGCAAACGCCGCGCTCTTTCCGCGCACATTCCCAACAAACCTAGCAGCGTTACGAGGCCAACTGCCCCGCCGCCGCCGCCGGAGCTGGGCGCAGGCGTCGGAAGCGGCAAGCTCGCAGCCGTTACCGTGAGTGTCGTTGATGTTGGCGCTGATGGTCCGACGACATTGGTGCAGAACAGGATGTATGTGTCGGTGCCCACGGCGGTCGGCGTGACGGTTTCGCTGCCCGTGGCAGCCCGAGCACCGGTCCAACTCCCGGATGCGGTGCAGCCCTGATTATTGGCGGAGCTCCAGGTCAGGGTGGTCGAGCTGCCGACGGTGATGGAACTCGAGCCCAGCGTCAGCACCGGAGCGGCGGGAGCGATGGCTGGAATCTTCGTGGCGGCCACATCCGCCTGGACGAAGCCATAGCCCGCGGCATAGTTGGGAGCGACGGTCGGCGAGACACCCATCGGCAGCGCGCTTTGCTGCAATACCGAGTAGATCTGCGCAGGAGTCAACGAGGGGTCCGCCTGCAGCAGCAGCGCAGCAATGCTGGCCACGTGCGGTGCCGCGGCCGAGGTGCCGAAGAAGTTCGGAAAGTTGGCGTTGTTGGCGCATGCAGTTACCGTGCTGGCATCTTCCCCGGTCTGCAATTTGAATCCGAGAAAGGTGTCATTGCCGCCGTCGGGACCCACAAGGTCGGGCTTTTGCCGCATGACAGGCGTGGTGAGGCGCGTACCCGTGGAGTCAAAGAGAATGGGATCGCCGCCGGCCGAGGAAAAGGCCTCCAGCGTGGGCGTAAACCCGCAAGATGGGGTGTTGGCAAAGAATGCCGCACCGACGGCCAATGCGCCCACCGCGCCCGGGTGACCCTGCAGGGTGCCGCTGTTCGTGGCGAACTGTGTGATGTGAATTCTCGCACCGTCGCCTTCGACCGCGATTTTGATGCGCCCCGGCGACGCGCTGCCGTTGGCCAAGCCGACCACGATATTCAAGGTTGTCGCCGGGCTGTTGCAGCTGGCAGTGTTGGCGCAGGCATTGGCGGGGTTGTAAACAAACATGACCTGCACGGGATCCACGCCCTTTGCGTTCACGCCCGTGCACGTCGCCGTACCTAAATTGCCGCTCGGTTCCAGGTTGCTGACGATATCGCCCGCAGCCCCTTGGACACATAGGTCGATCTGGTTTTGCGCGCCGCCGCTGTGGGGTGCACCGGTCACGTAGGGTTGATCCCACTCAGCGACGATGGCGATGAATTGTCCGGGAATCAGCGCCGGAATGGACACGGGCAGTGTCGTCGAGACCCCGCCGCTCTGATTGAAATTCAACAGCATCTCGTTCGCGTTTTGGCCCGTTCCCGGCGTGGTAAAGCTAGGCGCGTTGTTGTTATACGCCACCGTGCCGTTGTTGCCGGCCGAGGAAAAATAGGCAACGCCCTGGGCCACCACGGCATCGATCGCCTGCGCCACCAAGCCATCCTGAAAGAAGGGCTCATCGAAATAACCCACGTCATCGACGATGACTTTGGCTCCGGCGCCGCCGCTCGACACCGAAGCGGCGAGCTTGCCGATCCCGCCGGCGAAGGCCGCCTCACTGTTCTCCGCCGTATAGAAGGCCAAGCCGGCACCAGGCGCCACGTCGTGAATGATTTGCATGATGGCCCGGCCTTCATCACCGAAGGGCAACTGGAGCGGCGCGCCGTAGTTCATGCAAGTGGCTTCCGCCAGCACGCTGACCGAGGATGGCAAATCTCCCGTGCCCATATCACCTGCGGCCGTCACATTGAATCCATTGTTGGCATAGCCTGCGTTACCGCTGGCCGGCACACCGTTGGAGGCGTACACCGGATAACAGTCGTAGCTGTCGGACAGCACGCCGACCGTAATGCCCGCGCCGGTCAGCGCATTGTTCGAGCGGACCAGATCGCTGTTCTGCGCGTAGTCGCCCTGCGAAGTCACGGCACCGGCGCGCGTGCGTGGCATCGCGGCGCGGATGGCATGCAGTTCGCCCAAGGTCGTTGCGGCATCCAATTGATCGACCGGCAACCATCCGCCGACATCATTGGCGTACTGCGCCGCGCGCTGCAGTCCCAACCCTACCAGCGCGGATTTCAACTTCTGCGGATCGCCCGTGGTGACGGCATCGATCAACACCAGCGGCACCGCACTCTCGGCCGGGTGCGTTAATCGCACTGCCGGATTCACCGCATGCAGATCTTCCAGCGCGTGGCCGGGACGCATGCCATTCACATGGCGTGCAATTTCGGCGAGCGAGGCGTCGAACTTCGACCCTGATGCGCTCTGGCTCTGTTGCGGGCTGCGGCTGCCTGCGACGTGCAGCAAGGCATTGCCTGGCGGATTCGGCCGCAAAAGCATGGGCTGAGTAGGGCCGACGGCCGAGACCGCCGTGATGGCCGTTAATGCACCCAAGGCACCTATTGCGAAGAAACGTGAAGACATCCGCGGTCTCCCTAAGTTGCCACGATTCAATTGTCCCTGATGGTACCAGCAGATGCGAGTCCGCATGGATTAGTCGTGGCTTGGCGACGCGCGAATAGGTCAAATGCGACTTGGCCCGTTGAGATCAATCTTCGAGCCACGTGGTGCCGAACGATCCGGCGTGCAGTTCGGCGCGATCCAATTCGTCCTCGAGCAAGTGGAAGGCATCGTCCTGAATCCGGCCCTGGGTGCGCCACTCGATGAGTAGAACGCGTTGGGCCGCGATGGCCTGCAGCCGTAAATCATCGTAGGCCGTCGTCGGCCGGGATCGATCGACGGACGCGGCGCGTGCCGCCCCATATTCCGCCCGCAGCGCGGTTGCGCCCTCGCCGGACCGATCCGCCAATGCGGCGAGCGCGGCATCCAGCATCGCCGTGCGCGCTCGTGACATCTCCACATCGAGGGAAGCATCCGCATCGATGCGCAGCAGTGTGATGAGCGGACGGATGGTGAATCCCTGAAGAATCAGTGTGCCGAGCACGACGGTGAAGGCGCTGAGCACGATGAGATCGCGGCCCGGGAACTCCTGCGGCAACGCCAGCGCGGTAGCTACCGTGACGAGCCCGCGCATGCCGCACCACGAAACCAATATCCCCACGCGCACGCTGGGCAGGCGTACCGCAGGTGTGGTTTCGGTCGGCGGGTGGCGTTTCTGAAAGAAATAATGAAACCGCCGCACCACGAAACCGTACAGCATCACCCAGACAAGGCGCACACCGATCACCAACGTCAGAACCGCGAGGGCAAAGCTCAGCGCATGCATCAATGCCTCCCCCTTCATCTGGGTCAGAATGACGCGCGCCTGCAGCCCCATCAACAAGAATGCCAGCACATTGAGGACGAAAACCACGGTCGCCCAAACGGCATTGGTGTTGAGCCGATCCCGGGCCGTCGTGCGGGATGGCGAATAATTCGCCGCCACCGCTGCGAGCGCCACCACGGCCATGATGGGCGAGAGACCCAATCGATCCGCCAGTATCCAGGCGCCATAGGTAATCAGGAACTGAACGATGATGGACGAGAGCGTGCCGCCCAGCGCCCGCACGATTCGCATTCCCGCCGCACCCACCAGCATCCCGAGCACCGCGCCGCCCGGTACCGCGATCAGCAGCCGCGGCGCCAGGAACGCCCAGGCACGATCCGGCGATGTGACGGAACCCACCGCCAACCCGAATACCAACAAAGCGACGGCATCGTTCAGCAAACTCTCACCCTGCAATACCGCCATCGCACGACGCGGCAAGTTGAACTCGCGCAGTACGGCGGATGCCGCGGCAGCATCGGGAGGAGAGACGATGGCACCCAGGGCAATGGCTGCCGCCAACGGCAACCCCACCAGCGCGACGCCCGCCCAGGCCACGGCCGCCGTGGTCGCGAGTACGAGCAGGACGGCGAGCGAGACCAGCGGCAGCCAATTGCGCAGCATTTCGCGCGGAGGCATCTCGAACGCCGTGTCCACCACCGCAGGTGCAACGAACAGCGCCAGGACGAGCCGCGGCTCGATGCTCAGGTGCGGCGCAAACGGCAGAGCCGCAACGCAGCCGCCCGCCAGCGCCAATAACGAGGGATAGGGCACGCGCAGTCGGCGCGCGACCTGGAGGAATACGACGGCCACCGCCAACAACAGCAGCGTAATTTCGAATAACAGCATGTGTGCCAAGATTGTACTGGGCTGAGGTATATTTCCAAATGCGGCCCCCATGAATCAACTAAGGATGCTGAAATGAGCCGACTGTCACCCGCGATCTACTGTGCCGCCGCTTTTCTCGCCGCATCGTCGGCATTCGCTGCCGACCCGAATGCCGGCAAGGATGTGTTTCGCCAGCGATGCACCGTCTGCCATACGGCGGAACCCGGCGATGCCGGCGGCGCGCAAGGTCCCTCGCTCGGCGGCGTGTTCGGCCGGCCGGCGGCCGGCGGGCCGCAGTTTTCCTATACCCAGGCGCTGCGGGATTCGAAGCTGACCTGGGATGCGGCGACCCTGCAGCGCTTCCTCGGCGCGCCCACGAGCGTCGTGCCCGGCACCTCGATGGTTCTGGCCGTACCGGACTCGATCGAGCGAGACAACCTGATCGCTTATTTCCAAAGCCTTTCGAGCGGGGCAAGGGCCGCGACTCAGGCGCTCGCCGTACCGGCCGCCACAGCGCAGTCGGCCAATTGGCGCCTGGATGCGCCGGGTGTCGCGCATCGCATCGACCTTAAGTCGCTCCCGCCGCCGTACGCCACCGCGTCCGCCCGCAATAGCTCCTCAGTTGTTCTCAAGCCCGCGAACGCCACCTTGGCGCTCCCTCCGGGCTTTCATATAGAGCCTTTCGTCACAGGTCTTACCGGCCCGCGCAAAATGCTGGCCGCACCGAACGGCGACATCTTGGTCACCGAGATGACCGGCGGCCGCGTCACGATACTGCATCCCTCGCCGGACGGCCGCCGCGCCGCCGGCACGGATGTCTTTCTCAAGGGCCTGAAGCAACCTTTCGGTCTTGCCTTTTTCCCCAATGCGCAACATCCCGAGTGGCTGTACGTCGCCGAAACGAATCGCGTCACGCGCTACGCATACCAGAGCGGCGATGTGAAGCCGCGCGGCGAAGCGCAGATCGTCGTGCCTCAATTGCCGACCGGCGGCCATTCCACGCGCGACATCGCCTTCTCCAAGGATGGCGCGCAGCTGTTCGTCTCCGTGGGTTCAGCCTCGAATGTCGCCGAATCCATGCCTAAGAAAACCCCTGCGGAGATCAAATCCTGGGATGCGGCACATGGCCTAGGCGCCGCATGGGACTTCGAAACGGATCGAGCCGCGGTGCTGGTATTCGACACAGCTTCCCCCGCGGCACCCGTCATTTTCGCCGCCGGCATTCGCAATTGCGTCAGCCTCACCGTGCAGCCGGACAACGGTGCACTGTGGTGCACAACCAATGAGCGCGACGCGCTGGGCGACGATCTAGTGCCCGACTATTCGACGCGCGTGAAGCGGGGCAGCTTCTACGGCTGGCCGTGGTACTACATGGGCTCCAACGAGGACCCACGTTGGAAAGGTGAGCGTCCTGACCTGGCGGGCAAGGTATCGGTGCCGGACGTGCCTTATCAGTCACACTCGGCCGCGCTCAGCATGACATTTTACGAAGCCGGCAGCGGCCAAGCGGCGTTCCCCGCAGCCTTTGCCGGAGATGCCATCGTCGCCTTCCACGGCTCGTGGAATCGCAGTCTGCGCACGGGCTACAAACTCGTGCGCGTCCACATGCGCAACGGCGAACCCACGGGTGACTACGAGGACTTCTTGACCGGATTCGTGGTCGATGACAGCCATGTGTGGGGGCGGCCCGTTGCAACCGTGGAACTCCGCGATGGCTCGCTGCTGATGAGCGAGGACGGCAACGATGTGATCTACCGCATCTGGTACGCACACTGAGCGGTTCAATCGAGCTGAGTATTCATGGCTATCGAACTTGACCACATTATTCTTTCGGTCGGCGACCGCGCGTGTTGAACCGCATCGCCATCATTCTCGTGTTCTTGGCCTCGACAGCTCGTGCCGCCGCGCCTCTGGAACTAGAATCGAACCAGGGCATGGTCGTGACCTCTCAGCACCTCGCCTCCGATGTCGGCGCCGCCATCCTGCGCCAGGGCGGCAACGCGGTGGACCCCGCGGTGGCGGTGGGATACGCGCTCGCGGTAACTCATCCCTGCTGCGGTAACCTCGGCGGCGGTGGCTTCATGACCATTCATTTGGTGGATGGCAGGAACACCTTCATCAACTTTCGCGAGAAGGCGCCGCTGGCGGCGCGCGCCGATATGTTCCTGGATGCGCACGGCAACGTCGCCGGCAATAGAAGCGTGGATGGATATCTGGCAGCAGGTGTTCCCGGAACGGTCATGGGATTGGAAACGGCTCGCCGGAGACTTGGAACCTTGCCGCGCGCCACGCTGATCGCGCCGGCCATCAAGCTGGCCGAAGAAGGGTTCGTCTTGACCCGCGGCGACGTGGATGTCTTGGAAGACGCAACCAAGGCATTCCGCGACCAGGCCAACGTGGCCGCGATATTCCTCAAAAACCGCGAGCCCTTCGTGCCGGGCGACCGACTGATCCAGAAGGATTTGGCCGGCGCACTGCGGGCCATCAGCGACGGGGGCACCGATGCCTTTTATCACGGCGCGATACCGGAAGCCGTCAGTGCCGCGTCGCGCGCTCATGGCGGACTGCTGACGGTCGAGGATTTTGCCGCCTATACCGCGACCGAGTCGGCGCCGATCAGCTGCGCGTATCGGGGCTACACCATCGTTTCCGCACCCCCGCCGAGTTCAGGGGGCGTGACCTTATGCGAAATGCTGCAAGTTCTTCAAGGCTACCCGCTCCACGCCATGGGCTTTCATTCGAGCGAGGCGGTTCACGTCATGACCGAGGCCATGCGCCACGCCTACCGCGACCGCAATACCTATCTCGGCGATCCGGCATTCGTCGATAATCCCACCGCCCGCCTGTTGTCCACGGGTCATGCTGCAAAGATTCGTGCACAGATCCACTCGAATCGCGCCACACCCTCGAGCGCGCTCGAAGGGCTGGCGGCGGCCGAGGAACATGCCACCACCACGCACTACTCGGTAGTCGATCGGTGGGGCAACGCCGTGGCGGTCACCTACACCATCAACGACAGCTTCGGCGCGAAGGTCATCGCCGGCAGCACAGGCTTCTTCTTGAACGATGAAATGGATGATTTTACCGCCAAGCCCGGGGTTCCGAACATGTTCGGTTTGGTACAGGGCGAGGCCAATGCGGTCGCACCGGGCAAGCGGCCGTTGAGCTCCATGACCCCGACAATCGTGCTCAAGGATGGCAAGCCTGTCCTCGTCGTCGGCACACCGGGCGGATCGCGAATCATCACCACGGTGCTGGAAGTCATCGTCAATGTCATCGATCACGGCATGACGCTGCAGGAGGCGGTCGATGCGCCCCGCATCCATCATCAGTGGTGGCCCGACACCATCGCGGCAGAACCCTTTGCGCTGTCGGCCGACACGGTCAAGTCTTTGACGCGGATGGGCTACAAAGTCCTGACACTGGAACCCTGGGGTTCCGGCAACGCCGCCGAGTCCATCGGCATCGCGCCCGTGAATGTCGATGCCGCCCGAGCACTTGGCTTCCCGCGCCCCGCCGTGTTGTACGGCGCGCATGACTCACGTGCGCCTGCCGGCTCCGCGGCGGCGCCCTAATCGTTGCATCCGTTGTTGCATTCCTAGCTGCGTTTCATTCTTTACTTACCTTTCTGCATTCCATAAGGCACTGGCATGATCAAACTTTCGATCCTGTATCCGAACAAACCCGGTTCGCGCTTCGACATGAATTACTACGTGGCGACGCATATCCCGCTGGCGATACGCTTGCTCAAGAAGACCTTGCGCGGCACTGAAGTGGATGCCGGCCTGCAAGGCACAGCACCCGGGGAAGCGCCGGCCTTCCACGGGGGGTGTCAATTCTATTTCGACAATATCGAAGCCTTCCTCGATGTGTGGCCGGCCGCGGCGGCGGAGTTGCAAGCCGACATTCCGCGCTACACCGACGTGGCGCCGCTCATCCAGTTCAACGACATCAAGTTGTCGGAACTGCCGCGCCAGAAGACAGGCGCCTAACCGGCGGCCTTTAGCTCGCATGACGGTACATAGTCTATTCCCCACGCTGGTGTATGCGGCACCGCTGCTGCAACGAGGCGATGCGCGGGAATTCAATCGGCAGCTGGTGCTGGAATGCCGGCAGCTGCGTTTGGACGATGCGGGAGGGCGCCGCTGGTCCCGGAAGAACTACCCCGGCGGTTACACTTCCTACGGCTCCGTTCATCGGCTACAGACCGTGTCGCCGACCTTTGAATCGTTGCGGCGCAAGCTCGAGCGCCACATCGCGGCGTTTGCCTCAGCAGTGGAATGGGACCTGACCGGACGTGAACTTGCGATGACCGACTGCTGGGTCAATATCATGCCGCGGCACACCGTGCATAGTTTGCATCTGCATCCCAACTCCACCTTGAGCGGCACCTACTATGTGCAGGTGCCGCCAGGATCGCCCGGCCTAAAGTTCGAGGACCCACGTCTGGATCGATTCATGGCCGCGCCGCCGCGCAAGACGTCGGCGGGACGCGAAGCACGTCCATGGGTCACATTCCCCGCCGCCGCCGGCCAACTGCTGTTGTTCGAGAGTTGGCTGCGTCACGAGGTCGCGCCCAATCCGGTCAAGACCGAGCGCATCAGCATAAGCTTCAATTACCACTGGCTATAAGAATACTTATGACCGCCAAAACCTAAAAACCCTCATCCCCAACCCTGCGGGGTTTGCACCCAACGCCGATTCTACGGAGTGATTGGCGACAAATATCACGAGTTACGCATAAATGGGCGACAATTTCACCCTGTTACGTGTAAAATAGCGACATCACAGCTAATTCTGGCCAGCTTGTGCGGAGACTAGCGACCATGCCGCTCGCAGTTGCAGGCAGTGACAAGACAGAGGCTCGACGCCTTCAACGGCTGACCGCGCAGGGTCAATTGCGCCGCATTCATCTCGGTGTATACACCGATGACCTGGTGCAGTCGCTGGAATCGATCGTTCGCCGCGAGCTTTACGCACTGTGCGCCCTGATCGCTCCCGGCAGCATCATCTCGCATCGCTCGGCGCTCGAGAGCAGGCGGCCGACCGCCGCAGGAAATGTTTTTCTGACCGGCCCCTATCGCAGGGACATCAATCTACCCGGTGTGAAACTTCGAATCGCACAGGGTCCTGGTCCACTCGATTCTGATATACGGATTCCCACTTTCGGCGGAGATACATTCGTTTCAAGTCAGGCCCGCGCGCTGCTTGAAAATCTAACCGCCAGTCGCGGCGACCCTGCGGAACGACGCACATTGGGCGCCTCGGGCATCGAGGCATGGCTCGATCTTTTCATCAGCCGCGATATCAGCGGTGGGATCAACAAGCTACGCGACGCTGCGAGAGCGATCGCCGAGCCGCTTGAACTGCAACAAGAATTCGAGCAGCTGGACGCTACGATCGGCGCGCTGCTCGGCACACGAACAGTTCGTTTAAGCGCGGGCGCCGCGATCGCACGCGCAGCAGGCAAACCGTATGACGATGCACGGGTCACGTTGTTCCAGACGTTGGCCGGCGAGTTGCGGCGCGATTCTCTGCAGGTGCCGCCTGCCGATCCGCATGCGGACAACCACCTGCAAGCATTCATCGAGACCTACTTTTCAAACTACATTGAGGGCACGGAGTTCGAACTCGAAGAGGCGCACGACATTGTAGTCCAGGGTCGCCCGCTGCAGTACCGCGAAGACGATTCGCACGACATCCTGGGCACCTATCACGCGATCCTCAAGTCCAAAGCAGATCCCGCTATCCCACAGAACTTCGAGGCCTTTGCAGCGCAGACTCAGGACTGGAATCGACAGGTTATCGAATCACGAAGCGCCAAGAATCCGGGCGAATTCAAAACCGAGAGTAATCGCGCCGGCAACACCGTGTTCGTTACGCCGGAACTCGTCGTGGGTACGCTTGAGAAAGGTTACGAAACCATCATGAGCGCAGCCACGCCTGAGAATCGTGCAGCACTGGCCATGTTTGTCATCGCCGAAGTTCATCCATTTACCGACGGCAACGGTCGCACCGCGCGCCTCGCGATGAATCTGTTTCTAACCCAGGCGGGGCTCACACGCATCATCATCCCGACGGTGTATCGTGATGACTACATCTCGGCATTGAAGGCGATGTCGAGCAACGCCTATCCGGTTCCTCTGATGCGCGTGCTCGCGCGCGCTGCGCGTTTCAGCCGATGGATCGACATGAGTTCCAAGTCAAATGCATTCGCAGCCTTGAGGCACTCCAACGCGCTCGAGCATCCCGATGCAGCCAAACTCTCGTTTGCTGATTCGCCCATCGGCACTCGCTAACCGCAGGTCACGATCACACCACCTGGCTCCAGCCGTACCTGCGGCGCCGCCGCGGCCGCCGCGCCCATGGAAAATATCGTCGCTGCGGATGGCATCGTCGCATAGGCGGCGTGCCGGCCGAAATGAGCGATCAGAGTCCAGCGCGCATCCTGGTTCAACTGCCATTCGGCGCGCAGCACGTCGCCGATGATTTCGAAGCGTCCGCCCTGGCGCATCGAGGATAGATGCGGCGCCAGATGACGCCGCCGCAGAGACAATAGTTCTTGGATGAATTCCAACCGCGTTCGATGCGGTGCCAGCCGCCGCTCCTGCCAGTTGAGCTTGCAGGCATGAAATGTCGCTTCCGCATTGGGATCCGGGATGCGCGCGGCCGCGGCGTCGTCCGCAAAGGCCGCGAAGCGCTTGAACTCGCGCCGCCGCCCTTCCGAGACCGACAACGCCAGCTCCGGGCCGAAATCGCAGAAGAACATGAACGGTGTCGAGGCGGCGAATTCCTCGCCCATGAACAGCATCGGAACCTGGGGCGCGAGCAGCAGGCAGACGTAGGCCGCGGGCAGAAGCCCCGGGTCCGCAAAGGAGTGGATACGGTCGCCGAATGCACGATTGCCGACCATGTCGTGATTTTGAAGAAATCCGACGAACGCGGCCGACGGCAGGTGGCCGCTGGGTTCGCCGCGCACCTTGTCGCGGAATGCCGAGTACTCCCCCTGGTAGGCGAAGCCCTCCGTTAATGAACGCCCCAGCATGGGCAGCGCTTGGGCGCCATAGTCGGCGTAGTAGCCGTCCGCCTCGCCGCTGAGCAGGACGTGCAGGGCATGGTGCACATCGTCATCCCACTGCGCCGTCGCGAGCTTAGGCGCACCCCCGCCGTCGCGTTCAAGATAGCGCGCCTGATTCGCATTATTCTCCAGCACCAGGTGCACGTGGCGCTCGCGCCCGGGCCCCTCGCGCAAGGCGCGGGCGATTTCCGTCACGATGTCCGGGCTCGATCGATCATGCAGCGCATGGACGGCGTCCAACCGCAAACCATCGAAGCGGTATTCTTCGATCCAGTAGAGCGCATTATGGAGGAAGAAATCGCGGACGGTACGGCTCTCGCGACCGTCGAAATTGATGGCCGCGCCCCAGGGGGTTTTTCGCTCGAAATTGAAGAATTCCGGGCAGTAGGCATGAAGATAGTTCCCCTCGGGACCAAAGTGGTTGTACACCACATCGAGCAGCACCATCAGCCCGTGGGAATGCGCGGTATCGACGAAGGCCTTCAGATCATCGGGACGACCATAGCAGTGCGCGGGCGCGAACGGTAATACACCGTCATAACCCCAATTGCGCACGCCAGGGAAAGCCGCCAATGGCATCAATTGCAACGCGGTGATCCCCAATGCCCCCAGCTCTCCGATACGCTTCGAGGCTGCAGCCAACGTGCCTTCCGCGGTGAATGTCCCCAGATGCAGTTCATAGAGCACGGCATCCGGCCACGGGCGCCCGCGCCACGCGGGGTTACGCCACCGGTACTCAAGCGGATCGATGATCTCGCTGTGGCCGTGCACACCTCGTGGGTTGCTGCGCGAGGCCGGATCGGGAACGGCCAGCCACTGCTCGCCGGCCTGCACGATGAATCGATAGCCCATGCCGGCCTGCGCCTCGGCCTCGATCTCGTGCCAGCCATGCTCCCTTGTATGCATGCTGAGGCGCCGCGCTGCGCCGCCGCGCTGTTGCAACTCCAGCGCCACAACCGGACTCGAAGGCGCCCACAGGCGAAAGCGGGCGCCGCCCCCTGCCTCGAGCAAAGTGCCGAAGGGCATCGCGTGCGCAAATTGATCGATCAGCTGTTTTCATCCTTGTCGTGTTGCGGCCACCAACGCCGCAGTAATGCAGCTGCCCAATCCTTGCCTCCCAATCCAAATGCCAAGGCCAATGCCAACATGAGCCCAGCCAGGATGATCAGAAAGGTTCTTTGCACGATGTCGCCGCCGATCTCGACTTGGCTCAAAGCGATCATGACCACGAACGTCATGATCAGGTACCGAACGATTCTGCCCAGCATATCGGCGTCCGGGATTTG
Organism: Gammaproteobacteria bacterium; assembly: GCA_021323735.1. GTDB lineage: Bacteria > Pseudomonadota > Gammaproteobacteria > Steroidobacterales > Steroidobacteraceae > Bog-1198. Next base: position 127,111 of record JAJPKM010000048.1, read on the forward strand.
CGCATCGACGCAGTGGGATTGCACGGCATTGCCGGCGAACTGCGCGCAGTATGAGCCGAACACCACGATCAACATCGTGATCAGCAGCTTCGGGGTGAACAGGACGACGCGGTCCAACAGTCCCGTAATATAGGTGAGGCCCAAGCCATTGAAGGCGATGATGAGGGTCGCCAAGATCACCAACCAGAAGGCGACCGCACCAAACAACGTAGTGGTATCGCCGCGCATGCCCGCCTGCCGCAGAAATTCGTCGGTGCCGGCGCGCTCGGTCAATACATTGAAATTCATCGCCCGCAAGGCGCGTTCCACCGCGAAACGCACCGCTTTGGCCAGCAGCCATCCGACCGCGACCACGAGCAGCGCCAGCAGCAACTTGGGCAGGAATGCGGCAAATTGATGCAAAAACTCTCGCGTTGCCTCCACCACCATGTCAATGCTTTGCATGAGAGTCCTCCAATGTCAGCCGCTCCAGTCGAGAATTCCCTGCACCGGAATGCCGACCCAGCTCGGCCGATTGCCAAGTTCATAACGCAATTCGTACAGCGCCTTCTCGAGTTCGAAGAGCCCCAGCAATCCCTGCCCAGGCTCCAGCAAGTCGTAAAGAGCCTCACCACGAGCCGCGTCGGCGTGCGCAGCCGCGTCACGCGATGCCGTGTCGCGAGCCGCTCCCCTGCGGGCCACATCGCCACGACGTGCCCTGTCGCGAGAAGCCGTGCCGCCGGCCGCTTCGCCCCGAAATGCCGCACCACCAGCCTCTTGGCCGCGAGATCCCGCGCCGCCGGTCGCATCCTGATAGGCGGACAGAAACGCGCCACGCACTTCGAGCTCCCAGGCCCGCGCCAGCGGTGCCAACTTCGCAGCCTCTGCTTCGTTATGCGCAACGCTTCGCAAGGCGCTCTGTTGCGCATATCCGAAGGAGCGCATCATCCCGGCGACATCGCGCAGCGGCGAATGTTTGGCGCGCCGCTGTTCCAAACTGTGTCCCGGCTCGCCCTCGAAATCGATGATGACGAAATCATTGCGTGTGACCAGCACCTGTCCCAGGTGATAATCACCGTGGATGCGTATCTTCATGCCCTGCGGCGTCGCCTTGGTGCAGGCCTCGATGCGCGCCTCGATGTGTTCGCGCTGTGCGAGCAACGCCGTGGCACGCTCGCGATCCGCCGCCGGCACCGTCTCGATGTTCGATGCCAGCAGATCCAGCGCCTGGTGTGCTTCGTCCAAGGCGCGCCGGCGATAGGCATCGATGTCGGCGCGGCTCAAGGGTTGCGGAGAAAACGCCGGATCCGAAGTCGGTTGCGCCAGCGCACGGTGCAGTTCCGCCGTCCGCACCGCCAGTATCCGGACCAACGCCAGATAGGCTTCATGCGCATTGACCGGAAGCGCATCACCCGCCGGCGTGGTTCGATGCTGTTCGAGATGGCGCCGCACGTAGTCGAGCGAGTAGGTCCAGCCGTCTCCCTGATTCGCCACATAGCCCTGCAGCATCGCCAGCAAGCGCGACTGGCCATCGCTGCCGACGTACTCGAGCATTCCGGCAAGCGGCGCACAATTTGCGAAGTGCGCCACCTCGGTCAAATAGAGGCCCATCTCGAGTTCCGGATTCATACCGACACGCAGCCGCCGGTAGCCCTTGAGCATCAGCCGCTCGCCCAGGCTGACGACGGTATTCGAGCTGGAACCGCGCGGCCGCTCTACCGGCAGCGACGCGAAATCCGCTCCGGCGATTTCGCCGAATACCGCGGTGCGCCGGAATTGCAGCTTGCCCTGGGTCATGGGCAGTTCTCGCCCCGCCGCCATGGCCGCCACCACCGCGCGGCAAAACAGTTCGTCGGCAAACGCATCGCCCATCACCCCGACGTTAGCCTGTTGGCGAATTTTTGCGACCGCCGCGGTCGAGAGGTTGCGCACGCGCTCCTCGTCGCGTTCTTCCCAGGCCAATGCCAACGGCAAGAAATAGCTCGGCCGCTCCTGCGCAACCTCGATCTCGACCAGCCCGACCAGCCAGCACGCCTTGCCTTCCTGCCAGAGCACATACTCGGCAATGTGGGCACGGTCGATCGACACGCCCTTCGCCCCATACCAACGCTGCGTCTCTATGTAGCGCGGCAGCGTATCGGTCTCGAATTGTGCACGGGTTTTCTCCGCCATGCCGATGCGCCACGGAACCACCCTTTCGCGGAACAAACTCATCCAGCCGTCGAACAGCACCAGCACCGGGCGTTCGTCCACCGACACCACTTGCTCGTGCCAGGACGGCACGGCCGCATCCTTCGCCAGTCTGAACCAATAAAAGCCGTGGGCTGCGATGGTGAGCAGATACGGCAGTTCGCCGATGGGCGGGAATGCGGTGCGCCCCAGCACTTCCACCGGCACGCGGCCTTTGAAGGCCGCCAGATTCAACTCGACCGGTTGCGCGGAACGCGACAGATTGGCGACGCACAGGATGGTGTCATCGCCGAACTCGCGCAGGTAGGCCAAGATCTTGCGATTTCCCGGCCGCAGGAATCGGCGCGTGCCGCGCCCGAATGCGCGGCTGGTCTTGCGCACCGCCAACATGCGTTTGGTCCAGCTTAGGAGCGAGCTAGGATCGCGCGACTGTGCCTCCACATTGGTCGAGAGGTAACCGTACACCGCGTCCATGATGGGAGGCAGATAGAGCCGCTGCGGATCGGCGCGGGAAAAGCCGGCATTGCGGTCCGGGCTCCATTGCATCGGTGTACGCACGCCATTGCGGTCGCCGATGAAGAAATTATCCCCCATGCCGATTTCGTCGCCGTAGTAGAGAATGGGAGAGCCGGGCATTGACAACAGCAGGCTGTTCATCAGCTTGATGCGGTCCAGATCGTTCTCCATCAATGGCGCGAGACGACGGCGGATCCCCAGATTGATTCGTGCCTTGAGGTCCGACGCATACGTCGTGTACATGTAGTCGCGTTCCTTGCTGGTCACCATTTCAAGCGTCAGCTCATCATGGTTGCGCAGGAAAATGGCCCACTGGCAGGTTTCGGGGATATCCGGCGTCTGCTGCATGATTTCTATAATGGGGTAACGGTCTTCCTGAGCGATCGCCATGTAGATGCGCGGCATCAAGGGAAAGTGATAGGCCATATGGCATTCGTCGCCGTCACCGAAGTATTCCCGGACATCCTCCGGCCACTGATTCGCCTCTGCCAGCAGAAAGCGGTTGCTGTAGGAGGCATCGATGGCCGCGCGCAGTTCCTTGATGACGGCGTGGGTTTCGGGGAGATTTTCGTTGTTGGTGCCTTCGCGCTCCACGAGATAGGGGATGGCATCGAGGCGGAATCCGTCGACGCCCAATCCCAACCAGAAGTGCATGATCTGCAACACGGCCTTCATGACCTGCGGATTGTCGAAATTCAAATCCGGTTGGTGGCTGAAAAAGCGATGCCAGTAATAGGCTTTCGCTTGCTGGTCCCAGGTCCAGTTCGAGGACTCGGTGTCGGTGAAGATGATGCGCGTGCCGAGGTATTTCTGGTCGGTGTCGCTCCACATGTAGAAATCGCGCTGTGGTGAGCCCGGCGGCGCGATTCGTGCGGCTTGAAACCAAGGATGCTGATCCGAGGTTTGGTTGATGATCAGTTCGGTCACCACCTTGAGGCCCAAGCGGTGCGCCTCGCGCAGCATGTCGCGAAAATCATCGAGCGTGCCGAATTGCGGATGCACATTCTGGTAGTCGGCAATGTCGTAGCCGTCGTCTTTGAGGGGCGACGGGTAGAAGGGCATCAACCAGATCGTATTGACCCCGAGATCCCGAATGTATTCGAGCTTCGAGGTCAGACCCTTGAAATCGCCGATGCCGTCGTCATTGGAGTCGAAGAACGACTTGACGTTGACCTGGTAGATGACGGCATCTTTGTACCAAAGCGCGTCGCCGGCGTCGATGCCGGTCGGCGGCGCGGTATCGAGAGCCGGGACTTGAACGTCGTTCATCCGCTGCGCTTCATTGGTAGTAGTCGAAATCCTGCTCGCTGCGCACGCGCCGGCGCAATTTGAACACATGAGCCGGCGCGCACCGGGGGTCCAGCAACACGTAGTTACGGCGCCCCCGCCAGATATAGCGCTGATCGCTCAGCAGGTCGTGCACTTGGTACGGCTGATCGAGATCGAACTTCAATGCGCCGATGTCCAGGTCGATCCATCCCGACTGCGTCTGATGCGGATCGAGATTGACGACGGTGAGTATGACGTTACCCAAGGCTGCGTCGACTTTGAAGTAGGCGATCAACTGATCGTTATCGAGCCTGCAGAAGTGCAGGCCGGAATTGGATTGCAGCGCGGCATTTTCCCGGCGGATCCGATTCATGCGCGCGATCAGGGACCACAGGCTGTCGGGCTGCTCCAAGGTCCAGTTGCGCAGTTGATACTTCTCCGAGTCGCGGTACTCTTCGCTGCCCGGTTCCCGCGGTGTGCTTTCCATGAGCTCATACGTCGGGCCATAAATGCCGTAGTTGGCCGACAGGGTCGCGGCAAGTATCAATCTTGACGCATACAGCGGCCGCAGGCCCGACTGCAAAACTTCAGGCAGGATGTCGGGAGTATTCGGCCAGACATTGGGACGGTAGTACTCTCGGCCGGGTCCCGTGACCAATTCGGTGAAGTAATCGGTCAGCTCCTGCTTGGAGTTGCGCCAGGCAAAGTAGGTGTACGACTGGGAAAAGCCGAGTTTTGCCAGCCGATGCATGAGCTTGGGGCGGGTGAAGGCTTCCGCCAGGTATATGACATCCGCATGCTCGCGCTGAGTGGTCCCAATCAGCCACTCCCAGAAACCGAACGCCTTGGTGTGCGGGTTGTCTACCCGGAATATCCTCACGCCGCGCTCGATCCAGAAATCCACGATGCTCTTGAGTTCATCCCACAGGCTACGCCAGTCGCCGGTTTCGAAATCGAAGGGATAGATGTCCTGATATTTCTTGGGAGGATTTTCCGCGTACTGCACGCTGCCGTCGGGGCGATGCTTGAACCACTGCGGATGCGCCGCCACGTAGGGATGATCGGGAGCGCACTGGAAGGCAAGATCCATGGCGATTTCGAGGCCATGAGCGCGCGCCGCTTTCATGAGCCGGTCGAAGTCATCGAACGTCCCCAGCTGCGGCAAGATATCTTTGTGTCCGCCTTCTGCCGCTCCGATGGCCCACGGACTGCCGACATCGTCCGGCTTCGCACGCAGCGTGTTGTTCGGTCCCTTGCGATTGATGCGCCCGATCGGGTGTATGGGTGGAAAATACAGCACATCGAAGCCCATCTCGGCCAAGTAGGGCAGCCGCGCCTCCACGTCCTTGAACGTACCGTGAGATCCTCGCTTGCCGGCGGCGGATCTGGGAAACAATTCATACCAGCTGCCAAATTCCGCGCGCCTGCGATCGACGGTGAGTTCCAGTGTCTGCGTCGCGGCCAAACTTCGATCCGAATGGCGGGCCACGATGGCCGCTCTCGCAGGGTCGAGCGCCAAGGCCTGTTGCGAAGCGATTTCCGCCGCCGGGTCCTCGAGGCCGGCGAGCAGCTGCGCGGACCACTCGTTGAGGATGGCGGCATCGCTGCCGGCGGCGCGGGCCGCCGCCGCATCGATGAGCGCGACCCCGGTGCGCAAGGCCAGGCGAATGTCGCTGCTCTCCACGCGCCGTTCGAATTCATGGCGCCACGATTCGAAGGGATCCACCCACGCCATCACCGTGTACTGGTATCGTCCCGGCAGCGGAGGCGTGAACTCCGCCAGCCAGACATCGTTCCCCTGCGCTTGCATGTCGACTTCATAGTCCGCCGCGGATACGGCCATTTGTCGCCAGCGCAGCACGACGCGAATCCTGTCATGGCCATCCGTGAAGCAGTGCGCTTCCACGGTCACCGGTTCGCCGGCAATGCGCTTGGGAGTAAAGCGCCCGCCGTCGACCATGGGAAGGATGGTATCGATGACGGCGCGCACTCTGCCCTCGAGGGTGCCTGACTTGGCTCCGGAGCCGGATGCCGGGGTTGCGTTTTTCTTGGCGGGCGCTTTTCGCTTGGCGCTAGCCACGGGATTCCCAGCGCAGGATGAGAGTCGACAGCGGCGGCAGATTGAGATTGATCGACTCAACGCGTCCATGCGCGCTCAGCGGTGCGGATTCGACGCCGCCCAAGTTGCCCCAGCCGGAACCGCCGTACTCGCGGGCATCGGTATTGATGATCTCGCGCCAAATGCCGCGCGCCGGAACACCGACGAGAAAGTTCGCACGCGGCACCGGCGTGAAATTGCACACCACGAGCAACGGTGCGTCGCGCCCCCCCGATTTCCTCAGGAACGCGATAATGCTGACTTCAGCGTTGCCGGCATCCACCCACTCGAACCCTTCGGGCGAGAAATCGATCCGGTGCAATGCCGGCTCACGGCGATATACGCCGTTCAAATCCGCGACGAGGCGCTTGACACCGCCATGCTCCGGCAATTCGGACACCCACCATTCGAGCTCCCCTTCATGGGTCCATTCGCGGCGCTGCGCGAATTCGCCGCCCATGAAGAGCAGTTTCTTGCCCGGGTGCGCCCACATGTAACCGAACAGCGCGCGCAAGTTGGCGAACATCCGCCAATCGTCGCCCGGCATCTTGCCGATCAGGGATCCTTTTCCATAGACGACTTCATCGTGGGACAGCGGCAGTACGAAGTTCTCATTGAACGCGTAGATCAGCGAGAAGGTCAGTTCCCCATGATGGTATTTACGGTGAATCGGATCCTGCGTCATGTAGGCCAGCGTGTCGTGCATCCAGCCCATGTTCCACTTCAGGCCGAAACCCAGACCACCCATGTCCGGCGGCCTCGACACCATGGGCCAGGCGGTAGATTCCTCGGCAATCACGGCGACGCCCGGGTAATCGCGATACACGGACTGGTTCAACAGGCGCAGAAAATCAATGGCCTCGAGATTTTCCCGACCGCCGAACCGATTGGGTATCCACTCGCCCGCCTTCCGGGCGTAGTCCAGGTACAGCATGGAAGCCACCGCGTCGACCCGCAATCCGTCGATGTGGTACTTCTCGAACCAGAAGAGCGCAGAAGAGAGCAGGAAGCTGCGCACTTCATTGCGGCCTAGATTGAAAATGGCCGAATTCCATTCCGGGTGAAATCCCTGGCGCGGGTCCGCATGCTCATAAAGATGGGTGCCGTCGAAATAAGCCAGGCCATGTTGATCGGTGGGGAAATGCGAGGGCACCCAATCGAGAATGACGCCGATGCCATGCTGGTGCAGATGCTCGACGAAATACATCAAGTCCTGGGGTGTGCCATAGCGCGCCGTGGGCGCGAAATAGCCCGTGGTCTGATATCCCCAAGAACCGTAAAAAGGATGCTCGGTGATGGGCATGAGCTCGACATGAGTGAAGCCCATCTCATCAAGATAGCCGGCCAAAGCGCTCGCCAATTCGCGATAGTTGAGGAAGTTGCCGTCCTTGCGCCGCCACGAGCCTACGTGCAACTCATAAATCGACATCGGCGCATCCAAGGCATTGCGCTCGGCTCGCGAACTCATCCAGGCCGAATCGTTCCAGTCGTATTCCAGCGTCCACACCCGCGAGGCGGTGGCCGGCGGTATCTCGCAGAGCACGCCGAAGGGATCTGCCTTTTCCACCGCGAAGCCGCCGACGCGCGAAACAATCCGGTACTTGTATGCCTGTCCGTGCCGCACCCGAGGGACGGTCCCCTCCCAGATGCCGGAGTCATCGGACCGTGGCGTGAGCCGATCGGCAACTGCATTCCATCCATTCCAATCCCCGATCACCGAGACTTCGGCGGCATTCGGCGCCCAGACTCTGAAATGGGCGCTGCCGTCAGCCGCCCACCGACAGCCGAACCGGTCGAACAACCGGCCGTGCGTCCCCTCACGAAACAAATAAATGTCTTGGTCGGTCAGCATAAATTATTCACGCTAGGCCCCGATGCCGTCCCATGCTGTCGCCGCAGCACGGCACAGCGTGTAGGATTTTGCTGGCCGGGGTCGGGTTGCCCTGCGACATCAACGGGCGTTCTGCACGAGCCGATATCCCACTGCCGTTTCGGTCAGGATGTGCCGGGGTTGCGCGGGATCATCCTCCAGCTTTTGTCGCAGGTGACCCATGTAGACGCGCACATAGTGCCCATCCTCGGCATGTGCCGGGCCCCACACTTCCCGTAAGATCTGCCGATGCGTCAGAACTTTGCCGCTGTTTGCAATCAATAAGCCGAGCAGGCGGAACTCGATGGGCGTCAGATGTATCGCGGCCCCGCCTTTGTAGACCGTGCGCTGGCTAAGATCGATTTTGACGTCCCCGAAGGTAAACGCCGCATTGGGGTCAACGGCGCCATCCAGGCGTCGCCGAGCGGTCGCGCGGACTCGCGCGAGCAGTTCGCCGACTCCAAAAGGCTTGGTCAGGTAGTCATCCGCGCCGGCGTCCAGCGCTTCGATCTTGTCCTGCTCGCTGACCCGCGCCGACAACACGATGACGGGCACTTTGGACCACCCACGCAGGTCGCGCAGGAATTGCACCCCGTCCCCATCGGGCAGCCCCAGGTCGAGAATGATCAGGTCGGGCCTGCGCGTCCCGGCATCGTTGAGCCCGTCGCGCATCGTCGCCGCCTCGTGAATGCTCCACCCCTCCGCCTCGAGCGCGGTGCGCACGAAGCGCCGGATCTGGCGTTCATCCTCGATGAGAATGGCCACGGGCAGCGGCTCAGCCATCGGCGATCCGCGGCGGAAATCCCAAGGGCAGCGTGAAGGTAAAGACAGCACCGCCGCCGGGGCGCTGCGCGGCCGTGATCTTGCCCTGGTGTGATTCGATGATGGCGCGGCAAATGGCGAGCCCCAATCCCACGCCGGGCGTGGCGGATTCGCGCTCGCCGCGGGTGAACTTTTGGAACACAGCCTCCTCCCGGCCGACGGGCAGACCGGGCCCATTGTCGGAAACCGAGACCTTGAGCTGATCGTCGACAGCTTCCGCGGACAGGGTCACCGTGCTCCCCGGCGGCGTGTACTTCGACTCGTTCTCCAGCAGGTTCACCAGAACCCGCTCGATCAACACGGCGTCGAATTTCACCAGGGGCAAATCTCGGGGAATCTGCACGACGACTCGATGCTGCTGCAGCATGCCGCGCGCCGACTCGAGCGCCGCGCCCACCACCTCTTCCAGCGGCTGCCATTGCAGGTTCAGAGTCACCCCACCGCTCTCGATACGCGCCATATCCAGCAGATTGCTCACCAAGGTGCTCATGCGGCGCGCCTCATCCTGGATGGCCTGCGCGGTTTCCAGCTGCACGCTCGACAACCCCGGCGCGGTGAGCGCCAAGGATTCCGCCAGGCCGACGAGCACGGTCAACGGCGTGCGCAAGTCATGCGACAGCGCCGCGAGCAGCGAATTGCGCAGCCGCTCGGATTCCATCTTGAGCAAGGCATCCTGCGCAACCCCGACGTAGTGCACGCGCTCCAGCGCGATCGCAATCAGCGCGGCGAATGTGTCCAGCAGCTGCCGCTGCTCCGGGATGCGCAGCAAGCGCCTGTTATGCGCTTTGACGGCCAGCACACCCCGCGCCTGGGTGGGCGCCCGCAATGGGATGTACAGCACTTCGCTGCCCGGCAGGGTGTCGGTGCCGAAACCGGCGGGCTGCCCCCGATCGAAGGCCCACTGGGCGGTGCCGATCTCCACCGGCAACGCATCGACACGCTTGAGGGGAGCACTCGACGTATCTACGAGCCGTCCGCTCGAATCCGGCAGCAGCAAGGCGGCGCTCGCTCGAAATGTGCGCTGAATGGACGCATCGCTGATCTTGACCACTTGTTCGACTTGCACGGCCGCCGACAGGTCGCGTGCAATTTCATAAAGCGAGCCTGCGCGCTCCTCGCGATGCGACGCCACGCGCGCCTGGAAGCGCAAACCCGTCGTCAGCTGACCGACGCTCAAGCCCACCGCCAACATGACGAAGAACGTCAGTAGATATTGCACGTCGCTCACGGCAAACGAAAACCGCGGCGGCACGAAGAAAAAGTCGAAGGCGCAGACGCTCAACACCGCGGCCAGCGCGGCCGGTCCTCGGCCCAGGCGTGCCACCAGCACCACGGTCAAAATAAATATCGCGACGATGTTGGAGCGGTCGAAGTGCGACGCCAACGGTATCGACAGCAGCGTCATGCCGACGCAAGCCGCGGCGGCCCACACATAGCGCAGGCGTTTGGCATTGCGCCGCTCGCTGGACTCCACTTCGTACAGCGGCGTGAACCGGTTGCTCTCACGGCTGCTTTCCGCAGACTGATTTACCGCGCGCCCGATCTCGATCAGGTCGATATCGGGTGCCAGCATGGCCAGCCGCTGGCCGCTGGATCGTTGCCAGGGCCACAAGCGCCGGATGGGGTCGCGGCCGATGACGAGTTTCGACAGGTTGTTCTTGCGCGCATAGGCAATGACGCTCTCGGCGATCTGCGCATCCGCAATGACCGCCGTGGTCGCGCCCAAGGTTTGCGCGAGGTTCAAGTTGGCCAGAATTTTCTCGCGCTTGGCGGCGGCCAGGCGCTGCAGGCTCGGTGTTTCCACATAAATCGCATGCCACTCGGCGTTGAGCTGGCCTGCCAGGCGTGCCGCGGCACGAACCACCCGCTCCGCCGCAGGATCCGGGCCTACGCACGTCAAGAGAGCGGAGGCGGTCTTCCACACCGATTCGATCGATTGATCGACGCGGTACGCTTGCACATCGCCCTCGACCCGATCCGCGGTGCGCCGCAGAGCCAGTTCGCGCAAGGCCATCAAATTACCCTTGCGGAAGAAATGCTGGGCCGCTCGCTCCGCCTGGTGGGCCACGTATACTTTTCCGGCCTTGAGCCGCGCCAACAGTTCATCCGCGGGGATATCGACCAGCACGACTTCGTCCGCGGCGTCGAACACTTTGTCGGGAATGGTTTCCCAGACGCGGACATTGGTAATCCCGCCCACCACGTCGTTGAGGCTTTCCAAGTGCTGCACGTTGAGCGTGCTGAACACGTCGATGCCCGCAGCGAGCAACTCATCGACATCTTGCCAGCGTTTGGGATGGCGCATTCCGGACACATTGGAATGGGCCAACTCGTCGATCAAGATCAACTCAGGATGGCGGTTGAGCGCGGCGTCCAAGTCGAACTCGGCGAGCGCCCTTCCCCGGTACTCGACCGATTTGGGCGGCAGGACATCCAATCCGTCGAGCAAGACGGCGGTTTCCGCGCGACCGTGGGTCTCGACCACGCCCACCAAGACCTTGCGGCCTTCGCTTTCGAGCTTGCGCGCCGCCACCAGCATGGCATAGGTCTTGCCGACGCCGGCCGATGAACCGAAATAGATCCTAAGCCTGCCGCGCCGCGCCTTGCGTTCCTGCTCGTTGACTTTCGCCAGCAGCAGATCCGGATCGGGTCGTTGGTCAGCCGATGTCGCCATCAACGCTATTGTGCGCGATTTGCCGCCAAGTTGAGCATAATATCGCGGTTCTTATCGGAGATCAGCATGACCAGCAGCGCGCCGACCGAACCCATTCTGGAACCCAACCTCCCCATCATCGATCCGCACCATCACTTATGGGATTGGCCGGCCGCATTGTTTGCCAATCGGCCCGTGCCGCAGCATGGCTTCGACACCGTCATCCGCCGCGCCATGCGCTATCTGCTGCCTGAATTCCTGGCCGATCTTCACACGGGACACAATATCCGCGCGACGGTGTTCGTCCAATGCGGGGCCATGTACCGCACAGATGGGCCCGATGCATTCAAGCCGGTCGGGGAGACTGAATTCGTCAATGGCGTTGCCGCCATGTGCGCAAGCGGCACCTATGGACCGGCGCGGGCCTGCGCGGGCATCGTGGGGCACGTGGATCTTACGGGCGGCGCCGTGGTGAGCGATGTGCTGGAGGCGCATCTGAAGGCCGGGGGCGACCGCTTCCGCGGCATCCGCCACAGCGCCTCCTACGACGCGGACTCCAACGTGCTGGGCCCCCTGGTGCGTGTGGGAGCCGGGTTGTATGCCGCCAAGGATTTCCGAGAAGGCTACGCTCAACTCGGAAAATACGACCTGTCATTCGATGCGTGGCTGCTCGAGCCGCAGCTTCCCGAACTGATCGATCTCGCGCGCAGCTTCCCCGACACACCCGTCATTCTCGATCACGTCGGTACGCCGCTCGGGATCGCCGGCTATCAAGGCAGGCGCGAAGAACGATTTCCGATCTGGCGGGCCAATATCGCAAAGCTGGCCGCGCTGCCGAACGTCGCGGTCAAGCTGGGCGGCCTGGCGATGGCGTTCTGCCATTTCCCCTCCTTCCTGCAATTGCCGCCCGCCTCTTCGGCGCAGCTGGCCGCCGAGTGGAAACCCTACATCGAAACCTGCATCGAACTGTTCGGCGTCGATCGCTGCATGTTCGAAAGCAATTTCCCGGTCGATATGGGAAGCTGCACCTACCCTACGCTCTGGAATGCCTTCAAGGTGCTCGCCAAACACTATTCGAGCGATGAAAAGACCGCGCTGTTCAGCGGCACCGCCCAGCGCATCTACCGGCTGAAGATATAGGACTCGCCGTGCACGCCGTGGAAGCCGATCCGACCCTGTCCAAGGCCGCCGCCTACGGCCAAGTGCACGCTCACTTGGCCGCGCTGTTTGCGGATGAACACGACGCCATCGCCAATGCGGCCAACATGTGTGCGCTCCTCTACCAGATGCTGCCCGGGGTGAACTGGGCAGGATTTTATTTTCTGCAGGGCAGCGAGCTGGTGCTGGGGCCATTTCAAGGCAAGGTCGCGTGTGTGCGCATTGCGCTGGGACGCGGTGTGTGCGGTACGGCCGCCGAGCGCAGGGAAATTCTGGTGGTGCGCGACGTGCATGAATTTCCAGGACACATCGCCTGCGACGCGGCGTCGCGCTCGGAAATCGTGCTGCCGCTGATCCAAGACGGGCGCCTCATCGGCGTGCTGGATCTGGACAGTCCGGAACTCGCCCGTTTCGATGATGAAGATCGTGACGGTCTCCAAGTATCCGTGGACCTGTTCTTGAAGTCCTCGCGCCTGAGCATGCGGGCGTGAGCAGCGCCAAGTGCGCTGCATCCCGCTCCGTAAGCGCCGATGCGCCACGCGCAAACTCGGACTCAGACGGGCTTGCAGGCATTATAATTGCGCACCGCGGCCTTCGAGAGCATTTGCGCACGGCCTCATAACTAGGGGATGGATGGGGAGATGATGAAAATGCATTCGCGTATCGCGCTGCTCCTGTGGGTGACGTTGGGTGTCTTCGGCGCTTCAAACCTATGCGCAGCCGGCGAGCCGTTTCCTTCGACTTATCGAGCGCCCACCGGCACACCCGTATTGATCCAAGGGGCCACGGTGCTGACCGGCACCGGTGAACGGCTGGACGGCACCGACATTTTGATCGCCGACGGCCGCATACAGGCGGTCGGCAAGGGCCTGAGCGCACCGGCCGGCGCGCGCATCGTCGATGCCAGGACCAAGTGGGTGACCCCCGGCATCATCGATATCCATTCCCACTTAGGGGTGTATGCCAGTCCCGCGGTCAACGGCCTGGATGATGGCAACGAGGCGACCAGTCCCGTCACATCGAATGTCTGGGCCGAACATTCGGTCTGGCCGCAGGATCCCGGCTTCGAAACTGCGCTCGAGGGCGGCGTGACCACGCTGCAGATCCTGCCGGGCTCGGCGAATCTCATTGGCGGACGGTCCGTGGTGGTGAAGAACGTGCAGGCCGCCACCTACCAGGCGATGAAATTTCCCGGCGCCGCCTACGGGCTGAAAATGGCCTGCGGGGAGAATCCGAAACGGGTGTACGGCGAGAAGCATCAAGCGCCCTCGACCCGCATGGGCAATGTCGCGGGTTATCGTCAGGCATTTGCCGATGCCCAGGACTATCAGCAGCAATGGGACAAGTATCACCGCGAATTGGCGGAATACGACAAGAAGAAGGCCGCCGCGAGTGCCGGCGGACCGGCGAAGAAGACTACCGACAAGAAGGACAAGGACGCCGCCGACAAGGAACTCACGCCTCCCAGTCCGCCGAAGCGCGACTTGAAGCTCGAAACCCTCGCCGAAGTGATGAAGGGAAACATCCGCGTACACATGCACTGCTATCGCTCGGACGAAATGGCGACCATGCTCGATGTCGCCGATGAATTCGGCTTCAAGATCGTCGCGTTTCACCACGCCGTGGAAGCCTACAAAATTGCCGATCGCCTGGCCGAGCACGGCGTGTGCGCCGCCATGTGGGCGGACTGGTGGGGTTTCAAGATGGAAGCCTTCGACGGCGTGCAGGAAAATCTGGCCATGGTGGATTTTCCCGAGCGCAGTTGTGCCATCGTTCACTCCGATTCGGCCGACGGTATTCAGCGCTTGAATCAGGAGGCTGCCAAGGCGATGGCGCATGGCTCGCGGGTGGGGTTGACCGTCCCACCGGAGCGGGCAATCCGCTGGCTCACCGCCAATCCGGCCAAGTCGCTCGGTCTCGAGGACCGCATCGGGACTCTCGAAGTCGGCAAGGCAGCGGATGTGGTGATCTGGAACGGTAACCCGTTCAGCGTCTACGCCCTGGCAGAGCATGTGTTCATCGACGGCGCGCTCAAATTCGACCGCACACACCCGGCGACGCAGCCGCGATCCGATTTTCTCTTGGGCAGGCATATCGCGGAGGCACCGCTATGAAGTCTCTTTGTCTCACCGCGCTGATCGCGGCCCTGGCCGCCCACGGCGCCGCGGCGGAGGAGTTCATCATCCGCGGTGCCGTCGTGCACACGGCCGCCGCCCAAGGCACTTTGAAGAATGCCGACGTGGTCGTGCGTGGCGGAATGATCATTGCGATCGGACCGGACGCAGGCTCGAGCGGCACGCCCAACGCGACCATCGTCGATGCCAAGGGCAAGGAACTCACACCGGGACTGTTCGGTGGACTCACCGACTTGGGTCTCGAGGAAATCGCCGCGGAAGCGCAGACCGTCGATTCGGCGGCGAACTTCAAGTCCCCGGCATGGGATCAGCAGTGGCGTCCCGAACTCGACGTCACGTCGGCGTTCAATCCGCGTTCCTTCGTGATACCGGTCACGCGCATCGAAGGCATCACCTGGACGGTGCTCGCGCCCGGCGCCGCAGACAGCATCATGGCCGGCCAAGGCTCGGCGGTAGTGCTCGATGGCCGGTATGACGCGGCACTCACCGGCAGCCGCACCTTGTTCGTGCAAATGGGTTCCGCGGGTGCCCGGATGGCCGGTGGAACGCGCGCCGCGGAATATATGCTCCTGGAACAGGCGATACAGGAAGCGCGCGTCGCGGGGCCCGCGGGCCCGGGGGCACTGCTCCACGCGGCAGGCAAGGAGACCTTGGCGCGCTACCTGATGGGCGGTCGCGTCGTGTTCCAGGTCGATCGCGCGGCGGACATCTTGAGCGTGGTGAAGTTCGCCGAGCGCCACGGCATGAAGCCGGTGATCTTAGGGGGCGATGAGGCGTGGCTGGTCGCGAAGGATCTGGCGAAGTCCAACGTGCCGGTGATCCTCAATCCGCTCAATGACCTGCCCGCCGACTTCGATCGTCTTGGCGCGACCCTCGAGAATGCGGCGCGGTTGCAGCGCGCCGGCGTGCGCATTGCATTTTCGAGCGGCGATACGCCGCAGGCCCGCCTGGTTCGCCAGCTGGCCGGGAATGCCGTGGCACACGGCCTGCCTTGGGAATCGGCGCTGGCGGCCATCACCTCCACGCCGGCAGATATTTTCGGACTGGGTGCGACGCACGGCCGCATCGCCGTGGGCCGCAGCGCGGACTTGGTGCTGTGGAGCGGCGACCCCCTGGAAGTGACGACTCTGGCAGATCAGGTTTGGATTGCCGGACACCCGATCGACATGAAGTCCCGCCAGACCGAACTGCGCGATCGATATGTCGAAAAACTAAAAGCCCATCAGGCCCGTTAGCCGAACAACACCGAGCCCGGAGTCCACATGAAGTTTATTTTCCCCCATGCAGCAACGCTTGCAACAACGCTTGCAGCAACCCTCGCCGCATTCTCCGCGCTGGCGGCGCCTCCGCAGGATTCGCCGGCCGGCGAGCAACGCTTTCGCGAGCTGTACAAGGAGTTGGTCGAGACGAACACCACCTTGTCGGTGGGCAATTGCACCTTGGCCGCGGAACGTATGGCCGCACGCCTGAAGGCGGCCGGCTTTCCGGACAGCGATCTGCACCCTTTTGCGGCACCCGATCACCCGAAGGAAGGCGGCCTGGTCGCCGTCTATCCCGGCCGGGACCTTAAGCTGAAAGGTATTCTGCTGCTCGCGCACATCGATGTGGTGGAGGCCAAGCGGGAGGATTGGACTCGCGACCCTTTCACTCTGATCGAAGAGAATGGCTCGTTCTACGCGCGCGGCGCCAGCGACGACAAAGCCGAGGCGGCGATTTGGGTGGACACCCTGATCCGTTATCGATCCGAGAACTACCACCCGAAGCGCACCATCAAAGTGGCGCTCACCTGCGGCGAGGAGACTGCGGGCGCCTTCAACGGCGCCGATTGGCTCACACGCAACCGCCGCGACCTCATCGACGCGGCGTTCGCCCTCAACGAGGGTGGGGCCGGCGAACTCGATGCCGCCGGAAAGCGGGTCGCGCTCGAAGTGGAGGCAGGAGAGAAATTTCCGCAGAATTACCGGCTGGAAGTGACCAACAAAGGCGGCCATAGCTCGCGGCCGCTGAAGGACAACGCGATTTATCATCTGGCCGCAGCCCTCACGCGCATCAGCGCTTACGAGTTCCCCGCTCAGTTCACCGACGGCAATCGTGCCTACTTCTCCGGGATGGCGAAGATCTTGGTGGCCAAGGGTGACTCCGAAACGGCGAATGCCATGAATGCGTTCCTGAAGAACCCCAACGATACGCGCTCGCTGGCTCTGGTCTCCGCAAAAGATCCCAGCTGGAATGCCACGCTGCGCACCACCTGCGTCGCCACCATGCTCGACGCCGGGCATGCCACGAACGCGCTGCCGCAGCGCGCGCGCGCGAACATCAATTGCCGAATCTTTCCGGGTGTCACCGCCGAAGCGGTACGCGCCAAGCTCGAGGAGTTGGTGGCCGACCCGGCGGTCAAGATCTCCACGCCCGAGACGCGTGGTCCAACCGCATCTCCGCCGCCGCTCACGCCCGAGATCATGGCGCCCATCGAGAAACTCGCCGCCGAGTTCTGGCCGGGCGTGCCGGTGCTGCCCATCCTGCAGGCGGGAGCGACCGACGGTGAATTCACCAATGCCGTCGGCATCCCCACCTTCGGTGTAGAACCGGTGTTCGTGGGGCCGGACCTTGGCAACATCCACGGCATCAACGAGTACGTCGGCGTGAGGTCGCTGCTCGAAGGCCGCGAATTCTTGTACCGGCTGGTCAAGATTTACGCGGAGCAGAAATAGCGTCGGACAGCGGAAAATTCGCAGCAGAGAGAAGGACAGGCATGACGGCATTTGATTTGACTCCTCCCAACGAGGTCCAGCGCCGCGACATCAGCGCCGGACTGAACCCCGACGAACGCCGCGTGCTGCTGCAGCATGGCACCGAGGCCGCCTTTTGCGGCGCCTTCCTGGATAACAAGAAGGACGGCACGTACACCTGCCGCTTTTGCGGACTGCCCTTGTTTCGATCGAACGCCAAGTTCGACTCGGGCACCGGTTGGCCGAGCTTCTTTCAGCCCTACCATGAATCTCACATCAAACGTATTCGCGACACCAGCCATGGCATGGTTCGCGTGGAAGAGGTGTGCGCGCGATGCGGCAGCCATCTCGGCCACGTGTTTCCCGATGGCCCACGTCCCACGGGCGAGCGGCATTGCCTCAACTCCGTATCGATGTCTTTCACCGAGCGCGGCAAGGCCCTGCCCGACGTGCTCGGTCGCGGCTCTCCGGAGGGAGCGCCGGATTCCGCCGGTTAACCAACAGCCCTCGCCGACCAACCAACAACTGCCCAGGTACTTCGAGTGGATACGAAACTTCGACCTTCGGTAAAACCTGTGCCGATCTCGCAGCTGCGGCCAACTCAGATGACGGTCGGGCTCGGAGAGGTGGACGAGCGGCGCAATCACTGGCGGCAGCAGGAGGGAAAACGCGCGGCGAAGTTTCTCGGTAAGCACATGATCCCCGTGATCTTGGGCCCGCGGGGACGCCACTACCTGATCGACAACCATCACCTGGCGCGGGCTCTGTACGATGAAGGTGTGAAGAGCGTCCTCACCTTGGTGATCGCGGATCTGCGCAAGCTCGACAGCGCGGCCTTCTGGTTCGTCATGGACAACCGCGGGTGGCTGCACCCTTACGATGAGCATGGCCGCCGGCGCTCTCACGAAGAACTACCGAGTTCCGTCAAGGACTTGCGCGACGATCCGTTCCGATCCCTCGCCGGTCAGCTGCGCCGATCCGGCGGCTTCGCCAAGGAAACAGTCCCGTTTGCCGAATTTCTCTGGGCAGACTTCCTGCGCCGCCGCATCAAGAGAAAGCTGGTCCAGAAGGACTTCCGCCGTGCGTTGAAGGAAGCCATGACGTTGGCCAAGAGCAGCGTCGCTGACTACCTGCCCGGATGGTGCGGGCCCGTGGTGGACAACGGCAACGGCGCGGGCAAGCGCTCAAAAAGGTCGGCGTAACCCGGGCGCGAATACAATGTCGACCCCAGCCAGGGCGGCGCCTTTGGGCTCGACACTGCCGCTCACGGCCGATTCAACTTCGCCGTGATCGACGATGTCACCAACAGCCTCGCCGTCACCCAGGTTCGCGATCGGTTTCGAGCAGGGATTGAGGTTTTGAGCCGAGTTTGAGCGCCCATCAGTTTTGCGCGGGTTTGTCATAGTCAAAACCGCCGGGCTTGGCCTTCTTCGGTGCGCCGAATCCGTAGACAATGCCGATGTACGCAACTTGCCCTACCTGTTCGCGTTCGTAGCGGTCGGTCAGCGTGGGCGTCCCGACAAAACGGCGAAACACTTGGCCGTTGAATAAGTTCGAGACCGTGATGAGGGCGGAGAGCTGGGGGCGAATCTGATGCCGGAACCCCACGTTTACCAGGTCGATGGCGCCGACAAAACCTTGCGGCGTCAAGCGTTTATCGGACCGCGTAAATGATATCTGCGCCGTATCGGACGACGTGGGATGGTAGTCTAGACTGGCCTTTGCGTTGACGCCGGTGGTGGATTTGAGGCCGCCGGCTGCCAGCGCAGTGGCGTCGATCTGGTCATGGAACAGATTCCCGCTAACCCCGTATGACAGCGTCGAGGTCAAGCGACCGTTCGCGCTGAAGTCGAGTCCGGCAGCGGTATCCTTGGCCAGATTTTCCTTGGTGATGAGCACCACGTCGGCGCTGACTATCTGCGTCACGTCGGTCGTGCTGTCGCGGTTGCGACGCAGATATCCCGTCAACCCATAGCTCAAGCTCTTCGTGTCAAAGCTGTATCCAACCTCGAAGGATTGCGTATCCTCCGGCAAAAGGTTCGGATTGCCGGCCCGCAGATTGTGCGTATCCTGACGATCGACGTACGGATTCAGTGCCTCTGGATCCGGACGGGTCACCCGCCGGCCGATACTCAACGACAGCGTGGAGTCCTCTGACAGACTGCGCTCCAGGTGTAGGCTCGGGTAGGCCCTTGTGTAATGCTGGTGAAGCGCCTCGACCCCGGTGACATCGGAAAATGCATCGCTGGTCTTCTCCACTCGCCAGCCCGCAAGCAAGCTCCATCCGGACAGTGCGGTCTGGTAGCTACCGTAAATGGCATCGATCTGTTGCCGGTACTTGAAATAGTTGGTGATGGCGGGGATCAAGATCCGCAGCCCCGTGTTGGGATCGACGGTGTCGCCCGAGTTGCCGAAGGCGTCGTGGTCTTGCTCAACATCCAATCCCAGCTTCACCATGCGGCTGTCCGCGAGCGGCAGCGAATAATCCGCACTGAACTCCGTGGTGGCAATATCGAGGCTGAGATTCAGGTCATCGTAGCTGGGTACTGCCACCGGCAGGGTATAGATGTTGGAATAGTCATAGTGCTCTCGCTCGCTGACCAGCGAATGCCGAAGCGCAATGCTCAAAGCCTCCTCAGGCCGCGACAGCTTGCGATCGAACTGGATCTTCTCCTCGTTATCCAGTCGATATTCATGACCCACGCTGTTGCGATCCGAAATGCTGGACGGCGTTCCGGCGGGGAACGCGCTTTCGTCGAGCTGGACGAAATTTCGATCGCCGAAACGTTCTCGACGAGTCAGTGCAACGCCCAGCGATTGACGGTCATCGATATGAAAGTCCATCGCGGCGTTGAGCGATGGCGAGAGTCGCCGCACGTGCTCGTCCAGATCTTCTTGGCTGAGCACGAGACTCTGCATGATCGGGTCGACCGCGGCCCGGTGGTCGGTGATGTCTCGCTGCCGATCGTCCTGGCGCAATCCAATGCCGCCTGAAAAAGTCGTGGCGCCGACGGTATAATTGCCACTGGCCGAGAGCACGTAGCGCTGATCATTGCCGGCCGTGGCTTGGACAGTGCCCAGAGGGCCCGCGGCAGAGGCCTTTTTTGTGACGATGTTGATGACCCCGGCGGCGCCGTCGGCTTTGAACTGCGCCGGGGGATTCGCCAGGACTTCTACCCTCGCGATCTCGTTCGCCGGCAATTGCAGAAGCCCGTCGGCCGCGGCGGCACCCGTCAACTGCGCGGAACGTTTGCCGTCAATGAGAATGATGACATTGCTGTCGCCGCGCAAGCTGACGACACCGTCCGCATCGACTTCCACCGACGGGATGTCGTTCAGGACGTCGGCGGCGGTACCCGTTGTGCTTTGTAGGTCCACAGTGACATCGTAGACCCTACGATCGATCAATCTCTGTACCGGCGATTTGTGTGCGGTAACCACTATTTCCTCCAGCGCGTCCGGCTCAGGTTGCGGTCCCGAGTCCGGGAGCACCGTACTCGCCGACGCGCCGATATGACCGGCAAACACTCCTATGGCCACGCAGGCCAGCCGATTGCACGCAAAACTCATCTTACGGGTTACTCGCTCCGCTCGAATCTTTGCGGGTCATGCCAGCCCCTCGAGCAGCACGGTCGCGCGTAGACCCGGCTCTGCGTCCGACAGGTCCAGAGTGGCATCATGCACTTTGACGATGGCGGCCACCAAGCTGAGGCCCAGCCCGTTGCCCACCGTCGTGCGGCTGGCCTCGAGGCGGAAGAATCGCTGCAGCACCTTGCTCCGCAGATGCTCCGGGATGCCGCGGCCATTGTCGGTGACGCTGGTGCGCACGAATCGCCCGTCCTTGCGGGCTGCAACATGGATGGTGGATCCGCGTGGCGAGTGGCGCAAGGCGTTCTCGATCAAGTTGGCGAATAGCTGCATCAACAATTCGCGCTCGCCGCTGACCGTCAGCGAGGACTCGATCGCTTCGATCAAGGTCTGACCATTCTCGTCTGCCATGGGACGATACAATTCCGCGGTAGTGGCCAGAAGATCACTCAGCTGCACTGCCTTGAACCCCGCACGCCGATTGCCGCTCTCAATTTGCGCAATGCGCAGCAGCGCGCCAAAGATGGCGAGAATCGAGTCGATTTCAACGACGGCATTCTCCAGTGTTTGGCGGGACGAGACCGCTTCTTCGGGTCGAATTGCCAATTCCAGACGCTGCCGCAGACGGGTCAACGGGGTGCGCAGGTCGTGCGCAATATCGGTGGTGACCTGTCGCAGGTCGTTCATCAATGCGGCGATTCGATCCAGCATGGCATTGATGCTGCCGGCCAAATGGTCCAGTTCGTCTCCGGCTCGCGTGACCGGCAGGCGCTTATCCAGATCTTCGCCGATAATGGTCCGGCTGGTCGTGCTGATGGTTTCGATTCTATGCATCAACCGCCCGCTCATGATCAAGCCGCCCAGCAACGCCAACACGATGGAGGCGGCCAGCCCCCACGCGAAGGTTCCGACGACCATCTCCTCCATCTCGAGCAACTGACGCGTGCTCCATCCCACGAATAGATAGGCATCGGGCAATTTGACGCCGCGCCCACGGATGGCGGAAAACGGCGACGCCGGCGCCTTTGAGGAGGCTTCCGGCCATTCGCGCACGCCTTCCCGAGGATCCAGAGCAGGCAGACTCCCGGCTTCGACCGCGCCGCGCGAATCTTGCAGCAGGTAATAGAACCCGGAAGGATGCTTGGAGAGCACCTGTACGACGCCTCGAAGAGCATCCAGCCGCTCGCTCGGCGAGTCGGCCAGAATCTCTTCTATTTCATTCATGACGCTATCATCTATCTGATGTCGCATGAATCGGGTCGTGGATATGAAGATCACGCTCGACAGGATCACGAATGTGATACCGGTCAGCGTGGCATACATGAGCGCGAGGCGAAAACTCGAGGTTCGAAAGACTCTATAGGGGAACACGAAGCGTATACCCGATGCCGCGTAGCGTATGAATCAGTGGCACCGCCTTGCCGCGATCGATCTTGCTTCGCAGGCGGCTTATATGCGTTTCGACCACAGTGGTGTTCGGTTCAAAATGCACGTCCCAAACGTTTTCCAGCAGCATGGCCCGCGTCACGGTCTGTTCGGCATGTTTCATCAAGTATTCGAGCAGCCGAAATTCACGCGGCAGCAACTCGACCGTGGTTTCGCCTCGCCTGACCGAACGGGTGAGCAGGTCGATTTCCAGGTCCGCGACCTTCAGAATGGTCTCCACCGCCAAACGCGGACTTCTGCGCCCCAACGCGGCAACCCGCGCGAGAAGCTCCGCAAAGGAAAATGGTTTGACCAGGTAATCATACGCACCCGCATTCAAGCCATGCACTCGGTCATCCACCCCGCCAAGGGTCGTCAGGAATAACACGGGAGTGATCTTGCCGGCGCGCCGCAACTCTTGAACGACACTCAAGCCGTCCATTTCCGGCACCATGCGGTCGACGATGAGAAGATCCCAGTTCTCCGCCGTGGCCAGACGCAGTCCGTCGAGGCCCGCATAGGCGAGCGACGTCGTATGTCCGTCCTCCGCCAATCCTCGGGAGATGTAGTAGGCCGTCTCCCTGTCGTCTTCAATCAGCAAGATTCTCATTGCCCGCCGCCCGGTAACGTGCAGAGCATCGTATCACTCGTTCGTGACAGGGATTGTTTTGAGCTGATGCTTGGTCAGCCCCCTTGAGGGCATTCGCAAATGACACGCGTTCCGGTCGGTCGAAACGGGGCAATCTTGAACCGCGCCCCAATCATCGACGCGCGGTATTGCATGGTACGCAGCCCAAGCCCCGGGGTGTTTTGATCGGTGACCTTCACGCCCCCGCCGTCGTCGCAGATCTCCAGTCGAACACTCTCCGGCTCGATCGAAAGTGTGACCCTGATGGAATTTGCGTGCGCGTGCTTGAGCGCATTCGTGAGCGCCTCCTGCGCAATGCGATAAAGATGATCGCTGGCCGCCGGACTCAAGCCGAGTCGCGCCATTTCGCTCACCGCGATGTCCAGATTCGGGCCGGCAGGTTTCTTCAGTCGTGTGACTAGATCCCGCAACGCCCCCACCAAGCCGCCTTCGCCGCGTCCGATCGGCGAAAGCCCTCGCGCAATCGCCTGACAGGATTGAAGCGCGTGACGAACGACCTCGCATGCCTGGCCCAGATCCGCGGCATGGGGACTGTCCGCCGCACGGGCATTGCTGGCAAGCGCCGCCAGCAACAGCGACAAGCCCGTGAGCTCCTGCCCCAGTCCATCGTGCAGATCCGTGGCAAATCGACGCTGCTCTCGCCCCACGGCATCGAGGAGCGCCGCCTCGAGATTCCGGCGCTCCGAAACATCGTGAATGACGGCGACGAACAAGGGATCGCCCGGGAAAGCGGCCTCACCGATCGATATTTCCGCAGGAAAGGTGGAACCGTCGCGGCGACGGCAGATCGGAGTGGGTACGGTGGCCAGGTGCGGCCGACGGTCCGCTGCCGTGGTGAATATCGAAGGCACGAGCACATCCATGTTGATCCCGGTCATCTCACCCGGGGCATACCTGAACAACCTCTCGCATGCCGGATTGATCATCCGTATGGTGCCCGCGGCATCGAGCATCACGACGCCATCCACGGCCGTGTCGATGACTGCGCGCAATTGCTGCGCCATGGATTTCAGGTCCGCCTCGGCCTTGCGCATGCTGGTCACGTCGCGCAGCCTGATGGAGGCACCCACGACGCGTCCCAAGTTGTCGACGACGCACGCCATGCCGCAGTCGACCGGCACACGCACTCCGCCTTTACTGATTACGAAGGCATCGTCGCCCAGGGAAAGCGCCGCTTGTGAACTCAACACACGCCCTATCAAGTCTCCCGCAGCCCGATCATCGCTCGAATCGATGACGTTCACGACCTCGCGCCAGTGCTTTTGCTGCGCGTCCCGGCTCGGCCAGCCGGTGAGACGTTCGGCCACGCCGTTCATGAATCGGATGCAACCCTGCGTGTCGACCGCGATGACACCGTCCGTGATGCTGCCGAGGATGGTTGCATAGGTAAGTTGACTGTCCTCCAGCCTCTGCTCCATCTCGAAGCGATCGACCGCCACTTGGATGGCGACGATCAAGTTCCGAATGTGAAACGGCTTCAGCACGTAACCATAAGCCGAAGCGGCTCGTGCGCGTCGCAGTGTCTGTTGATCGGAGTCGCCCGTAAGATAGACGACGGGCACGCGTATTTTCTCGTTGATCAGTTCCGAAGCGCGAATTCCATCCATGGCACCCTTGAGTCGTACGTCCATGAGAATCAGATCCGGGTGCAGTGCAACGGCGGCTTCGATGGCCGCGGCAGCATTATCGGGCCTGGCGACGACCTCGTATCCCGCATCGGTGAGACGATCGCAAATCGCTTCAGCCACCATGCCGTCGTCTTCTGCGACCAAGATCCGAAGACCTGTGATCGAGCGGCGTTCGGTCGACATCCCTCCACTCCTTGTAGCGCCCCGGGCAGAGCGCACCCCGGCCGAATGCACCGAGATTCCCACTGACCATTAGATCGGCTGAGGCGTCCGTCAATGGACGGCTTTGACAACCCGCCGCTGCGCAGCAGACACGATGCAACTCCGCGGTCGCATTGTCAATTTTCTCCCCTCCGCTAGGGCCTGTTTCAGGTATTCCCCGCGTCGCCAGCGAGACCTTAGGATTCTCGTTATCCGGTCCGAGGTAGATTGGGTCCGGAGTCTGAAATTTGTCGTGAGCCGCCGGCTTCGTGATCGGCACGCTCTGCCCCGGAGAGACTATTTGCAGTTGCGGGAGGGTCAAGATCCACCGGCAAACCCAATGCAGATATCAGCCGTCGCAACGGGGAGTCTTTGATGGACGGACACGAACTCGGCGGGTCCACCATGCCTTTTGAACACATATCCGGCCAGAGCTCGATTGGCAACGGCGAGAACAGCATGGAGGTAGGGATCAATGCATTGAAATGCACCACTTCGGCTTTGGTGTTGAAGGGCAAGCAACCGAACTCGGCCTTGCACCGTCGGCAACGTGCGGCAACCACTGTTCGAGAATGGAAACAGCAGAGAGCCGCAGCATGTGGGACATCGGGCATGAACGAGCATCTTGTATTTGGAGTGCGCAGCATTTTGTAGCCTTGAAGCTGCGCCCGCTAGCGGATTGGTCGACACTTGCAGTAGGAATTGTCTTACTCCGATGGGAGAGATCACGCGCTGACATAGCTGGAACGACAATAGGACGCGTTGCGAAATTCTCCATCTGGCGGACACGCGCGGCATGGCAATGCGCGCATGGATGAGTTCTGCGTACGCCTCGCCCGGGCGAAGCTGGTCTTGTCGCCACCGGCGACGATGATGTGATCCACCGAACTTAATTAACCCGCCCGTCGCCTGAGGCCGAAGGATCCGCGGCTTCAAGCCCCACAGTAGCGACTACGCCATTGGCCCTCTGCAGCACCTTGCGCGCATAGTCCCAATGGATTGCAACCGTGCTCCCGCCCACTGCGGCTCAACAACACGGCAAGGCATATACAGACTATCGACCGCATCTATACGAATAGCACCTTAGAGCAAGAATCGATCAGTAGGTGAAAATATCTCGCGCTCCGGCCAAACAGGACACAGCGCCTCGATGACGGTCATCAAGTCATCCAAGGCTTCAAATGAATCCCGGGTAGTAGCCGTCAGCACGTGCGTGATGCCGCCATCAGCGGCAAACGGTTGTCCGTTGTCGGTGGGTACACTCATTTTAGAATTTCCTGGAGCAACGCTTCACGATTGAAGAGCCGGAAATACTCGCGTATTTCTTCCATCTTCAGCGCTTGCCGATTTGCCGCGATTAGGGCCTTGATATCCTCCAGGTCCTGCGTGCGGCGCGGATTGTTGACGAAACCCTGGAGCTTCAGCCCAATCAGTCCCTCGGTACTGACGACGCGCACTTCGCCGAAAGCAGTTTGGATGGCTGTGGCATGCTCAAGCAAGCCCCGCGCCGCGGGGCGACTAGCGTAAATGAAGTCCAAACGCTCATCACCACGCAGGTAGTTGCCGGCATCGGGACTGCGATGCAGACACCGGTAGCCGAGTGCAACTAGCTCGCGATCGATGTCATCGGCTTTTTCAGAGTCCGTGAGCAGGTCGATGTCCTGGGTGGCGCGGATCACTTTGTGGGACGCCAGGGCGAGCCCGCCAATCAACGCAAACCGCGCGTCCACCTTGCCCAAGCTGGCGATGACTTCTTCAAGCTGTCTGCCGAGACGGGAGGCTGCTGCCACTGACACTACCTGCTGTTCGCGCGCCCGAACGGGTTCGATCCGACGGCTATAGTCCTAAAAAATGTATTATAAATCAAATGGATGGTGCGCAGCATAAACTGGAATAAATGCGCCGATACGCTGGTGTCTAGCCGCGGAACACCGCACCTATGCGGAGAGGGCCCCCTGCCCCAACTGCTTCAACCTGTTGGTCAGCAATTCCCGTTCCCGCAGGTTCTGCGTCATTGCGATGGCGCGTCGGATTTCTTCGCGCGCCTCAGCGAGCCTGCCCATCTTCATCAACAGGTCGCCACGCACGCTGGGGAAGAGATGGTAGCCGGCCAGCGCAGCATCGCCGGCGAGAGTGGCGGCTGCGTCGAGCGCGTCGAGTCCAGCAGCTGGACCTTGAGCCATGCCGACGGCGACCGCGCGATTGAGTGCCACGATTGGAGATGGATTGATTTGCAGCAAGGCGTCGTAGAGAAGGACGATGCGGTCCCAGTCCGTCTCTTCGGCGGTGCGCGCGCGCATGTGACAGGCGGCAATGGCTGCCTGCAGGGCATAGGGACTCGCGCCACCGTCCAGTCTTTGCGCTCGCTCGAGCGCGGCCAATCCTCGCTGGATCTGCGCATGGTCCCACAAGGAGCGGTCCTGATCCGGCAATAGGACGGCTTCGCCGTGCTTGCCCCGGCGCGCCGCGTTGCGCGATGCCTGCAACTCCATCAATGCCACCAGTGCATGCACTTCCGATTCGCCGGGAAGAAGTTGCCCCAACATGCGTCCCAGGCGCAGCGCCTCCTCAGAAAGAGCCGCCCGCATCCATTCATCGCCCGAGGTCGCGGTGTAACCCTCATTGAAAATCAGATAGACCACCATGAGCACGGACTCAACCCTGCGAGGCAACTCGTCCTCACTCGGCGTCGCAAAGGGAACGTGTGCCTCCGAGAGGGTCTTCTTGGCGCGCGAGATCCGCTGGCCCAGCGTCTTTTCCGGCACCAAGAATGCACGCGCGATCTCCGCCGTGGTGAGCCCGCCGATCAGGCGCAACGTGAGCGCGATGCGCCCTTCCACCGCAAGCACGGGATGGCAGGCGGTGAAGATGAGCCGCAGCACGTCATCGTCGATCACCTGATCCAGCGAGTGCACCAAAGCATCTCCGAGCCGCTGCTGTTGCCACTCCAGCTCGCGGGCAAGCTCTTCATGTTTTTGTACGAGCATGCGGCCGCGCCGCAACGAATCGATCGCGCGCCGCTTCGCCGCCATCATCAGCCATGCGCCGGGATTGTCGGGGATGCCTTCCTCGGGCCAAACCTCGAGGGCAGTCACGAGCGCATCCTGCGCCAGCTCCTCGGCAACGCCGACGTCGTGGGTAACGCGAGCGATCGCGGCGATGAGGCGTGTGGACTCGATCTTCCACACCGCCTCGATCGCCTTGTGGACATCGCTCATACGTACAAGGTCATCGGGTCAGATGCTCGAACCCTGCCGCCACCTTCTGCACGTCCTCGGGAAAGTCAGACATCTCGTGAATCCGACGCACTTCGATCTTCTCATTGTCGGCCATGGGTGCCCGCTTCGCCCATTCGATGGCCTCTTCGCGTGAGCGCACCTGGATGATCCAGTAGCCGCCGATGGCTTCTTTCGCCTCCGCAAACGGCCCGTCGATCACCGTCGGCTTGCCTTTCGCGTAAGAGATACGTGCTCCCGTGGACGGCGGAAATAGCCCATCCAGTGCCAGCAATACTCCCGCCTTCTGCAACGACTTGTTGTACTCCATCATCTTCGCCACGACTTCCGCGCTGGGCGCGGCATTCGGAGCGGCCGATCCATACCCTTCGGGGATCACCATCATCATGAAACGCATTGAGCATGCTCCTATGGTTGGCTCTTCAAAGACCCGGATAGACGATCAGAACAACCTCATCCGCAAGGCCATGAACGAGCAGTGTCGATATCAGCGTTGAACTGCCGAAAATCCTAAGCTTTCTCATGGCGGGTCTCCGAAGTTACGTTACTTCCGATTCGGGCGGAATTTTAGGAATGCTCGCACCTCGACCGGAACCCGGCAGGCGACGACGGCTTTGCGTCCCCAGGCCAGCGCTTCGTCCATGTCGGCGCACTCGAGGATCCAGAAGCCGCCGATGTGCTCCTTGGCCTCGAGATAGGGGCCGTCGGTGACGGCAACCTGGCCGTCGGGCTGCTTGCGCAACGATTTGGCATGGCTTGCTGATTCCAGGCCACCTGCGAAGAACCGGGCGCCTGCGGCGTCCATCGCTTCGTTGAGCGCACCGATGTCGCGAATCATCGCCTCACCTTCCAGCGAGGGGTCGTAGTTTTCGGGGTGTTGAATAGAAACGAGATATTGCGTCATGTCTGCTCCTCAGTAGTCCTTCAGGCGGGGTACTTTGCCCTTCCTTCACCAACGACGAACGGCGAGACCGGAATTCTACAAGCCGTCGGAAAATTTTAAGGTGAGAGGCTCTTGGCCATGCGCTTTTCCGGCCGTGTGAGTTGACGAGCGACGCTTAGCGTGGTCAGGGAGGATACCTAGTACCGAGTGTTCGACATAAACCAGTGCTGCTGCAGAAAATCGACGAAGGCGCGCACCTTCGGCAGGAGCAAGCGGGTGCGTAGGGCCAAGATACTCAATGGCGTGGGCGGCCGCTGATAGGTCTCGAGCACCACCTTGAGCCGGCCGTCAGCAAGATGATGAGCGACCTGCCAGGAGGGCACTCGGACGAGCCCGGCCCCTGCCAAAGCCGCGCTGACCAAGGTATCGAAATCATTGGCGCAAAGCCGGGTTGGAATGCGCAATGATTTTCGCACTGCGCCGTCCTGGAAGCTCCATTCCGCAAGGCCTGGTACATCGCCGAAGGCCAGGCAGTCCTGCTCGACCAGATCCTGCGGAGTCGCCGGCTCGCCGCGCCTGCGCAAATAATCCGGCGCGGCACAGACAACAAGTTGGATGTCGTCGAGCTTGCGGACAATGAGACCTGAGTCTTCCAGCGGTCCTATGCGAAGGGCCACATCGATGCCTTCCTCGGCAATACTTACCGGTCGGTCCACCAGCATCAGATCGACCGAGACCTGAGTCTGCTCCACCAGAAAGCCGGGCAGCATGGGCGCCAACCGCGACCGGCCCAGCAGCGACGGAGCGCTCACATGCAACCGGCCGGACGCAACTCCCGTCTGCATCGTCAAACCGCGTTCCATCTCGGCGACCTCGTCCACAATCTGCTTCGCCCGTTCGTAGTAGAGTCGACCGGCCTCGGTCAGTGAGAGATGGCGCGTCGTCCTCTCGACCAGCGTGGTGCCGAGGACCTTTTCGAGCGCCATGAGCTGGCGGCTGACGGAAGTCAGAGGCAGGCCCAACTGGCGGCCTGCGGCCGACAGACTGCCAGCATCCGCAATCTTCACAAACACCCGCATCGCGGCTAACTTGTCCATCGGTACATTATATCTAGAAACGGGAATATATCTCTCAAAATCTCATGATACTCACATAATTCGGTAGTCTCTATGATGTCGATCAAGGCCGATAAGAGAGGAGCGAGCTATGAAAATCTGCGTATTCGGCGCCGGGGCGATCGGCGGCTACATGGCGGGGGAACTGGCATTGGCGGGCCATGAGGTGTGTGTCGTTGCCCGGGGCGCGCATCTCGCGGCCATTCGAAGCCACGGGCTCAAGTTAATCGTGGAGGGCCGGATGCGCACCGTGAGCTTGCCGGCAAGCGATGACCCCACCACCTTCGGTCCGCAGGACGTCGTGATCTGCGCGCTGAAGGCGCAGCAGGCCCATGCCAGCGCGCGCGCTTTCACTCCGCTTCTCGGTCCGCACACCGCCGTTCTCACAGCCATGAACGGCATTCCCTGGTGGTATTTCTACAAGGAGCGCGGCCCGCTGGAGGGCCATCATTTGGAAAGTGTCGATCCCGGCGCAGCGCAATGGAATGCCATTGGACCCGAGCGCGCCATCGGCTGCGTCGTCGATCCTGCCTGCGAGGTCGTGGCACCCGGGGTGATCGAACATCGCCTATTCAAGCGCTTCACCATAGGCGAACCCGACGGATCCACCTCGGACCGCATCCTTGCGCTGCGCGATGCCTTGGTTTCCGCCGGATTCGAGGCACCGATCCGCGACACGATCCGCTGGAGCATTTGGCTCAAGCTGTGGGGCAATGTCTGTTTCAACCCGATCAGCACCCTGACCCTCGCAACCCTGGATCGCGTTACCTCCGAGTCGGGCCTTCGCGCCCTGTGCAAAACCATGATGGCCGAAGCCCAGGCGATCACGACGGCGCTCGGTCTCAACATTCCAGAACATATGATGGAGAGGCGACTGGACGCGGCGGGTTCCGTCGTCGGTCACAAAATATCAATGCTGCAAGATCTCGAACGTGGCCGATCCCTCGAGATCGATGCCCTCGTCACTGCCGTCCAGGAAATGGGCCGCCTGGTCAAGGTCGCGACACCAACGATCGACATCGTACTTGCGTTGGTACAGGAACGTGGCAGGCAGGCGGGACTCTATGGCAATGAACGGCGCTAAGACTTCATGCCGAGACATGCCGAGACATGCCGCGAAGGAAGGGCTTGCCATTCACATCCATCAGGGGAAAATAAATCTCGTGGGTGGTCCGATCGACGACAATGACTCACCCGGGGTCATAACTTAACGTAGCATGGCACCACACGTTCATCGTACTCACCGCTCCGGATGGTTGCGCGCAGGGTTGCTCGGCGCAAACGACGGGGTGCTATCCATCTCCGGCCTCATGCTCGGCGTCGCGGCGATGCACACGACGCCATCTGGAATCTTTGCGGCGGGTATTGCGGGGACCGTGGCCGGAGCACTTTCAATGGGGGCCGGCGAATTTGTCTCTGTCAGCTCGCAAGCCGATACCGAACGCGCTGACCTCGATATTGAACGGAAGGCGATCCAGCATGACGCTGCGGCCGAGAGCGCAGAACTTCGCGACATTTATATTGGGCGCGGGCTGGATCCGGAACTTGCCACCCAGGTCGCAAAGCAGCTCATGGCGCACGATGCCCTTGGTGCCCACGCGCGCGATGATATTGGCATCACGGAAGCTCTGACAGCTCGGCCGTTGCAAGCCGCCTGCGTCTCGTCGATCAGCTTTGCGTTGGGCGGCACCGCGCCACTGATATCCAGCATTTTATTTCCTCGCGAAGTAAGCCTCGTCATCGCCGCCGTTTCGTTGGCCATTCTCGCATCGCTGGGAGCGCTCGCGGCACGCTTGGGCGGCGCCCCGATTATGCGTGGTGCGGCACGCGTTCTCATATGGGGTGCATTGGCAATGGGTATCACCACGGCGGTGGGCATCCTGTTCAGCACGCTGCCGTAGTCGCATTGAAGATGGAGCGGATCAGTGTCTAAGGGTCGGGACAGCGGCATGCCCGCGGTGGAACAGTGGGAATCCTACTTCGACATCGCTGCTGTACTGGATTCCCTTGGCTGTCCTGAGGTAACCGGGGATGTTGTCGAATTCGGTTGTGGTTACGGCACATTCACGATCCCGCTGGCGCGAAGAACCGCCGGCGCGGTCTTTGCGCTCGACATTGACCGACTCATGGTCGCTGCAACCTCAGTGCGCGCCTCACAAGCCGGACTGAAGAACATCACCGTTGAGGAGCGAGACTTCGTCGCCCGGGGCTGCGGCCGCGGAACTGGGTCGGCGGGTCTAGCCCTGTTGTTCAATATTCTGCATATTGAGGACCCTGTAAGCCTTTTGAAGGAAGCTCGCCGAGCCCTTCGTCCCGGAGGAATGGCCGCAGTCATACACTGGAACTACGACGTGCGCACACCGCGAGGTCCGCCGCTCGATATCAGACCGAGGCCGGAACAATGTCGAGCCTGGGGCGAGCAAGCGGGATTGCGCTGGGTTCGAGACCAAGACCTGCCGGGATCACCCTGGCATTGGGGCATGGTGCTGGAGAAGTAGAACTCGGGAGGAGGACCGCGGCGCTGTCATCGAACTCTGCGGTTCAAATCCTCGGTCAACGATTGGCTGACGTCGGACAATAACCACAACTTTGTGAAAATCGCGCAAATGTCCCGCAACCTTCTGGCCTTGCAGACGAGCAAAACCTGTGGTAAAACTGAACTATATGGTTCAGTATGTAAGCGCAAGTTTCGATGCTTCTTTCGCTGCGATTTCGGATGCCACCCGCCGTGGTGTCCTCGAGCAGCTCGGGCGCGCAGACGCTTCAATTTCCCATCTTGCCGAGAAGTTCCACATGACTCTCACC
>JAJPKM010000043.1 GCA_021323735.1 Gammaproteobacteria bacterium
CAAAGACGGCGGGTACGTTGGCGGCCAGAAATCCCACCCGCGAGCAGCCGGCCAGGAAGGCGGCGGACAGCCCGGCAAGCGCGATCCGGCGCGACATGGGTTTTTCGCTATCGGCAGGCATAGGTCGGACGGCTTTGCGCATCGAGGACACCGTGCCCTATCAGCCAGGTACGCGCATCCTCGGCATCCTGATCGAACCAGCGCGCGGCACTTCCCAGCCTGAAGGTATAGCCCCACTCATCCATGTCGCGGCACATGCGCTCCCGGCCGACATTCGGCAGGTACTGCGCCAAGATGATTTGCAGATAGCAGACCGCATTCTCCTCGGCGTGATCGCCGCCCGCGTCGGTGTCCAATCCGGCGCGCCGCTCCGGCGTCATGCAAATAAAATGTGCGCCTTCGTGCAGCACGGAGTGCACCGGCGTATCGAGGCGCGCGAAGATCTTCGATCCCATCAAGCCCGCCTCGCGTTCGCCCCAGTAGGAGCCGGGAATGAACTCGCCGGCCGCCACCAGCTGCAAATCCAAGCCATAGCGATCCAGGAGTACCTGCAGGGCGAGGCGATCGATGGCGTTGACCAGCAGCACCGGGCCCTCACGCGGTCTACTTCAAGCTCGTCAGACGGTGCATGGCGATGGCCACCAGATCACGCGCCATCTGCTGGCGCAGGATGTCCGCCTCGTTCGCCTTGGCAAGCTGCAACGCCTCGTTGAAACTGAAGTCCCTCGACAGGCTGATGGTCTGCGGCGCCAGCACCTCCTTGTCGGCGATGCGTGCGCTGAACGTGACGGTGTACGTGAGCTCATATTCGGTGGGGATGTTCTTCCCCGACACGGCCAGCGTGCGTTGCTCGACCAAGTCCTTGGTGATGTCCACGAATGCCGTGGCGCCATCGCGTGTCAGGGTCGGCGCGGCGCCGGCACTCTTGAGCGCATGCTCGAACTCGCGCGAAAAGTCCGTGTACGGATCCTTGAGCGACAGGTAGGGGCGCGCCATGACTGCCGGCAGGGCATCGCTCCCCGCCAGCCGAAAGCCGCACCCGCCAAGGGCCAACACGCCCAGCACCATCGTATATTTTGCGATGGCCACGAGCGCTACACCACGATGTTCACGAGCTTGCCGGGCACGATGATCACTTTGCGCGCCGGCGCGCCACCCATGAATTTCTGCACATTGGCTTCGGCCAGTGCGGCGGCCCGCACTGCGGCTTCGTCCGCGTCCACGGCAATGGCAATGTGGGCGCGCAGCCTGCCATTCACCTGCACCACCCATTGCAGCGTGGACGATTGCAGCGCGTCGGCGTCGACTTTTGCCCAAGCCTCATCGATGAGCGCCGTGCGATGTCCCAGGTGCCGCCACAGCGCATGGGTTACATGCGGAATGATGGGCGAGAGCCCCTGCACCGCAATCTCCAGCGCTTCCTGGGCGACGCTTCGGTCCTGGGGCGAGGCCTGCGGAAGCTTCGCCAGCGCATTCAACAATTCCATGACGGCGGCAATCGCCGTGTTGATCGTGCGGCGGCGGCCGATGTCATCCGTCACTTTTGCCAGGGTCTGATGCGCCTGCCGGCGCAGGCCGCGCTGCGTCTCGTTCAAGGCGGCCTTGTCGAGCGGCGCCGCCGGCCCCTGGGATACGTGGTCGTACACGGCCTTCCACAGGCGCTTGATGAAGCGGTACGCGCCCTGCACGCCCTCATCCGACCACGCCAGGGTTTGCTCCGGCGGCGCCGCGAACATCATGAACAGGCGCGCCGTGTCGGCACCGAATTCGTCCACCAGCACCTGCGGATCGACGCCGTTGTTCTTGGACTTCGACATGGTCACGATGCCGCCCGATTCGACCTCCCCGCCGTCGGCGCGCAGCACCGCGAGGCGCTGCTGCGTGTCCTTGTCGACCGTGACCGTCACCTCGGCCGTATTGAAGTATTGCACCCGGCCCGATTCGGGCTTGCGATAGAACACCTCGTTCAACACCATGCCCTGGGTGAACATGCGCGCGAAAGGCTCCTTGAACGGCACCGCGCCCATGTCATGCATGAACCGGGTCCAGAAGCGCGAATACAGCAGATGCAAAATGGCGTGTTCGATGCCGCCGATATACTGATCCACCGGCAGCCAGTACTGCACCCGATGGTCGAGCATCGCCTGGTCGTTGTCGGCGCAGGCGAAGCGCAGAAAGTACCAGGACGAGTCCACGAAAGTGTCCATGGTGTCGGTTTCGCGCCGCGCATCCGCCCCGCATCGCGGGCATTTGACGTTCAAGAACGCGGCGTGTTTGAGCAGCGGATTGCCGCTGCCGTCCGGCACCAGGTCCACCGGCAGTACCACCGGCAGCTGCTCATCCGGTACCGGCACCGCACCGCAGCCCTGACAATGAATGATGGGAATCGGGCAGCCCCAGTAGCGTTGGCGCGAAATGCCCCAGTCGCGCAGCCGCCAGGTCACGCGCTTCTTGCCCAAGTCTTTGACGCTCAAATCGGCGGCAACGGCCGCCACCGCAGCCTCGTACTCGAGTCCATCGTACCGGCCGGAATTCACGCAGCGCCCATGCTCGGAATACCACGACTGCCAGGCCTCGAGCGAATACGGACGCCCCTGTACATCGATGACCGGCTTGATGGGCAGGCCGTACTTCTTGGCGAATTCAAAATCCCTCTCATCATGGGCCGGGACTCCCATGACCGCACCCTCGCCGTAGCTCATGAGCACGTAGTTGCCCACCCAGACCGGGATGGCTTCACCGCTGATG
Organism: Gammaproteobacteria bacterium; assembly: GCA_021323735.1. GTDB lineage: Bacteria > Pseudomonadota > Gammaproteobacteria > Steroidobacterales > Steroidobacteraceae > Bog-1198. The sequence continues at coordinate 2,749 of JAJPKM010000043.1, forward strand.
GGATGGCGCACATGCAGCCCCGTGGGCATGCCCCTCTTCTCCTGCGTGGCCAGCTCCGCTTCCACCGCCGGGCCGCTCTTGCATTCGCGGATGAAGGCGCTGAGTGCCGCATTGTCCTTCGCGGCGTACGCGGCCAAGGGATGTTCCGCCGCCACCGCGCAAAAGGTCACACCCATGAGGGTATCGGCACGCGTGGTAAAGGCATGCAGCACGCCGCCCTCACCGATATCGTGGGGGAACCCCAAGCGCACGCCCTCGCTGCGGCCGATCCAATTCGCCTGCATGGTGCGCACGCGTTCGGGCCAGTCCTTCATGTCCTTCAGGGAATCGAGCAGATCTTCGGCGTACGCCGTGATCTTCAGGTAGTACATGGGGATTTCGCGCTTCTCGACCGGTGCTCCGGTACGCCAGCCGCAGCCGTCGATGACCTGCTCGTTGGCCAGCACGGTCTTGTCGACGGGGTCCCAATTGACCACGCCGGTTTTCTGGTACGCGATGCCTTTTTCCAGCATGCGCAGGAACAGCCACTGGTTCCAGCGATAGTACTGCGGAAGACAGGTCGTAAGCTCTCGGTTCCAATCCAGGCCGTAGCCCAAGGACTTCAGCTGCGCCTTCATGTGAGCGATGTTGTCCAGCGTCCATTTTGCCGGCGGCACGCCGTTTGCCATGGCGGCATTCTCGGCCGGCAGTCCGAAGGCGTCCCAGCCCATGGGCTGCAGCACATTGCGGCCGTTCATGCGCATGAATCGCGCCAGCACATCGCCTATGGTGTAATTGCGGACATGCCCCATGTGCAAGCGACCGCTTGGATAGGGGAACATGCACAGGCAATAGTATTTTTCGCGGCCGTCGTCTTCCTGAGCCGCGAAGCTATGGTGTTGGTTCCAATAGTGTTGGGCCTCCGCTTCGATAGCGGCGGGTTCATATCTTTCTTGCATGATGGGCTAGCAGAATACCCGAGATGCCCCACGGCCGCGAACTGCTCTTTGAGACAAAGGATCGCATGCGAAACTTGAATTTTTACGGGGCACTCGCCCTCAGTACCTTGAGCGGCTGCCTGTGGTTTTTATCCGTTACGCCCTTTGACTATTCCGCCCTGGCCTGGATCGCCGCCGTTCCCATGTTCCTGGCCATTGAACGCGCCGGCAGCTTTCGCGCCGCGCTGTTTCTCGGCTGGTGGGCCGGCCTGGTCGAAACCGCGGGCGGGTTTTATTGGCTGATCGACGTGATGCGCCGCTTCGCAGACTTTCCCTGGGTGGGTGCGGCACTGGTGTTCCTGCTGTTCTGCGCCGCCCGCGCGATTATTTTTCTGCTGTTTACGGCCGCCGTCTGCGCGATTCGCCGGCGCTTTCGCCTCCCCATGGCATTGCTCGGACCCATGGCCATGGTCAGCTGCGAGTTGGTGGTTCCCCAGATCTTTCCCTGCGGCCAGTGGATCAGCCAGGCATGGAACCCTCTGGTCATCCAGATCAGCGAACTCACCGGACCCTTGGGCGTCACCGCGCTGCTGATGATGGTCAATGGCGCGCTTTATGACTTGATGGTGAATGCGCGCGCCGCCCGCTACCCCGCGATCGCCGCCGGTGCCCTGCTGGCAGCGGCCCTCATTTTTGGGTCGGTGCGCATGCGCCAGGTCGATGCCGTTCTCGAGCATGCACCGCGCCTCAAGGTGGGCCTGGTTCAGCCGAACTTCGCCTACTCCGCCACCGGGGAATTCTCGCGCGATGAGGTGCTACGCCAGCTGGGCGCCTTGCAGGAGCAATCGCGCCGCCTGGAAAGCGAGGGCGCCCAGTTGCTGGTGTGGAGCGAGGGCGCCTTCCCCATCGCCGTACCGCGCGATTTCAGCGCCGATTTCTCGCCGGATTCTCTGGCCATGATCCGCCGCGGCTTTGCGGTGCCCACGCTCATCGGCGCCGAGATGTACGATGCCGCGCACGAGGATGCATTCAACTCGGCGTTATTGCTGGACCGAAACGGCAAGGTCGGGGGCCGCTACGACAAAGTGCGCCTGCTGGCTTTCGGAGAATACATTCCCGGCATCGAGGCCTTTCCCTGGCTGCGCAAGCTCCTCCCCGACGGCGCGGGCAAGTTTACCGCCGGCGCCGGCCCCGGCGCCATCTCCCTGCAGGGACCCGGCGATCTGGGCCTGCGATTGGGACCGGTCATCTGCTACGAAGACATATTGCAGGAATTCCTGCGCGGCGTCGGGCAGCTGCATCCGAACCTCTTGGTCAATTTGACCAGCGATTCCTGGTTCGGCGCCGAAACGGAACCCTGGGAGCATCTGGCACTGGCGGTTTTCGCCAGCGTGGAATTGCGCGTGAGCATGGTTCGCGCGGTGAATTCCGGCGTATCCGCACTCATCGATCCGAATGGCCGGCTGCTGCAAAAATCCTACGCCGACGATCCCTACCGCAATCCACGGCCTGCCGATGGCATCCTGGTGTCGGCGCCCATCGTGCCGGGCGGTCACACGGTGTACACCGCCGTGGGCAATTTATTTGCCTACCTCTGCCTGGCAGGAACGCTGATCCTTGTCACGATCGCGCTGCGCGGCCGACGCCAAACTTAGGCGAAGAAATTGATCTTCGAGCCCGCTGCAGCGATGGACGCAGCAGTCGAGTTCGCGTTCGTCGCAGCAGTCGAGTTCGCGTTCGTTGCAGCAGTCTGGGCCGTTGCTTTGGCGGAAGCTGCGGCAAGGCTTGCCGGAGACGGTGGCTGCAGCCCGAGGAGTTGCTGAAGCGAATTGAATGCATTTCCGAACAGGCCCTGCGCGGCTCCGACCGGAACTTGCGCAGCGGTGCTGCTCGTAGAATCAGTCGATGAATCCAGGTCAACGCCCTTTTTGTGGCCGTGGCCATGAGGCTGAACATTCAGGGCGGGCAGCGCGCTGGAAACAGAAGCGGGAATGGCAAGTGACGACATGGAACTATCCTTTGTTTAAGGGTAATAAATCGCGATGGCGGCAACGAATTGCCGCATGCGGTCCGCCGCGGCCGGGCATTGCCGCCCGCTCGGCCGACAACCGGCCTGAATCGCTTGAATCCTGCATATGCGGATCGCCTGTGCTACGAAAATCCAAAATTACTTTGCTCGCCATGACTAAAGCAGTTTTCGTGCCAAGGCCTCACATCATCCGGGCTTGCGGAATCGGAATACCACTTGATCGGTTTTGCCCCGCGGAACTGCCTTCATCATGACGTGTCTTCACATTGTGGGATTTCAGGTGCTTACGAGCTAAGTGCAGTTGAAGTCAAGCGCCACAGGATCGGGAGGTACTGCGATGGACGAAATCAAAATCGGTGAGCACGATCTGCTGACATTCCTCAAACCGGGCACGGTGTGGGGCGCCCTGATCTATTTGGTAATTTTCTTGATCCTGGCGCTGCTGGTCACGCGCGGATTTCGCGCCGCGGTGCACGCATCGATGACGCGCAGGGGACATATCGACCGCACCACGATCAATTTCTTGCAGCAGTTCGGCTCGGTGCTGATCTGGGTGATCGTTGTCATTCTGTATGCACATCTCATTCCGGCCTTGCGATCCATGGGCACCGCATTGCTGGCCGGTGCGGGCGTGGTGTCCGTCGTCATCGGCCTCGCGGCGCAGAGCACGCTGGGCAATCTGGTCGCGGGTATTTCGATCGCGCTGTATCGGCCGTTTCGCCTCGGCGACACGCTGCAAGTGACCGCGCCCACGGGCACCGACATTGGCGTGGTCGAGATGATCTCTCTGGGCTACACCACGCTGCGGGCGCCGGACGGCCATATGATCGTTCTGCCCAACGCCATCGCCGCCAGCCAGGTCACCATCAATCTCAACACCACCTACGCACCCTGGCCGATCACCATCACCATTCGATTGAGTCGCGATGCGGACATCGAATCCGCGCGCCGGCTCGCGCTCAGCGTGGCCGCCGAGACCGCGGGGGAGCAAGCGGTGGTCGGCGCCTTCCTGACCAAAGTGGACGCCGCCGCCATCACCCTGGAACTGCGATTCAAGGCCACGGACGCCCCGAGCCGCGACACCTTGAGATCGAAGATGCTCATGACGCTGCCCCAGCGATTCGCCGAAGCCAAGATTGGTTCCAGCGGCACCGAGCTGCCCGCGTTCTCCTAAGTCTGCGCGCGTCCGGCGCCGACAGTGCCGACGATCGGATAGTGACTTTGCCAATCGCGAGCTGGCAAATGCGAGTAGATCGCACGAAACCGCGACCGGCGGAACGATCCACGATTTGGCGTCGCGCCAATGACCCTGTATGAAGCGTCGCCTCGGCGCCTGATAGAATCGCGGCTCTTAGAATTCCTGGAAGAATCATGACCACATCCGCCGAAAAGAAAATCCGTCTGTACGAACTCGCGCTGGCCGACGGTCGTTCCGCCAGTCCCTTCGTCTGGCGCATCCGCTATGCCCTGGCTCACAAGGGTATTGCCTTCGAGACGGTGAAATTGGGCTTTACCAACATACCCGGCGTATTCGGCGGCAAGTTCAAGACGGTTCCGATCCTAGAGCACGGAGACACCGTACTGGCGGAAAGTTGGGACATCGCCGAATACCTCGACCGCGCCTTTCCCGACCGCCCACCACTGTTCTCGAGCCCGGGCGAGCTGGCGGTGATCCGGCTCACCGAGGGCTGGTTCATGAATGAGATCTTGAGAAAAATGTTCCGGCTGTACGTCAAGGACGTTCATGACGCCGCGCGTCCGCAGGATCAACCTTACTTTCGCGAGAGCCGCGAGAAAAACATGAAGGGCAAGACGCTGGAAAGCTTTGCGGCAGACCGGGCTTCGTACTTGCCGGCGCTACGCGCTTCGCTGCAGCCGCTGCGCATCCACCTGCAAAAATTCCCCTTCCTCGGCGGCAGCACGCCGAATTTCGCCGATTACATCGCGCTGGGTTCGTTTTATTGGGCCGCCGCCGCCGGCACCATGCCGATGCTCGAGCACGACGATGCCCTGCGCGACTGGCTCGACCGCGGCTTCAACTTGTACGGCGGCATTGCGCGCGATCCGGGCGTGGGGCCGCTGTTCGAGGCGGCGAAGGCTCAGGAACCCGATTCGGCGGGCGGCTCGATATCGTAGGGAACGGTCACACGTAATAGATCGATGCGGCGCCGATCGGCGCGCAAGATGCGAAATTCCAAGTCGCCGACTTTGATGGTTTCGCCGCGGCGCGGTAGCCGACCGAATTCCTGCATCAGCAAACCGCCGATGGTGTCGTAGTCCTCATCGGAGAACTGCGTGGAAAAGTAGCGGTTGAAATCCGCGATCGGCGTCAATGCCCGCACGGTGAATTCACGCGGGCGCTCCTTGCGGATGGTTTGGTCGTCCTCGACGTCGTGCTCGTCGTCGATTTCGCCGACGATTTGCTCGATGACATCTTCGATGGTAACCAGGCCGCACACTCCGCCATATTCGTCGACCACCATGGCGATGTGATTGTGGCTGCGGCGAAATTCCTTCAGCAGGACATTGAGCCGCTTGCTCTCCGGCACGAAGCTCACCGGGCGCATGTATTCGCGAATCTCGAAATCTTCGTCCGCCGCCGACTGCAGCCGCAGCAAATCCTTGGCCAGTAGTATCCCTAAGATCTGATCGCGATCCTCGCCGATTACCGGGAAGCGCGAATGTCCCGATTCGACCACCCGTTCCACGAGCTTGTCCGGCGGCTCATCGCGTTCGACGAACACCATTTGCGAGCGCGGCACCATGATGTCGCGGACCTGCATATCCGCCACGGCCAGCACGCCTTCCAGCATGACCAGCGCATCGCCGTCGAACAGTCCTCGTTCGCTCGCCTCGCGCAGATGCTCGACCAGCTCCGCCAGATCGCGCGGCTCGCCGGTCATCGACTGGGTAATACGCTTTAACCAGCGGCCGGTGGTGCCGCCTTGAGGTTGTTCGGGCATGGGAGAGAGAGCATACCGGATCTAGGGCCAACGCGGCTCACGCGGAATACTTCAAACGGGCCCCTACAGATAGGGATTTGAAAACCCAAGCCGATCAAGGATTTGAACCTCACGGGCGGCCATTTTTGCCGCTTCCCGGGTGCGCTCATGATCGAATCCTTGAAGATGCAGTACCCCATGAACGGTCATGTGCGCCCAATGCGCACGAAGAGACTTGCCCTGGGCCCGCGCTTCCCCGGCCACGATGGGCGCGCAGATCACCAGTTCTCCCAGGAAGTAGCGACCGTCCGGAAAAGGCCCGGCGCCCGCGAAAGACAGCACATTGGTGGGCTTGTCCTTGTGCCGATAGTGCGCATTCAAACGCCGGCTGCGCGCTTTGCCGACGATGCGCACCGACAGCACCATGGGCCGGCTCGAGGACTTGAGCGCCGCGGCCGCCCACTGGTAGAGCAACCGCGCGCCCGGCACCCAGGGGCTGCGCGACGCATAACTGACGTCGAGTTCCAGGCGCCGCGCCGAACTGGGAACATCCTCCTCGTCGGCTTCGTGCCGATCGCCAATTCTGTCTCGTTCGCGGCCACGGGGAATACTCAGACAGACTCCTAGCCGCCGTCGCTGGGCCCGGGGCTGTTCGCCTCATAGGCTTGGACGATTCTCTGTACCAGGGGGTGGCGCACCACGTCGCGTGAGGTGAACAGGGTGAAGGCAATGCCGCGCACGCCGCGCAAGATATCGATGACGGTGCGTAAACCGGACTGCTTGGAATTCGGTAGATCGACCTGTGTGATGTCGCCCGTGACCACCGCCTTGGAACCGAAGCCGATGCGCGTCAAGAACATTTTCATCTGTTCGTTGGTGGTGTTCTGCGCCTCGTCCAAGATCACGAAGGAATCGTTCAACGAGCGTCCGCGCATGAACGCCAACGGCGCGACCTCGATCACATTGCGCTCGATCAGTTTCGCCACCCGCTCGAAGCCCAGCATTTCGTACAGCGCGTCGTACATCGGGCGCAGGTAGGGATCGACCTTTTGCGATAGATCGCCCGGCAAGAAGCCCAAGCGTTCGCCGGCCTCGACCGCCGGGCGAACCAAGATGATGCGCCGGACCTTTTCCGATTGCAGCGCCTCCACCGCACACGCCACGGCGAGGTAGGTCTTCCCCGTGCCCGCAGGGCCTATACCGAAGGTCAGATCGTGGTTGCGGACATTGTTCAGGTACTCGGTTTGATTGGCCCCGCGCGCCCGCACCGCACCGCGTGCGGTGCGCACTTTTAATTCGTCGGAATCCGCGGTGGCCTCGGCGTTGTTGCTGTCCATGTCCAACTCCTGCAAGGCAATGTGTACCCGTTCGGAATCCACAGGCTCGCGCTGCGCGCGCGCGTAAAGATCCTGCAATACCGATTCGGCGCGCTTGACCGCCGGCGCCAATCCCACCAATTGAAATCGATTGCCGCGACGCCGCACCTCCACGCCCAATCTTGATTCGATCAGCCGCAGGTGTTCATCGAGAGGCCCGCACAACTCGACCAGACGGACGTTGTCCGCCGGCGCCAGCAGCACGTCCCGTGTCATCGGCGCCGAACTCACGCGGCTCCGGCGGCGACGAGACGTCCGCGAAGCGAATTCGGCATCGCCTCGGTAATGACCACGTCCGTAAAGGTATTCAAGATCGTGTCGCGGGCATCGGCCGGGGCATCGAAATTGACCCAGCGGTTGTTGTCGGTCCGGCCGGCCCATTGCGCAGGATTGCGCTTGGCGGGCCGCTCCACCAGAACCCGTTGGCGGCTGCCCACCATGCGTTCGGAAATCGCGCGCGCCTGTCCGTTCAACCGCTGCTGCAGCAGCTCGAGGCGTTGCTGTTTGACCTCATGGGGTACCTCATCGATCAGCGCCGCGGCCGGCGTGCCGGGCCTGCGGCTGTACAGAAAGCTGAACGATTGGTCGAATCCGACATCGGCCACCAAATTCATGGTGGCCATGAAATCCTGTTCCGTTTCTCCCGGGAAACCCACGATCAGGTCGGTTGAAATGCAGATGTCCGGCCGTACGGCACGCAGCTTGCGCAGCTTCTGCTTGTATTCGAGCACCGTGTGGCCGCGCTTCATGGCGGCGAGGATCCGGTCCGAGCCGCTCTGCACCGGCAAATGCAAATAGTTGTTGAGCTGCGGCACGTTGGCATACGCCTCGATCAAGCTGTCGTTGAAATCCAGCGGATGCGAGGTGGTAAAACGAATGCGCTCCACGCCCGGGGTGGCCGCCACGAAATGGATCAAGGTCGACAAGTCGGCCGGCGTGCCATCGGCCATGGGGCCGGCATAGGCATTGACGTTTTGCCCGAGCAGCGTGATTTCGCGCACACCCTGCTCGGCCAGGCCCTGCACCTCGCGGAGCACCTGGTCGAAGGGGCGGCTGATTTCCTCGCCGCGCGTGTACGGTACGACGCAGAAGGTGCAGTACTTGCTGCAACCCTCCATGATGGAGACGAAGGCGGTGGCGCCGTTGGTGCGCGGCTGGGGCAGGCGATCGAATTTCTCGATCTCCGGAAAGCTGATGTCGACTTGCGCACGGCCGGACTGTTTCAAACCGTCGAGCATTGCGGGCAGGCGATGCAGGGTTTGCGGTCCGAACACCAGATCGACGAACGGAGCGCGCGCCGTGATGCCCTCGCCCTCCTGGCTCGCCACGCAGCCCCCCACGCCGATGACCACATGCGGGCGCGCCTGCTTGAAAAGGCGCCATTCCCCCAGCAGCGAGAACACCTTCTCCTGGGCCTTTTCCCGCACCGAGCAGGTATTGACCAGCAGGACGTCCGCTTCGGCCGGGTTGTCGGTGCTCCTCATGCCGTGAGCCGCCTCGAGTACGTCCCGCATCTTGCCGGAATCGTATTCGTTCATCTGACAGCCGAAGGTTTTTATGTATAAAAGACCGGGCATTTACAGCATAGGCTCACGAGGAAAAGGCCGCTAAGATACTAGGAACCATGGCAATACGCGATGTTCTCAAAATGGGCGATCCACGCCTCCTGGCGCTGTCGGCGCCGGTGGATGAGTTTGGCACCCCCGAGCTTACGGACCTGCTCACCGATATGCGGGACACGATGCGACATCTCAATGGGGCCGGGCTCGCCGCACCCCAGATCGGCGTCGGGCTGCGTGTGGTGATATTCGGCTTCGAGGAAAATCCGCGCTATCCGGAAGCGGATCCGGTGCCCTTTACGGTACTCATCAATCCGCGCCTCACCCCCTTGAGCGAGGCCTTGGAGGACGGCTGGGAGGGATGCCTGTCGGTCCCCGGCATGCGCGGCCTGGTACCCCGCTACCGCGAACTGCGGTACACGGGCTTCGATGCCGCGGGCAACCCCATCGATCGCAGCGTGAAGGATTTTCACGCCCGTGTGGTGCAGCACGAGGTCGATCACCTGGACGGAATCCTCTATCCGCGCCGGATCCGGGATCTCACCCAATTCGGTTTCAACGAGGCCTTGTTTCCCGGGGAAGACCTGGCCGATGACTAGGGGCCGCCGGACTTTGGGCGCATATTCCCGATTTACGCCGCGTCGAAAATCACCACCCCACGTCCCTGCTTCCCTTCATTCAGATCGGCGAAGGCGCGCGGCGCTTCATCGATGGAGTAGGTCCGTGTAATGAGTTCATCGAGCTTCAAACGGCCGCTGCGGTACAGGCCGATCAAGCGCGGAAAATCCAGCTGCGGGCGCGCCGACCCATACATGCTTCCGGTGAGGGTCTTTTCCGTCGTTGCGGCTTGCTGAGCGCTCAAGACGATCTGATCTTTCGGACCTGCAATTCCCACGATGACCGCGGTGCCGCCGCGCCGCAACACACCCCACGCCATCTCCGAGCTTCTGCCGTTTCCCACACAATCAAAAGCGTAGTCCGCACCGCCGCCGCACAGCTTGAATAAATCCTTGCCGACATTCGCCTGACCGGTAATGTTATAGCCGTGGGTGGCGCCGAACCGCTTCGCCATCTCGAGCTTTTCATCGCTGGTGTCGACGGCCACGATCATGCCGGCGCCGGCGATGGCGCAGCCCTGGATGGCGTTCAACCCGACGCCGCCGCAACCGATAACGAGGGCGATCGAACCCGCTTCGACCTGGGCGGTGTTGACCGCGGCGCCCACGCCCGTCATCACCCCGCAGGCAATCAGGGCTGCCCGATCGAGTGGCATGCTTCGATCGATCTTGACGACATTGTCCATGTGTACGGTCGCGTACTCAGCCATGACGCCGCAGCCGCAGAACACGTTGAGATCCTGCCCTTTTGAATCGCGGGTGCGGACGGTGCCGTCGGGCAGCGTGAACAGTGATTTCAGCGATTGCACGCATAGTTGCGGCCGGCCGGTCTGGCAATAGTGGCAATGCCCGCACATGCTCACGAACGAGCTGACCACATGATCACCCACCACGTAATTGTCGACGCCGTCGCCGACCGCAGCGATGACTCCAGCACCTTCGTGGCCCAACACCAACGGCAGCGGATAGTTGATGGTGCCGTTGGTCGCCGACAGATCGCTGTGGCAGACGCCACAGGCGGCGATGCGCACCATGACTTCGCCATGCTTGGGCGCGGCGACTTCGATCTGTTCCACCACGACGGGCTTGCCGAGTTCACGCGCCAAGACCGCTTTCGCCAATTGAGCCATGCTGAAATTCCCCGTGAGATTAGGAGCGCGTGAGCGCAGCGTAGCGCTGCAAATGGGTATCGCTGTCGCCAAACATGAGTTGCGCGGCGGTCAGCCGTTTGAACCAGTGGCTGACGATGAGTTCATCGGTCATGCCCATGCCGCCGTGCAGCTGCACCGCTTGTTGACCGACGAAGCGGGATGACTGACCGATCAGGGCCTTGGCGGCCGACAGGGCGCGTCGGCGCTCCGTGACATTCTGGTCGGCGCAGCGCAGCGCCGCCAGATAACTCATGGAGCGGGCCTGCTCCAAGTGAATCAGCATGTCGGCGATGCGGTGCTGCAAGGCCTGGAAGTGGCCTATCGCCGTGCCGAATTGCTGGCGCGACTGGACATACGCCACGGTGGCATCGAGCAGCGCCTGCATGACCCCGACCGCCTCGGCGCACAGGGCGGCAAGCCCGATGTCCAGGGCCGCCTCGATGGCGGGCAATGCCGCTCCCTCCTCGCCGAGCCTCGCGCCTACCGGCACCTGAACCGCTTTCAAATACACTTCCGCGGCGCGCTGGCCGTCGATGGTGGGATACACATCCAAGGTCAAGCCCTGGGCTTCCCGCGGAACTCTAAACAATGAAATGCCTTTCGCATCGTGAGGCTCGCCGGCGATGCGCGCGGAGATGAGCAGGGTGTCGGCGGTGCCGGCATGCAGCACGACGGCTTTGTGACCATCGAGCAGGTAGTGATCGCCGGCTTTTTTCGCCCGGGTGGTCACCCACTGGGTCTCGAAGCGCGACTCGGGTTCATAGTGCGCGAGCACGGCAATGGCCTCGCCGCTCGCCATGCGCGTGAGCAGCTCGGCGGCCGCGGCATCATCGACGGCGCGCAGAGCCGCGGTCGCGATCACGGCGCTGCTCAAGAAGGGCTCGAGCAGCAGGCTTCGACCGCAGGCGCCCATGACGCTCAAGGTTTCCAGCGGCCCGAATCCCAATCCGCCCTGCGCCGTCGGCACATTGAGCGCGAGCACGCCGAGCTCCGCGAGCCCTGCCCATGCCGTTCGGTCCCACCCGACAGGCGAGGCATTGATGGCCCGAAATCGCTCGAAGGTGTACTGCTCGGTCAGGTAGCGGCTGACCGTGTCGTGCAACTGCTGCTGCTCATCGCTGAATTCGAAGTTCATTCTGGAAAGCTTCTCTTTAGAGACCGGTCATCAGAGACCAACGATCATCTTGGAAATAATGTTTTTCTGAATCTCGTTGGTGCCGCCGAAAATCGACAGTTTGCGCTGATTCATGTAAGCCGCGGCCAAGGTGGCGGCATAACGCGGTCCCGGCGCCGCGCGAGCCGGGTCCGACTGCCACCCAGCCTCCATCGCTTCGCGGCGAAAGGGCAGCGCATAAGGTCCGACCGCACGCATCATGAGTTCGGAAATGCGCTGCGCGATTTCGGTGCCGCGGATCTTCAGGATGGAGGCCTCGGGTCCGGGAGTACGCGAACCCCGCTCGCCGGACAGTACGCGCAGGTTGGTGATCTCCAAGGCCCACAGATCGATTTCAACCTGGGCGATGTCGGCCGCGAACAGGGGATCGTCGATCAGCGGCCGGCGATTTTTCATCTCGCTGCCGGCAATGCGCTTGAGCCGCGCCAGTTCCCGCTTGGCGCCGCCGATCCCGGCGATATTGGTGCGCTCATGGCCGAGCAGAAATTTGGCGTAGGTCCATCCTTTATTTTCATCGCCGATGCGGTTCTGGACCGGCACGCGCACATTCTCGAACCAGATCTCGTTGACCTCATGGCCGCCGTCGAGCAGCATGATCGGCCTGACGCTGATCCCCGGGCTCTTCATGTCGATCAATAAGAAGCTGATACCGGATTGCGGCTTGGCTTGGGAGTCGGTGCGCACCAGGCAAAAGATCCAATCGGCGTACTGACCCAGGGTGTTCCAGGTCTTTTGGCCGTTGACGACGTAGTGATCGCCCTCGAGCGTCGCCCGGGTTTTCAGCGACGCCAAGTCGGAGCCGGCGCCGGGCTCGGAGTAACCCTGGCACCACCATTCGGATCCGGCGCTGATCGGGGGCAAGAATCTCTGCTGCTGAGCCGCGTTGCCGAAGGCCATGATCACCGGCGCCACCATCTTCGTACCGAAGGGGATCAATCGCGGGGCGCCCGCCAGGGCTGTTTCCTCTTCAAAAATATATTGCTGGACCGAATTCCAACCGGGGCCGCCGAATGCCTTGGGCCAGCCCACCCCGCCCCAGCCGCGCTCATGCAGGGTGCGCTGCCAGAGCACGTGGTCCGCTCGCGTAAGCTCGAACCCATTGAGTACCTTGTCGCGGATGGCCGGCGGCAGTTTTTCGCGCACGAAGGAGCGCACCTCTTCGCGAAACGCCTGCTCTTCTTCAGTAAATTCTAGACGCATTAGGGGGTTTCCGTTTACATTCTGTTCCGCAGTACAGAACTTAGTTCTGAAATAGTGCAAAATTATGCGGATGAGGATCAGGGGTTGTCAATGACGCCTAAAGGTAAGCCGAATATCTCGGCGGTAACCGCCGCCGCCAAAACCGACCGCCACTTCGTGAACGCCCTAGGAAGAGGACTGGAAGTGCTGGCCTGTTTTCGCCATGGCGATCGTATGCTCGGCAATCAAGACCTGGCGCGCTCCTGCGGCCTGCCGAAATCCACCGTCTCCCGGCTCACCAATACGCTGACCAAACTCGGCTATCTGGTGTATGTCGAGGAAAGCGCGAAGTACAGCCTTGGAATCGCCACCTTAAGCTTGGGCAGTGCCATGCTGGCTCGCCTGGATATCCGCAAACTCGCGCATCCGCGGATGCAGGAGTTGGCCGAATTCGGCCAGTGCATGGTAAGCCTGGGAACGCGCGATCGCCTCTCGATGCTGTACATCGACGTGGTGCGCGGCTCGGGCGCGGTCACCTTGAGCCTGGACATGGGCGCGCGAATTCAGATCGCCACCTCCGCCATGGGCCGCGCGTACATCACCGCCGTCCCGGAGAGCGAAAGAAACGAGATCATGGAGCGCGTGCGCGAGCTGGTACCGAAGGATCGGTGGCAGGAGATCAAAGCGGGCATCGACCAGGCGATGCGGGACATCCGCGAACTCGGCGTGTGCTGCTCATTCGGCGAATGGCAGAAGGATGTCAACGGCATTGCCGTACCGGTGCGCCCCGGCAGCGGTTTGCCACCGATGCCCATCAACTGCGGCGAGCCGGCCTACATGGTGTCGAAGGATTTCTTGCTGGAGAAGGTGCGCCCCAAGCTCATCGCATTGGCCAACGAACTGGAAACTTCGCTGGGCACTTTGTCCTGAATCCTATTGGGCACTTGCCCCGAATCCTAAATAATAATTCGACCGACGAAACCTTTTGACCTCCCGATGCCTCTGAAGAGGCTGGGCTTTGCAGCCCTGCAAGTAGATCGATTTCGCTTGGGTTCCGAAATGCGCTCGAGGAGCAAAAGGATGAGCATGTCTTTCAAGATCCGTGCGCTTGCCATCGTGGCAGGCGGTCTGCTGCTGGGAGCCGTCCCGGCGACGTTCGCGGCCGAGAGCCCTAACGCCGGCATCGACCAATCGTCCTTCGTTTCCATCGGCGGCATCGACCAGTGGATCAGTATCAAAGGCGAGGATCGCCGCAACCCCGTGTTACTGGTGGTTCACGGCGGACCGGGCGAATCGCAATGGCCGGTGGCCGATAAGTATGAGCCCTGGGAGAAAGCGTTCACCGTCGTACTGTGGGACCAGCGTGGGGCTGGGCACACCTACGGCCGCTACGGCGCGAAGACGCCGGACTTCTCACTCAAGCGGATTGCAAGGGACGGGATAGAGGTAACTGAATATCTTCGTCGCACGCTCGCTAAGAAAAAGATCATCGTGCTGGGACATTCGTGGGGCTCAACCGTCGCCACTGCCATGGTCCAGCTCAAACCGGAACTGTTCGCGGCCTATGTGGGCACAGGACAAGCGGCGAGTTGGAAGGCCACCTCCAACATGCGGTTCGATCTGGCGTTGGCCAAGGCGCGCGAGGATGGCGATGCGGTCACCGTCAAGCAGTTAGAGGAGAAAGGGCCGCCGGATCCCAACGATCCCGAACAGGCCTTCGCCGTGAACATCTGGGCCGCGATGGCCCCGAGCGACCAGGCTTGGATAGGCTCGTTGCGTGCCCACATACCCGAGTTGAAGGCCAAGTACCCCAAGGATTTCCAGGACTTCCAAGACGGCTTCCAGTTCAGCGTCGAGCATGCCCTGCCCGACCAGATGCAGCTCGACCTGCCGAAGACCGCCAGCAAGGTCGGAACGGCCTTCTTCATCATCCAGGGAGAGCACGACGTCATGACGCCCACCCAGGCGGCCATCGACTATTTTAATGGAGTCTCAGCACCGACGAAGGAGTTGATCCTGATCCCGGGTGCCGGACATTTCGCCTTCATGACCGCTCCGGATGCATTCCTGGCCGGATTGATCGACAAAGTGCGCCCGGTCGCCATCGCGCGCGGTGCTTGATCTCCGGCGCCGGTAACGACGGGTACCTGGTAAGAGAAATATTTGGATTGGCGAATCGGCGGGCGGGCAATATCCTTGAAGACCCTGCGGCCACCAAGGCTCAGGCAATCGTTTCGGCCAAGGGCACTCGCGCACCCGCGCGCCAATCGGACGGCGATTGTCCGGTCCAGCGCCGGAACGCTCGGGTGAAGCAGCTTCCGGCGGAGAATCCGAGCAAGTAGGTCACGTCGCTGACGCTATGCCTCGGCGCGCTCAGATAAGCCAAGGCCAGGGCGTGGCGGGTGTTGTCGAGTATCTCTTTGTACGTCGTGCCGCTTTCGCCCAATTTTCGCTGCAGCGTGCGCGCGCTCATGTTGAGAATTTCCGCGATGTCTTCTTGGGAGGGTTCGCCGTGCTCCAGGCGCTGGGTCAGCACCTCGCGTACTCGCACCTCGATGTTGTCGCGCTCCAACTGCGACAAGTACTGAAGCGCGATCGCGTCATTGTGCCGTGCCAACTCGGGATTTCCCCCGTCCAACGGACGCTCGACGCTGTCGCGGTCGAACACCAAGCGAGTCTGCTCGGCGTCGAACACCAACGGGGCGCGCAGCAAGCTCAGGAAATCGTCGAGCTTCGGCGGCTGTGAGCGGCGAAACTCGATGCGCAGCGGTGAATATTCTCGGCCGATGAGAGAGCGGCACATCCGCAGGTAGAGGCCGACCACGGCATCGATGGGTGCATCGCCCAGTTCAGTCGTCGGCGAGATGATGAAGTGATATTCAGACCCGCATAGATAAAATTGGTAGTCGACCGCGTCGCTCACGATGTGGCAGTAGCGTTGCGCGCGCTGGAAAGCCTCTTTGAGTGTGGAACTTGCGGACATGCCATAACTCATGGCGTGAAAACTCGTCGGCCGAATGTAGCTGGCCACCTTGAGGCCGAATGCCGGATCGCCGGTCGCGTCCAGCGCGATCTTCCACAGCCGCAGACTATAGGTCACCGGACAGCGCGCGGTTGGACCCTCCAGGGACCTCGCATCCAAGCCCGCTTCGGCGAGCAGCGCCACGCTATTGCAGCCGGCGGCATCCAGCGCCCGGCAGATCGCCTTGACCCAGGAGCAGAGCGTGGTTTTACCGTTTCCCGAGCCAGCCGCCGGTACCCGCGTTGTTTTCGCGCCCAATTCGTCTCCTTTGAATCAGCATCGCCGCCGAATCATACCGCCGACTTTAGGCATCGGCTAAGGAAAACCCGCAGTGCCCGCACCACGGTTCGGTCATCCGGGGCTTGGCTGGCCGTGCGGGTACCGCCACGGCGTTGAGGAAGGTGCGCTCCGGACCGCCGACCCCAAATCGGCACGGCCGGGCCGTGCTCATCGCCACCTCCCGGTTCCACCATCCGGCCCATGCCGCCGAGTGGGCGGATCCGACCATCGACGCGGCGTACCATGATGTGTGGGAGCTGCTGATGGAGGGACTGGGCGCGCCGCGACTGTGAGCCTCGGTAAGTCCTCGAGGAAAACTCCTACCTAGAACGGAATGTCGTCGTCGAAATCTTCTTTTCCACCCGCCGGAGCGGGCGCAGAGGACTGATCGTACTCATCCCGAGGCGGGGCACCGCCACCGGCGCTGCGCTCCGCGCCGCCGCTCCCACCGCCACCACCACCCGCGCGTCCGCCGAGCATTTGCATATTGTCGGCGATGATTTCGGTGGTGAATCGGTCGTTGCCCTGCTTGTCCTGCCATTTGCGGGTACGCAGCTTACCCTCGACGAAGACCTGCGAACCCTTGCGCAGGTACTCGGCGGCGATTTCCCCCAGCCGACCGAACAGCGCAATGCTGTGCCACTCCGTGCGCTCCTGCTGGGCGCCGGAAGCCTTGTCCTTCCAGGATTCACTGGTGGCGATACGAATATTCGTCACCGTCATGCCGCTCGGCATCGATCGGGTCTCGGGGTCAGCGCCCAGATTTCCCACCAAAATGACTTTATTCACGCCACGCGCCATGTCGGTTCCCCTTGATTCAATGCCAGCCATTGTACACGGCGAACCTAAGACCCACGATCGGCATTGAAGGGGCGTTGAGGCAGATATGGGCATCACCGCATGGATTCAGCCGCGCTGACCCCAGCAAGCTCGCCTCTGTGGCGCCCCGCCGCAAGACCCATGCCGCACCCTGCCGTGGGCGTTCTGCCGGGCGTTGGACCCTCGCTTGACGCGGCGCGTATAGTAATCGGTTAGATGCAAAATATCCGAATCCGGGGTGCCCGGACCCACAACCTGAAGAACATCGACCTCGACCTGCCGCGCGAGCAGTTGATCGTGTTCACCGGACTGTCGGGGTCCGGCAAGTCCTCTTTGGCGTTCGACACCATCTATGCCGAAGGCCAGCGGCGTTACGTGGAGTCGCTGTCGACCTACGCCCGGCAGTTTCTGTCCATGATGGAAAAGCCCGATGTCGACACCATCGAGGGATTGTCGCCCGCCATTTCCATCGAGCAGAAATCGACCTCGCACAATCCGCGATCCACAGTGGGCACGGTGACCGAGATTCACGACTATCTGCGGTTGCTGTTCGCCCGCGCCGGCACGCCGCGCTGCCCCGATCATCACATCGATCTCGCCGCGCAAACGGTGAGCCAGATGGTGGACGCAGTGCTGCAGCACCCGGAAGGCACCGCCATGCTGCTGCTGGCGCCGGCCATCGCCGAACGCAAGGGCGAGCACGCGGAGCTCATCGAGGAATTGCAGGCGGGCGGTTTTGTTCGCGCCCGCATCGATGGCAAGGTGGTCGAACTGGACCAGGCGCCAAAACTCGACGTGCGGCGCAAACACACCGTCGAAGCCATCGTCGATCGCTTCAAGGTGCGCCCGGATTTGACGCAGCGCCTGGCGGAATCCTTCGAAACGGCGCTGCGGTTGGGCCAGGGAGTCGCGCGCATCGCCTACATGGACGATCCGGAGCGGGCGGAACTCGTGTTCTCGGACAAATTTGCCTGTCCGATCTGCAACTACTCCTTGACCGAGCTGGAGCCCCGGTTGTTTTCCTTCAACAGCCCAATCGGTGCCTGCCCCACCTGCGACGGCCTCGGCACCCAGGATTTCTTCGATCCGTCCAAAATCGTCGCCAATCCACACCTATCGTTGGCGGGCGGCGCAGTGCGCGGCTGGGATCGGCGCAACGCCTATTATTTTCAATTGATCCAGTCCCTGGCGCGCCACGCGAAGTTCGACATCGAGGCGCCCTTCGAATCGCTGCCGCAGCAGATCAAAGATCTGGTGCTGTTCGGCAGCGCCGACCAGCAAATCGAATTCAAGTACTTGGACGGCAAGGGCGGTACCGTCTCGCGCAAGCATACCTTCGAGGGTATCGTCAGAAATCTCGAGCGCCGCTACACCGAGAGCGAATCGGTGGCCGTGCGCGAAGAGCTTGCCAAGTATCGTTCGTCCAGGCCCTGTCCCGAATGCGCGGGAACGCGTTTGAATCGCGCGGCACGCAATGTATTCGTCGGCGGCAGGAGCATTCCCGACATCTCGACGTTGTCGGTGGAGCTCGCGCTCAAGTTCTTCGGCCAGATCACACTCCCGGGTTGGCGCGGCGAAATAGCGGTGAAGATCGTCAAGGAAATCAATGATCGCTTGGGGTTCCTGGGCAACGTGGGGCTTGGCTATCTCACCTTGAATCGCAGCGCCGATACCTTGTCGGGCGGGGAAGCTCAGCGCATTCGCCTGGCCAGTCAGATCGGCTCCGGCCTGGTGGGCGTCATGTACATCTTGGATGAGCCCTCCATCGGGCTGCACCAGCGCGACAACCAGCGCCTGCTCGATACCTTGGTGCATCTGCGGGATCTGGGCAACACCGTGATCGTCGTAGAGCATGATGAGGACGCCATACGCCAAGCTGACCATGTCGTCGACCTAGGTCCCGGCGCGGGCACGCATGGCGGGCGCATCGTCGCACAGGGCACGGCGGCGGAAATCGCCGCGAACTCGGACTCCGTCACCGGCCAGTACTTGAGCGGTCGGCGTCGCATCGAGATTCCGGCGCTGCGTCATGTTCCGGATCCGAAGCGCATGCTGCGCGTGATCGGGGCCACCGCCAATAATCTCAAGGAGGTCACGGCGGAATTTCCCTTGGGGTTGATGACCTGCGTGACGGGTGTGTCCGGATCGGGCAAGTCGACGCTCATCAACGACACGTTGTTTCGTGCGGTGGCGACCTCGCTCAACCGCGCGGCGGCAGGCAGTGCGCATTTCGATCGGATCGAGGGTCTGGACTTCATCGATCGGGTGATCGAAATCGATCAGAGCCCCATCGGGCGCACACCCCGGTCGAACCCCGCCACGTACACCGGCCTGTTCGCGCCGATTCGCGACATCTTTGCCGCGGTGCCCGAGGCCCGTGCCCGCGGCTATGAGGCAGGCCGTTTCAGTTTCAACGTGAAGGGCGGACGCTGCGAGGCCTGTCAGGGAGACGGCGTCATCAAAGTCGAGATGCATTTTCTCGCCGACGTCTATGTGCCCTGCGACGTGTGCAAAGGCAAGCGCTACAACCGCGAGACGTTGGAGATCAGCTTCAAGGGAAAGAACATCCAGGAAATCCTCGACATGACGGTCGAGGATGCCTTGCCGTTCTTCTCCGCGGTGCCCACCGTGCAGCCGAAGTTGCAGACCCTGCTCGATGTCGGTCTCTCGTACGTGCGGTTGGGACAAAGCGCAACCACGCTCTCCGGCGGCGAGGCGCAGCGGGTAAAACTGGCTAAGGAGCTTTCCAAGCGCGCAACCGGGCGCACTCTGTACATTCTCGATGAGCCGACCACCGGACTGCACTTCGCCGACATCGCGCAGCTGTTGGTGGTATTGCAGCGGCTGCGCGATGAGGGCAACACCGTCATCGTGATCGAGCACAATCTGGATGTCATCAAGACCGCCGACTGGGTCGTGGATTTGGGACCTGAAGGCGGGGACAACGGCGGCCGCATCATCGCGGTCGGCACGCCCGAACAGATTGCGGCGAACAAAGCTTCGTATACAGGGCACTATCTGCGTGCCACATTGGCGACGGCGCGCGGCCTCGAACGCAAGCGGGCATGATGGCATTGCGTGCGACCGGCCAATTTGCGCCGCTCGTCGGGACGCTGATCGGAGCCTGCGGCGGGCTCGTTTATTGGGTGGGGGTGCAAGTCTGGCCATCGAACGTGGCGGTGATCCTGTCCATGGCGTCGACCGCTCTCCTCACCGCCCGGCTGCCGGGTGGCATACCGGCGGCGCGGCTCGACGCCTCGAGCCGGCTGCTGTGCCTGCTCATCAAGTACAACGCACTGATGGCACTGTCCGCGGCGAAGCTGCCGTTCGACGTGCCGGCCAACGTGCCGCTGGGCTTCATCATGCTGTGCGGATATGCGGCCAGTTTCGCGTTGCCGTTGCCCGTCACGGCGCTGCGGCCCGCCGAGACGGCGCCCTTGAGCAGCGGTACCTTGGCCCTGGCGCTGGCGATCGGTTTCGTGCCTGCTGCGTTGCTGGGCATTCCAGGGCTGGTCGGGCTCGCCGCCGCAACTTTGGCGTCCATGGGAATCCTGGTACTTCTTAGAGTTGGGCGTGCGCCGAGTTCCCAGCCTGCGCCGGCGTTGACCCAGTCGCTGACCGAGGTATGTTTTTATTTGGGCGCGCTGGCAACCTGGAGATACGTTTGAGACGCGCCCCGGCCGTCACGCGGGGCATCGCGCGCGCTGCGCTGCCCTTGCTCACCCGCCTGGATCCTGAGTTGGCCCATGATCTGGGGCTGGCCGGCTTGAAGTGGATCCGGCCGCTGTGGCCGGCACCCCAGATCCGCGCCGAGTCGTCCGTGCTCTGCTTCGGCTTGCGATTCGCGCACCCCGTGGGACTCGCGGCGGGCTTCGACAAGAACGGCGATTACCTCGACGCCCTGGGAGCCCTCGGGTTCAGCCATATCGAGTTGGGCACCGTGACGCCGCGTCCGCAGCCGGGCAATCCCAAGCCGCGCATGTTCCGGATTCCGGGAAGCCTCACCCTGATCAACCGCATGGGCTTCAACAATAAAGGCGTCGATCATTTGATTGCGCAGCTGTCGCGCAGCCGCTACCGGGGAATTCGCGGCATCAGCATCGGCAAGAACTTCGACACGCCCATCGAGAACGCGCAGGATGACTATGTGGCCTGCCTGCGCAAGGTCTACGCCCATGCAGATTATGTGGCCGTCAATGTGTCCTCGCCCAACACCGCGCGCTTGCGCGAGCTTCAGGATCGCGACGGACTGCAGCGCATCGTCGGCGCGCTGCTCGAGGAGCGTGTCGTATTGCAGCAGCGCCATGGCAGGCGCGTGCCCTTTTTGGTCAAAGTGGCGCCCGATTTGAGCGAGGCGCAGGTATCGGCGCTGGCGCAGGAGCTGCGTTCGTTGCAACCGGACGGGGTGATCGCCACCAATACCTCCAGCGACTTAAGTGTGCTGGGCAAGCCGCTTCCACCGACCTTAAGCGGCGGCTTGAGCGGCGCGCCGCTGCACCCCCGCTCCCTCCAAGTCATCGCGCAATTGCGCAGCGAGCTGGGAACCGGCTTCCCCCTCGTCGGGGTGGGCGGCATCGTCAGCGCGGAGGCGGCTCGCGAAACGCTGCGTGCGGGTGCAAACCTGCTGCAGGTCTATACAGGCTTTGCCTACCGCGGCACGGATCTACTGGACGAAATCCTCCAGGCCCTGCCACCCTGACTGCCCAAGGCACGTTCGCGGTTTATTACATTTGATTGCGCTCTGTCGATTGAGTCTTACTTGGACGGCAGCGGAATGAATTCGGTTTCGCCGGTTACGGGTGCGAATTGACCGTTCGCCCATCGGGCTTTGGCCAGTTCGATCCGTTCACGTGATGAGGCGACGAAATTCCACCAGATATAGCGTGGCGTGGGAAAGCGCTTGCCGCCGAGCAACATGGCG
Source organism: Gammaproteobacteria bacterium (assembly GCA_021323735.1). Taxonomy (GTDB): domain Bacteria; phylum Pseudomonadota; class Gammaproteobacteria; order Steroidobacterales; family Steroidobacteraceae; genus Bog-1198. The sequence goes on from JAJPKM010000043.1 coordinate 24,734, forward strand.
CGCGTTTCGCCGACGGCACGCAGCCGGTGCTGCATTCCAGGCTCCAGCACCGCGAGTTGGCCCTCGATGAGGGTGCTTTCGCCAATGGCCACCTCGCCGCTCACCACATAGAGGGCTTGTTGATCGTGCTCGGCGGGGAACTCGAGGGTTGCACCCGGCCTGAAGGTCGCATCGACATACAACGTTGGCCACAGGGTCTGGACCGGCGAGCGCAAGCTGAACCCTTCGCCCGCAATCATCGTCAAGACGACGCCATCCACGGTGCGCTGCGGCAATGCTGCGGCCGGGTAGTGCGTAAAGTCCGGCTCCATGTCCTCATGGCCATCGGGCAGGGCCACCCAACTCTGGATGCCGTGTATTTTCTGGCCGGCCGCGCGCGCCGGATGCGGCGTGCGCTCCGAGTGTGCGATGCCCCGGCCCGCCGTCATCCAGTTCACGTCCCCCGGGCGGATCTCGCGCACATTGCCGAGGCTGTCGCGATGCTCGAGCGAGCCTGCGAACAGGTACGTGACCGTGGCAAGTGCGATATGCGGATGCGGCCGCACGTCGATTCCTTGCCCCGGCTCGAATTGTGTCGGCCCTAGGTGATCGAAGAAAATAAATGGGCCCACCATGGGGTACCCTGCCGCGGGAAGCACGCGGCGCACGATGAACCCGCCCAGGTCGCGCTCGCGCGCGCTCACACGTTGTATTGGCATTTTGCGCTCGAGACGATTCCTGCCGGCATTATGACATCGAGACAGTTCTATACCCACGGTACCTCCTTCGGGTGCTGTCGTTAAATGCTGACAGACGGCGCCGCGCCCCTCCCCGGTGATATCTTCCTCGATGCGCGGAGGGTTGGACCTTAAGGTGGGCGATCGATGACGGAGATCGAGATCTGGACGAAATGGGAGAGCCAGATCGTCAATGGCCTCTATCCTCTGCGCCGTTTCCTCGGGAGGTCAAACCACAGCGTCGTATTCCTGACCGAGCATAGGGCGCAAAGTCCTGCCAAGGCCGCCATCAAGCTCGTGCCGGCGGAGCCTGGACTGGCGGAGGCGCAGCTCTCGAACTGGAGGAGGATCGCCGCGCTTTCCCATCCCCACTTGATCCGCACGTTCGATTCAGGCCGTTGCAGGCTAGGAGGACATCCGTTTCTCTTCGTCGTGATGGAGTACGCCGACCAAACCCTGGCTCAGCTTCTTCCTCACCGCGCTCTCACCCCCTCTGAGCTGCGCGAAATGCTGATTCCAACCCTCGACGCCCTAGCCTACTTGCACGGCCGCCGTTTGGTGCAGGGCCAGCTGAAACCGCCGAACTTCCTGGTCGTCGGCGATCAGCTCAAGCTGGCGAGCGATACCATTCGAGCGTTCGGGGAACCCGCGCCGTCCATCGCCAAGCCGTCCCTGTACGATCCTCCGGAGGCCAGAGGTGGCGCCATCGACGGCGCCGGGGATGTCTGGGGCTTGGGTATCAGCGTGGTGGAAGCGCTTACGCAAAGGCTTCCGGCACTGGATGAAGTTTCGATCGTGACCCCCGCGCTGCCTCCGGCATATCAAAGCGCCGTGCGCCAATGCTTGAATCGCAGTCCGGCCGAACGTCCGACGATGTCTGAGCTGCAAGCGCAATTCGGCCTTTCCCAGCCCGCGGTGGAGGCCCCGAATCCCGCAGCCGCCGAGGCACCCAGCCCAACGGCGCCACACACTGCGGTACCTTCGAACTCGACTGAACCGCAAGCTACAGCTCCGCCATCCGCCGCGCCGCAGCCCATCGCGCCGCAATCTGCCGAGACACAGTTCAACGCATCGCAGCCGATCGCTCCGCCAGCCGCCGCGCCGCAATCTGCTCCGCCACAGTCCAACCCAAGGGCACCACTGCTCGGCTTAGGCGTTGGCGTGGGCGTCATCCTCTTGGTGGCCACATGGGCGGTCATGCATGCCCACCGTCCGCACTTAGGTCCCGAACCCGGCTCAGTCGGACCCCCATCCTCCTCACCATCTCCGGACCCGCGGGCCGCGCCGCTGAATTCGGCGTCTACCCCGGCCGCGACGGCGGCGCTACATACGGCGGTGCTACATCAAGAGACTCCCGTCCTCTCCCACCGCACGCGCAACACCATTCATGGCCAGGTTAAGGTCACCGTGCTCGTGACGGTGGATCGCTCGGGAGTTGTCGTCGGCGAGGATGTGCGAAACCCCGGATCGAGCAAGTACTTCATGCGGCTGGCAGTCGATGCCGCGAAAAAATGGCAGTTCGCACCTGCCGAAACTCAGGAGCCGCAGCAATGGCTCCTGGAGTTCGACTTCACCCGCGGCGGCGTCGCCGCCCGGGCGACGTCCGGCGGTGCGGGTGTCCATCGCGGGTAGAACCTTTCAAGGACCTGCCTCGAGCAGTATCTACCTCGAGTAGGATGCCTCGCGCGGCTGTGCCTCGAGCTCATGCTATGGTAGGCGTGACAAGCGCGTGGCTCTTGGGAGATCGCATGCCTAAAAGAAGAACCCGGACCGTGAGCCGAAGGGCCGCGGAGGCGGCCGTGCAAACCCTGCTGCGCTGGGCGGGCGACAATCCCGACCGCGAGGGCTTGCGCGATACCCCTAAGCGGGTCGCGAACGCCTACCGGGATTGGTTTTCAGGCTACTCCATCGATCCCGGGGCATATTTGCGCCGTACCTTCGAAGAAGTCGAGGGCTACGATGAGATGGTGGTGCTGCGCGACATCTCCTTCGAATCCTTCTGCGAGCATCACATGGCGCCCATCATCGGCCGCGCCCATGTCGGCTACTTGCCCACCGATCGGGTGGTCGGCATCAGCAAGCTGGCACGCGTGGTCGACGGCTATGCGCGCCGCTTCCAGGTGCAGGAGAAACTCACGGCGCAAATCGCCGCATGCATCAATGAAGTCCTCAAGCCGCGCGGCGTGGGTGTCGTCATCAACGCCGTTCACGAATGCATGACCACCCGCGGGGTGCACAAACGCGGCGTATCCATGGTCACCAGTAAAATGCTCGGCACGTTCCGCGCCGATGCCAGCACGCGTGCGGAATTCCTGCGCTTCATCGCGATCGAGGGCAGCAATCAGCGCTAGCGGGGCTTAGGACCTCGCACCGGCATCAATTCCACCGAGAAGCTGTATCGATGCCGCTCGCCGGGCTGCAGCGCGCCGACTCCAACCACCTGGCGCGCGACTTTTTCTCCCTGCTCATTGGTGATGGCGACCACCACGCAGTATTCGCATTGTTCACCGCGCCCGGGGTGGTGAATGGTCCCGTCGATGCGCATCGCCGATACCGCCTGAGCCTGCGGCTCGGCATGCGTCGTGTTGAAGCGCAGGTGATGTTGGCAGCCCGGGCATATATTCGCACTCTGCAAGACCGTCGCCTTGCAATGAGGGCATACCCGGGTTGCTCCGAGAGTGCTCTGGCGAGCGACACTCATGGCTTAGCTGCCGTTCACCAGACCTTTGACCTTCCCTTTCTCATCGTCCCAGCCGAACTCGACATGCCCGCGCATACGCGATCCCGCCGCGACCGTAATGGACCCGGCCTTCACATCGCCGACGATCACGCCGCCTTCGAGCACGTCGACCCGCTTCGCGGATTCGATATTGCCCTGCAGCTCACCGCCGACCACCACGATCCCAGCCAGCACTTGGCCGGTCAGATGAGCACCGCTGTCCATGGTGAAATTTCCATCGATGCGCACATCGCCCTTGAAGCGGCCTGCCATGCGCACATTTCCCGAACCCTCGATCTTGCCTTCGATCGACAGATTCGCGGCAATCACCGACTCTCCGCCTTCGACGGCGGTCTTGGGTGTGGGGCGGCGGGGCGAAACGGCCAATCCCGGATCGCTGGCAACGCGCTCGGGCGGACTTCGCTCCGGGGCCAAAGCCGATGCAGGAACGGAGGGACCTGCAGGGGCGGACGTGGGTTTTTCATTCCAAAGGGCCATAGGGTAACTCTCCCGCTGTAGTGGATAAAGCGTACACGCTAACCCCGGCGAATGTCATCGGCCTACTGTCTGATAATGGAGACGGTGAGTTCTCCGGCCAGTCGCGCTACGGTCAACGATATAATGCACCCTACATAAGACAGGGGCGTTATCTTTTGTTTCAATCACTCGATCGACTGACTCCCGATACCATTCTCGGATTGATGGCCCAATTTCGGGCCGACCCCGCACCGAAGAAAGTCGACTTAGGCGTCGGTGTGTACCGCGATCTTTCCGGCAACACGCCGGTTCTGAACTGTGTGCGCAAGGCGGAAAGAGAGGTATTGGCGGCTCAGACCAGCAAGTCCTACATAGGCGCGGCGGGGCGCGAGGAATTCAACCATGCAGTGGAGGAATTGGTGCTGGGCGCAGACCATGCCGCGCGCCGCGATCGGCGCGCCAGAACCCTGCAGACTCCCGGAGGGTGCGGCGCACTGCGCGTGGGCGCTGAACTGATCAAAGTCGCCGCGCCAGGTGCCGCAGTGCACTTGAGCGATCCGACCTGGGGCAATCACGCGCCCCTGTTGGGGGGCTGCGGGTTGAAGCTCGAGCGCTACCCTTACTACGATGCCGCCACCCACGAGTTGCGCTTCGAGGCGATGATCGAGCGCCTCGAGGCTGCGCCGGCCGGCGACACCGTACTCATCCACGCGTGCTGTCACAATCCCACCGGCGCGGACCTCGATTCTCAGCAATGGCAGGCGGTGGTACAAGTCCTGCAGAGGCGCGGCCTGGTGCCATTCCTGGACCTGGCTTACCAGGGCTTCGGCTCATCTCTGGAGGGGGACGCCGCTGCGGTGCGCATGGTGGTGGAGCGCGTGCCCGAAGCGCTCATCGCCGTATCGTTCTCCAAAAATCTCGGCCTGTATCGAGAGCGCGTCGGCGCTTTGATCGCCATCAGTGAGAACCCGGTGCGCGCCGACGCCACGCAGAGCCACATGCTGCAGATCGCCCGCAGCATTTATTCGATGCCTCCGGACCATGGCGCCGCCATTGCCGCTGCGATCTTCGCCGACCCGCAGCGCAAGAATGAGTGGATTCAAGAACTCGAGGCCATGCGCGGGCGAATTCAGGACATGCGCACCCTGCTCACCGACAGACTTCGCCAAGCGACGGGCAATGATGCGTTCGATTTCATCCGCACCCAACGCGGCATGTTTTCGCTGCTCGGCGTGTCGCGCGCGGCCGTCGAGCGGCTGCGCGACAAGCATCACATCTACATGCTCTCGGACAGCCGCATGAACCTGGCCGGCATCATGCCCGGGAATGTCGACTACGTGGCCGAAGCCTTTGCCGCGGAGCGCGGGTGAACCGACTATCTAAGGCCTCCAAACCGAGCGCGCCGACTGTTCGTGAATGTGTCCGCTAATCCGCCAAGGCCTGGCTCAGCGCCGTGACTTCCGCGGCGGAGTCCTGCATGACGGCCAGGGTTTTGGCCTCGTTCAAGCCCAGCCGTTTCGCGGCCGGTAGCTCCCGAAGGGTGGCTTCGAGGCCGGCGATATCCGTGCCATAGGAAACCATGAGGACCGCGACGCCGACCACGTCGGAGAGATCGGCGGCGTCCAGATCGGTGCGCGAAAAATCTTCCTGCCCCACTGCCCGTGCCATGGCCTCGGAGAACTTCCAGGTCTCGATGATGGCCTTGCCGATGGAGGGGTACCAGTCGTCGATGATGTCGTTCAGCGCCGATTCGCCGGCAAACAATTCCGGGTGATCGGCGGCGCGCGTCAGAATGTACAGCTTGCCGATGCCGTGCATCATGCCGGTGAGCATCGCCTCGTCCGGATTGACCCGGGTGCAGGTCCTTGCCAACACATAGGAGTACGCGGCCACATAGGTGCTGCGCTCCCACAAATCGTTCAGATGCGCCGTCAAGTTCGCCAACTTGTTGTTCTTGCGCATCTGGCTCATGGAGAAGGAAATCGAAGCGCTACGCACCATGTTGTGGCCGATCCGCGCAATCGCGGTACGCAGGTCAGTGACATCGCGCCCGCTGCGATTGATCGCCGCCGAATTCGCTATGCGCAGCAACCGCGCCGCGAGCGCAGGTTCAGAGCCGACGACCCTGACGATCTGATCCATCCGCGTGTTCGGATCGGACAAGATGCGCCTGACTTGCAGGGCAATCTCCGGAAACGACGGCAAATCGACGTGCCCGCTCGACAGCTCGCCTGCCAGGCTACGAATGAAGTCAAATGCGACGGTGGATGCGGGCTGCACAGGACTCAATGAATCGGCCGGAAGAGTGCATTCTTGAGGTCGTTCCGAGGAACCTGCCCATGCAGTGCCGTCACTTCTTCGAGGCGGATGGGCGGCTCGCGAAACGCTGTTGTACTTCGCCGTTGCGCGAGCGTTCCGTGAAGCGGCCCGAGCTGTAGCGGGTAACCACATCACGCCAGAAAGCGACCGAGCCGGGATGGCGCATGTACTCGACGATTTCCCAGTCGCCGGCGAACCGATCGAAAATCAAAGTGGCGGCATTGCGGCCGATGCCGGCGCGGCGGTACGGCATTCGAACGAAGAATTCGGACATCCGATAATCCGCCGTCTTCTCGCCCGCCATTGCGATGCGCGGCCGCGTGACCAAGGCGAAGCCTACCTGATCGGTTCCCTTGAGAATGAGCAGCGGATGCGATTGGTCGTTGGAGAACCAGTTGGCGAATATTTCATCTTGGTGGGGATTGTTCGCGCCGAGGACGGAAAACAGCCCGGTATTCAAATCGGCCAGGGATTCTATGTACTCGCCGTAAATGCTCTGGATCCAGTGGCGATCCGGCTTCGAATGTTTGGCGTCGCGGATACTGACGAGCAACGAATCTTACCGTCTTGAAAAAGACACAGCCCGGACGAACGTGCCTGATGGCCGTCCGCCCGGGCTTGTGGAATCAGAGACGAAGCGTATTACGGCTTCGCAGCTGATGCCGCGCTGGCAGCCGCATCGGCAGCCGCGCTCGCGGCAGCGGCCGAATCAGCAGCGGCAGAGGCAGCGGCGTCCGCAGCAGGGGCGGCGGCGGGAGGAGGCGTCGTGGCGGCCGGGGCAGGAGCCTCGGTCTTGCTGCCGCAGGCACTCAGCATGAATGCAGCGACAACGGCGGTCAGAGCAAGTTTGGTCTTCATCTATCGATACCCCAGAAATTTTAAGATAAAAAATTTAGGCCGAGCGTGTTGTTTTTGGGCTAAACCCTCAACGTCCCGGCCGATTTTAGAGTGTTTTTGCGCAATTTCATACCTCTTTCGGCTCCCTTTCGACCAAGCGCTCTCGCCTCGCAAGCCGGAAATCTTCAGAAGGGTTAAGGACCTATAGCGCCCGCGTGCATCTGGCGCATAATTTGGAGGATTGTTTCCAGGCCCTTGCGGTGGAGGATTTGTGAACGACTTCAGTCTCGATCAGCTCTACGTGGCGCATCTAACGACACTCATGCAGCGTACCGACCGTTCGCTCGCGCAGAGCGGCTTTGATGCATTGGTCGTTCACGCCGGCCGCCCGCCCGCGCTGTTTCTGGATGACCAGGACTATCCTTTCAAGGTGAATCCGCAATTCAAGGCTTGGGTTCCCATCGTTGACAATCCACGCTGCCTGCTCATGTATTCGCCCGGGAGCCGTCCCAAGGTACTCTTCTATCAGCCCAACGATTTCTGGCATAAGCCGGCCAAGCTGCCTACGGCAGCCTGGACGGCAGCGCTTGATTGGACCGTCATCGACGATGATTCGAAGGCCGCCACGCACTGGGCCAAACTAGGCCGTACCGCCTTCATCGGTCCCCAGGCGCTGCCGGGCGTGGACCCCGAATGCGCCAACCCCAAGGAGTTGATCGCGAGGCTGGAGTATGAACGCGCGGTAAAGACGCCCTACGAACTCGCCTGCCTGCGCAAGGCGAATGAATTGGGCGCGCGGGGCCATGCGGCGGCCTTCGCGGCCTTCAGCCGCGGGGGTTCCGAATACGAGGCGCACATGAGTTATCTGGCGGCCTGCGCGCAGCGCGAAGAGGAGATGCCTTATAACAACATCGTCGCTTATAACGAGAATACGGCCGTGCTGCACTACCAGCACCTGGAACGATCGGCGCCTTCGCCTCTGCGCTCCTTCCTCATCGACGCGGGTGCCCAATGCCGGGGCTATGCGTCGGATATCACCCGCACCTATGCAAGGTCGCCCGGGCGCTATGCGGACCTGGTGCAGGCCGTCGATCGGGCTCAATTGGCGCTCTGTGGCGAGATTGTCGCGGGCCGCGACTACCGCGAGGTGCACCTCTCGGCACACCGCATACTCGGCGATGTCCTGGAACAGGTCGGTCTTACCCGTTTGCCGGGACAGGCCGCGCTCGAATCAGGCGTAACCAGCGTGTTCTTCCCGCATGGCATCGGTCACTTGCTGGGCCTGCAGGTACACGATGTCGGCGGCGTGATGAGTGAGCGATTGGGCCATGAGCGCGAGCGGCCCAAGGGGCACCCCTACCTGCGCCTGACCCGAATGCTGGAGCCGGGCGTGGTGGTGACTGTCGAGCCGGGCATTTACTTGATCGATTCGCTGCTGGCGGCGGCGCATGGGGATGAGCGGCGGGCGCATATCGACTGGGCCGTGGTTGAGGAACTGAAGCCCTACGGTGGTGTTCGGATCGAAGACAATGTGGCGACCACCGCCGATAAACCCGAAAACATGACCCGGGACGCCTTTACCCGAACCGCCGTGCGCAAGGATGCGGCCGCGTGAGAGAAAGGCGGGTGCTTGCGAGGATTGCCGGAGACGGCCTCCTCGCGAGCGAGCGACGCTGAATTCTGCCGCTTAAGTCAGGCGGCCGCTTTCGCCTTGCGGCGCTTGGGCGCGGCAGCCTCACTCTCGGCGGCGGGCGCCGCCTTCTTGGGCTTCTTGGCGCCCTTGGGAGCTTTGGCCGACTTATCGTCCTGCTCCTCGGCGGCTACAACGGCCGGGTCCACCAACTGCATGAGCGCCATATCGGCCGAATCGCCGGGACGCGGTTCCATTTTCAGAATTCGCGTGTAGCCGCCGGCGCGCGCCTTGAAGCGCGGGCCTAGGTCCGCGAACAGCTTCTCCACCACGGCCTCGTCCCGCAGGCGCGCATAGGCCAGCCGGCGCAACCCGATCGAGTCGACTTTGGCCAGGGTGATCAACGGCTCCACCACGCGCCGCAACTCCTTCGCCTTAGGCACCGTGGTGCGAATGGTTTCGTGTTGCAGCAGCGAGGTCGCCATATTGCGCAACATCGCATGACGATGAGAGGCATTTCGCGATAGCTGACGCCCGCTGTTTCGGTGACGCATGTTCTTCTCTCAACCCTTATCGATGATTCAAATGCCGTCGCGCTCGTCGTCGCGCTTCAAGCCCGGAGGCGGCCAATTGTCGATCCGCATGCCCAACGTCAAGCCGTGGCTCTCCAGAACCTCTTTGATCTCGGTCAAAGACTTCTTGCCCAGGTTCGGCGTGCGCAGCAGCTCGACTTCCGTGCGCTGTACCAGATCGCCGATGTAGTGGATGTTCTCGGCCTTCAAGCAATTGGCTGAACGCACCGTGAGTTCCAACTCATCGACCGGCCGCAGCAGGATCGGATCGAACTGCGTTTCGGTGGCTTTCGTGGTCGATTCGTCCTGACCCTGCAGGTCGACGAACACGGACAGCTGGTCCTTGAGAATCCCGCCGGCGCGGCGAATGGCCTCCTCAGGATCGATGGTACCGTTGGTTTCGATGTCCAGAATGAGCTTGTCCAAGTCGGTGCGCTGCTCGACGCGAGCGCTCTCGACGTTGTAGGTCACCTTGCGCACCGGACTGAAGGAGGCATCCAGTTGCAGGCGGCCGATCGCGCGCGTCTGCTCTTCGAAGGCCATGCGCTGTGCCGCCGGACGATAGCCGCGACCGCGCTCGACCTTGAGGGACATCGACAGCTCGCTGGCCTTCGTCAGATTGGCGATGACCAGGTCCGGGTTCAAAATTTCAATATCATGATCGCCCGCGATATCGCCGGCAGTCACGGGTCCCGGACCCTTCTTGTGCAGACGCACTTCGGCCACGTCGCGCGTGTGCATGCGGATTGCGACCGCCTTCAAGTTCAAAAGAATGTCGACCACATCCTCTTGCACGCCTTCGATGGCGGTGTATTCGTGCAGCACGCCCTCGATCTCGATCTCGGTGATCGCCGCCCCCGGCAGGGAGGACAGCAGTACGCGGCGCAGCGCATTGCCCAGCGTGTGGCCGAAACCGCGTTCGAACGGCTCGATCACGATGCGGGCATGGCGCGTCGACACGGGCTGTACTTTTACGACCCGCGGTTTCAAGAATTCATTGATCGATCCCTGCATGGATTTCACCTTTGACTAAAGCCTTAGGACTCGCAGCATCGCGCCGCGGTACGCTACTTGGAGTACAACTCGACGACGAGGCTCTCGTTGATGTCCGGCAGAATTTCCTGCCGATCGGGAACCGATTTCAAAATCCCCGAGAACTTCTTGTCGTCCACTTCGACCCAGTCCGGAAAACCGACCTGGGTGGCGACGGTCAAGGCAGCCGTGATGCGCGTCTGCTTCTTGGCCTTCTCGCGCAAGCTGATGACATCGCCCGCCTTGCACTGGTAGGACGCGATATTCACCAGCTTGTCGTTGACGGATACGGCCTTGTGGCTCACCAGCTGACGGGCCTCGGCACGCGTGGAGGCGAACCCCATGCGGTAGACCACGTTGTCCAAACGGCACTCCAAGAACTGCAGCAGCGTCTCACCGGTCGCGCCCGGACGGCCCGCGGCCTTCTGATAGTAGTTGCGGAATTGGCGTTCCAGAACTCCATACATGCGGCGTAGCTTTTGCTTCTCGCGCAGCTGCAGGCCGTATTCGGACAGGCGCTGCTTGCGTTCGCTCTTCACGCCGCCCGGCGGCACTTCCAGCTTGCACTTCGACTCGAGCGGCTTGGAGCCGCTCTTGAGGAACAGATCGGTTCCCTCACGACGAGAAAGCTTGCACTTCGGACCGGTATATTTTGCCATTGCGAACCTTTGACTAGACTTTGAGCACGGCGCCTAAACGCGGCGCTTCTTGGGCGGACGGCAGCCGTTATGCGGAATCGGCGTCACATCCTCGATGTTGGTGATCTTCAGACCGCAGCCGTTCAAGGCACGCACCGCCGACTCGCGTCCCGGGCCCGGGCCCATCACGCGCACTTCGACATTCTTCACGCCATGTTCCTGCGCCGCGGTGCCGGCGCGTTCCGCGGCAACCTGCGCTGCGAACGGCGTCGATTTGCGCGAGCCGCGATAACCGCAACCGCCCGATGTCGCCCAGGACAGCGTGTTGCCCTGCCGATCGGTGATGGTAATGATGGTGTTGTTGAAGGAGGCATGCACGTGCGCGATCGCATCCAGCACGTTCTTGCGCACTTTCTTGCGCGCAGGTTTGGCGCCTTGCGTGGCGGCCGCGGCCTGCTGCGTATTCTGTTTCGGATCAGCCATTTATACTTCCCGTGCGCTTCGCGCAACTGTTGACGGGGTCGCGGCGACCCCGACCGAAAAAACCTTACCCAAGCCTTTAGACCTTGCCCGGCGGCGCGTTCATCTTCACCGCCTGCTTGCGCGGACCTTTGCGCGTGCGGGCATTGGTGCGCGTGCGTTGGCCGCGCATCGGCAGGCCCTTGCGATGCCGGATGCCACGGTAGCAACCCAAATCCATGAGGCGCTTGATGTTCATGGACACTTCGCGGCGCAGATCGCCTTCCACGGCGAATTTCGCGACCTGAGATCGCAATGAAGCCACTTCGGCGTCGGTCAAGTCCTTCACCTTGACGTGATGCTTCACGCCGGCGGCATCACAGATGCGTGCGGCACGGCTGTTGCCGATGCCGAAAATATGGGTCAGGCCGATGACGACATGCTTGTTCATAGGAATGTTGATGCCGGCGATACGCGCCATCTATTTCTCCACCCGCGCCCACGAAAAAAAGCGCGGCAGTATATTAGAAAATCCTCTGAAAATCAATCGCCCGGGTTGCTTTGGGCCGCCCACGCGCTTAACCCTGCCTCTGTTTGTGGCGGGCGTCCGATGAGCAAATGATGTAAACGATGCCGCGTCGCCGCACGACTTTGCAGTTCTTGCAGATCTTTTTGACGGAAGGACGAACTTTCATTTTTTAGCTCCAATGCCCCGAAGGCTGGCCTTTTTCATCAGGCCCTCGTATTGCTGCGACATCATGTGCGACTGCAGCTGCGCGACGAAATCCATGACACCGACGACGATGATCAGCAGGGAAGTACCGCCAAACTGAAAGGGAATGGCCGGATTCACCATGCGAATGATCTCGGGCAGCAAGCACACTGCCATGATGTACAGGCCGCCCCACAGGGTGAGTCGGGTCAGCACCTTGTCCAGGTATTCGCCCGTCTGCAGTCCCGGCCGGATGCCGGGGATGAAGGCGCCCGCCTTCTTCAAGTTCTCGGCCGTGTCGCGGGCGTCGTACACCAGCGCCACATAGAAAAACGCGAATCCAATCACCAGGAGGCCGAATAGCACCACGTGCAACGGCTGCCCGTAGTTGAGGATGGCGGCGATTCTTTGCAGGCCGCTCTGGATGAAATTCGGGTTGGGGCTATTGCCGAAGAACTGGGCGATCGTCGCCGGAAATACCAGCAAGCTGGAGGCAAAGATCGGGGGGATGACGCCCGCCATGTTCAATTTGAACGGTAAATGGGTGCTTTGGCCCTGCATCATCCGCCGGCCGACCTGGCGCTTGGCGTAGTTCACCTGGATTTTGCGCAGCGCGCGCTCCACGAACACGCAGAACAGCGTGACCAGCACCACGACCACCAGGATCAGCAGCACGATCAAGGGATTCATCTCACCGGTGCGCACCATGTCCAAGGTATTGCCGATGGCGCGGGGCAGCCCGGCAATGATGCCCGCCACGATGATCATGGTGATGCCGTTGCCGATGCCGCGCTCGGTGATCTGCTCGCCCAGCCACATGACGAACAAGGTGCCGGTGGTGATCGAGACCGTCGCCACGAACAGGAACTGCGGACCGGGGTTGGGCACCAAGTTGCCGCCTGAATTCTGGATCGCCAGCGCCGCACCGAAGCCCTGGAAGGCCGCGAGCGCCACCGTGCCATAGCGCGTGTATTGCATCAGCTTGCGGCGGCCGGACTCCCCGTCCTTGCGGATCTGCGCCCACGGCGGGTACACCATCGAGGCCATCTGTACGATGATCGAGGCGGTGATGTAGGGCATGACATTCAGCGCAAATATGCTGAAACGCTGCAGTGCGCCGCCCGAGAACATGTTGAACATGCCCAGCAGCGTGCCGTTCTGGGTCGAGAAGAAGGCGGCAAATTTCGCCGCGTCGATGCCCGGCACGGGGATGAAGGTGCCGATCCGGTACACGATCAGCGCGCCCAGCAAGAACACCAGACGCTTGCGCATTTCAGCGAAGCGGGTGATGTCCCCCAGGGCGGCGGCGGCGTTGGTGCTGGATGTGGCCACGGGTTTTCTCTAAGCCTCGAACTTTCCGCCCGCGGCTTCCACGGCGCTCTTGGCGCCCTTGGTCGCGGTGACCGATTTGTCCTTCACGGTGAACGGCTTGCTGACCGATCCGGACAGAATGATTTTCACCAGCTTGGTGCCTTCGGGGACGAGATTCGCCTCGATCAATCCGGCGAGCGTGACGTCGGCGCCGGATACCCGCATGAGATCCGACAGGGTCAGTTCGGCACGCGAGGCCTTGATGGCGGAACGGAAACCGGTCTTCGGCAGGCGCCTCTGCAGCGGCATCTGGCCGCCTTCGAAGCCCACCTTGTGATAACCGCCCTTACGCGCGCGCTGTCCCTTGACGCCGCGGCCGCAGGTCTTGCCCTGGCCGGCGGAGGCACCGCGTCCCACGCGCAAACGTGTGCGTTTGGAGCCGGCGCCCGGCTTGATGGTATTTAGTCGCATTTAACCCTTCCCCGAACTCAAGGCGGTCTCTACTTTGAGCATATGGCTCGCCGCATTGACCATGCCGCGGTTGGAAGGCGTATCCGCCACCACCACGCTATGTCCTATCCTGCGCAGCCCCAGGCCCTTGACGGACCCGCGGATACTGGCCAGCTGCCCGTAAACGCTCTTGATCAAAGTCACTTTGATGGTCTTTCCGCCGCCCGACTTCTCTGCTGCTTTGCTGGCCATGATCAACCTACGATCTCTTCGACGCTCTTGCCGCGCTTGGCCGCGATGTCATCGGGGGTGCGCAATTTGCCCAGCGCATCCATGGTGGCACGCACCACATTGATGGGATTGCGCGAGCCGTAGCTCTTGGCGAGCACGTTGCGCACGCCGGCGCACTCGAACACTGCGCGCATGCCGCCACCGGCGATCACTCCGGTACCGTCCGCGGCCGGCTGCATGTACACCCGCGTAGTCCCATGCCGTCCTTTGACAGCATAGAACAGGGTTTCGTTCTTCAAAGATACCGTGACCAGGCTTTTTCGCGCCTGCATCATGGCCTTGGAGATCGCCACCGGCACTTCGCGCGCCTTGCCGTATCCAAACCCGACCCGGCCCGCGCCGTCGCCGACGACGGTCAGCGCGGTAAAGCCGAACTGCTTGCCGCCCTTGACCACCTTAGCCACGCGATTGACGGCGACCAGCTTTTCGAGCAGGTCATCGCCGGTCATCGGTTTTTCTGTTCTCGCCATTGCCTAAAGACCTCTAGTTAGAACTCGAGACCCGCTTCGCGAGCGGCCTCTGCCAGCGCCTTGACGCGCCCGTGGTACATGAAACCGGACCGGTCGAAGGCGACCTTCTTGATTCCCTTGGCCGTCGCGCGCGCCGCGATGGCGCGGCCGACCGCCTTGGCAGCTTCGATGTTGCCGGTGGTTTTCAATTCCCCGCGTACGTCCTTCTGCAAGGTCGAGGCGGCGACCAGCACCTTGTCGCCCTCGGGTGCAATGATCTGCGCATACATGTGCTGCGGCGTGCGATGCACCGAGAGACGCAAAGCGCTGAGCTCTTTGATCTTTACCCGGCCCCGCAGCGCGCGGCGCAATCGGGTGTCTTGTTTGGTCAATTTCATGATTACTTCTTCTTCGCTTCTTTCAGCGAAATCTTCTCGTCCGAATATTTCACGCCCTTGCCCTTATACGGCTCCGGCGGCCTGAAGCCCCGGATCTCCGCGGCGGTCTGACCGACGCGCTGCCGATCGATGCCCTTCACCAGGATCTCGGTCTGCGTGGGCGTTTCGATGGTGATGCCGTCCGGGATCGCAAAGTTGATCAGATGCGAATACCCCAAGGTCAGCGTCAGGCTCTTCGCCTGGACCGCGGCGCGGTAGCCCACGCCCACCAGCTCCAGCTTCTTCTCATAGCCCTTGGTAACGCCCGTGACCATGTTGGCGAGGTGAGCGCGTGTCGCACCGGCGATGGCATTCATGCCCTCTGCCGCCGTATCGGCCTGCACTTCCAAATGTTTGTCCTGCTGCACGACCTTGACGCCGCTCTTGATCGCCAGCGTGAGCGAGCCCTTGGCCCCTTTCAGCGTGACGGCTTCTGCGCCGATCGTGGCGGTCACGCCCTGCGGCAGATCCACCGGCATTTTTGCGACTCGAGACATAATAAAACCCTGAAGTTATCGTCAGTACTACTGGACGACGAACAGCACTTCGCCGCCGGTGCCGGCCGCGCGCGCTTGTTTGTCGGACATGATGCCCTGCGGCGTCGAAACCACCGCCACGCCCAAGCCGCCGAGCACCTTGGGCAACTCGTCCTTGCCGCGGTAGATGCGCAGGCCCGGACGGCTGATTCGCTCGATGCGGTCTATCACAGGCCGGCCATCGTGATACTTCAGCTCGATCGACAGAGTGCTCTTCGCGCCGCTCGCGTCGACACCGAAGTCCGCAATGTAGCCCTCGGCCTTCAGCACCTTGAGAATGGCCACTTTCAGCTTCGAGGCGCCCATGCCTACGCTGGGTTTGCCAGCGGATTGCGCATTGCGAATACGCGTCAACAGGTCGGCAATCGGATCAGTCATGCTCATTGTGCGCGCCTCACCAACTCGCCTTCGACAGGCCTGGAATCTCACCGCGATTGGCCGCCTCGCGCAGCTTGGTGCGGG
Source organism: Gammaproteobacteria bacterium (assembly GCA_021323735.1). Classification (GTDB taxonomy): domain Bacteria; phylum Pseudomonadota; class Gammaproteobacteria; order Steroidobacterales; family Steroidobacteraceae; genus Bog-1198. The sequence continues at coordinate 40,781 of JAJPKM010000043.1, forward strand.
CCAGACCGAACTTGCGGTATACGCCGCGTGAACGGCCCGTAATGGAGCAGCGGTTGCGCTGCCGCGTGGCGCCGGCGTCGCGCGGCTGCTTCTGCAGCTCCACTTGCGCGGCTTCACGAGCCTCCGGCCCGGTCTTCGGGTCGCGGATCAGCTCTTTGAGCTCAGCGCGCCGCTTAGCGTATTTCTTCGCTATCTTGAGGCGTTTTTTCTCGCGCATGAGCATGTTCGTCTTGGCCATGGGCTATTACCCTACTTACGGAACGGAAAGTTGAAAGCTTCTAACAGCGCGCGCCCGTGCTTGTCATCGCGCGCCGACGTGGAAATGGTGATGTCCATGCCACGAATTTGATCGATCTGGTCGTACTGGATCTCGGGGAAAATGATCTGCTCTTTGACGCCCAAGCTGTAGTTGCCGCGGCCGTCGAAGGAGCGCGTGCTGATGCCGCGGAAATCCCTGATGCGCGGAATGGCGATGCTCACCAAGCGGTCCAGGAACTCGTACATGCGGTCGCCGCGCAGGGTCACCTTGCAGCCGATCGCCTGGCCGTCGCGGACCTTGAAGGTCGCGACCGACTTCTTCGCCTTGGTCACCGCGGGCTTTTGTCCGGTGATCTTGGCCATGTCGGCGGTGGCGGCGTCCATGACCTTCTTGTCGGCCACGGCCTCGCCCACGCCCATGTTCACCGTGATCTTCAGGATCCGGGGAACTTGCATCGTGTTCTTGAGCTCGAGCTTCTGCTTGAGTTCCGGCACGAGCTTTTCGTTGTAAATCTGTTTGAGTCTAGCTGCCATGTTTGTTACCCGCTATTTCGCGTCGACCATCTCTTTGTTCGACTTGAATACGCGCACCTTGCGGCCGTTCTCGAGCGACTTGAAGCCGATGCGATCGCCCTTTTGCGTCGCCGGATTGAAAACCAGTACGTTCGATATGTGCAGCGGCGCCTCGCGCTCGATGATGCCGCCCTGCACCCCCATCTGGGGATTCGGCTTCTGATGCTTCTTCGATATGTTGAGACCTTCGACGCGCAGGCGATCATCCGCCAGCACTTCGATGACGGTGCCCTTGCGACCCTTGTCCCGACCGGCGATGAGGATCACCGTGTCGCCTTTGCGAATCTTCTTCATAAATTTTCCACGGGCTACGCCCGAACATTTCCGCGGGTTTGCACAAAGCCGCAAACCCGCTCCGATAGGCCGGCGCTGCGCGCCGGATTCAAGAGTCGTTTCACAATACCTCGGGTGCTAATGAGATAATCTTCATGAACTGCACGTTGCGCAGTTCGCGCGTCACCGGCCCGAAAATACGCGTGCCGATGGGCTCGAGCTTGTTGGTCAACAGCACCGCGGCATTGGTATCGAAGCGGATCAGCGACCCGTCGGCACGGCGCACGCCGCTCTTGGTGCGCACTACGACGGCGTCGTACACCTCGCCCTTCTTCACCTTGCCGCGCGGGATTGCATCCTTCACGCTGACCTTGATGACATCACCCACCGCGGCATAGCGGCGCTTCGACCCGCCGAGCACCTTGATGCACATCAGCCGCTTCGCACCGCTGTTGTCGGCCACATTCAAAATCGTTCGCATTTGAATCATAGGGGCGGGCCTCTCATTCTGCCCGGGCGCGATCTACCACGCGCACCAGCACCCAAGATTTCCGACGCGACATCGGCCGGCACGGCTTGATGGAAACCGTGTCGCCTTCCTTGTACTCATTGCTCTCGTCATGCGCCAGCAGCTTGGTGGTGCGGCGGATGTACTTGCCGTAGGTCGGGTGCTTGACCAGGCGCTCGATGGAAACCGCGATGGTCTTGTCCATCTTGGTGCTTACCACCTTGCCCGTGAGCAGGCGTTGCCCCGGAACCGGCGCGGCGCCCGCGGCCGTTCCTGCTGATTGCGCTTCGCTCGACATCACAGTATCTCCAGAAGTCATTTACGCACCTGCGCAAGCACCGTCTTCACGCGTGCAATGTTCTTACGCACCTTCGCAAACTGGTCCGGCTTCGCCGCCTGACCCGTGGCACGGGCCATGCGCAGATTGAATTGTTCACGGCGCAGCTTGAGAAGCTCCTCGCCGAGCTCCTTCGGCTGCTTCGCGCGTAAATCTTTGGCCTTCATGTACGCACCTGACGCTTGACGAACGCGGTCGAGACCGACAGCTTGGCGGAAGCCAGCCGGAATGCCTCGCGCGCAATGGTTTCGCTCATGCCTTCGATCTCGAACAGCACCTTGCCGGGCAGCACTTTCGCTACCCAATATTCCACGTTGCCCTTGCCCGAGCCCATGCGCACCTCGAGCGGCTTCTGGGTGATCGGCACGTCCGGGAATACGCGTATCCAGATACGGCCGCCGCGCTTCACGTAGCGCGAAATGGCGCGGCGTGCCGCCTCGATCTCGCGCGCGGTCATACGACAGCGGTTGGTGGCCTTGAGACCGAACTCGCCGAACGCCACGGAATTTCCGCGGTGCGCGCTGCCCGAGATCTTGCCCTTGAATTGTTTGCGGAACTTGGTCCGCTTCGGCTGCATCATGCTTGAGTTACCTAGTTCAGCTTAAGCTCGGCGCTGCTGCGGTTTCGGCGGTCTTCGCCGCACCCTCGGCCTCGGCGGCTTCCGGGGCCTCGGCTTCCGGCGTCTCGAACACTTCGCCTTTGAAGATCCAAACCTTGATGCCGATCACGCCGTAAGTGGTCTGAGCCTCCGCCAGCCCGTAGTCGATATCGGCACGGAACGTGTGCAGCGGCACGCGCCCCTCGCGATTGGTCTCGGTACGGGCAATTTCCGAACCGTTCAAGCGGCCGGAAATGCGCACCTTGATGCCGAGCGCGCCCGAACGCATGGTGTTGGTCACGGCGCGCTTCATGGCGCGGCGGAACATCACGCGCTTTTCCAACTGCTGCGAAATGCCTTCGGCAACCAGCTTCGCGTCCAGCTCGGGCTTGCGGATCTCGGCAATATTGAGGCGCACGTCGTTCATGCCCATACCTAAGATCTTGGCGACGGCGGTACGCAGCTTCTCGATGTCCTCGCCCTTCTTGCCGATCACGATTCCCGGCCGAGCCGTATGAATGGTGATGTTGGCGCGGCGCGCCGCCCGCTCGATATGAATGTTGCTCACCGACGCATCGGCCAGCTTCTTGTTCAGGAACCTGCGGACCAGGAAGTCGGTATGAATGTTCGAGGCAAAGTTCTTCGAATGCGCATACCACTTCGACGACCAGTCGCGGGTTATCCCCAAACGAATGCCAATCGGATTTACTTTCTGACCCATTAGGCGTCTACCTTCCCGTCGGACACTTGAACCAGGATGTGACTGTTGCGCTTGGCGATGCGCACGCCCCGTCCCTTGGCGCGCGCGTGAAAGCGCTTGAGCATCGGCGCCGGATCGACCTCGACGCGAGTGACTTTCAGATCATCGACATCGGCGTTGAAATTGTTGTAGGCGTTGGCGATCGCGGAGTCCAATACCTTGAGAACGATCTTGGCGCCCTTCTTAGGCATGAACTTCAGCGTATTGACCGCGAGCGTTGCCGACTTGCCGCGAATGGTGTCGACGACCAGCCGGCATTTCTGCGGAGAGATCCGCGCGTAGCGTAAAACTGCTTTGGTCTGCATGACTATTCAGCCGCCGTGACTTTCTTGTCGCCGGAATGCGCCTTGAACGTGCGCGTGGGGGCGAATTCACCGAGCTTGTGCCCGACCATGTTCTCCGACACCAGCACCGGTACGTGCAGGCGTCCATTGTGTACGGCGATGGTCAAACCGACCATATCGGGAATGACCATGGAGCGCCGCGACCAGGTCTTGATCGGTCGGCGATCATTCTTTTGGCTGGCGGTCTGCACCTTCTTGGCGAGGTGCAAATCCACGAACGGGCCTTTCTTGAGCGAACGAGGCACTTTGAGTTTCTCCAGTCTTACAATCGTTTGTTCTTGCGACGCTGAACGATCATGGTGTCCGTTCGCTTGTTGCGGCGCGTCTTCTTGCCCTTGGTCTGCAGACCCCACGGGCTCACCGGATGCGGATTGCCTTGACCGGACTTGCCTTCGCCGCCGCCGTGCGGGTGATCGACCGGGTTCATGACGACGCCACGCACCGTGGGACGAACTCCCAGCCAGCGCACCGCGCCGGCCTTGCCGAAGACGCGCAAGTTGTGTTCGTCGTTGCCGACTTCACCGATGGTGGCGCGACAATCGACGTGCACTTTGCGCATTTCGCCCGACTTCAAGCGCAGGCTGGCGTAAACACCCTCGCGCGCGGCGAACTGCGCCGACGCACCGGCGCTGCGCGCCATCTGGCCGCCCTTGCCGACCTTCAGCTCGATGTTGTGCACCGTGCTGCCGACGGGTATGTGCCGCAGCGACATGGCGTTGCCGGCCTTGATCGGCGCATCGGCGCCGGAACGGATTTCATCGCCGGCTTTGACGCCCTTGGGCGCCAGGATGTAGCGGCGTTCGCCGTCCTTGTACAGCACCAGAGCCAGGTGCGACGTGCGGTTAGGATCGTATTCCAGGCGCTCGACGATGCCGGGAATGCCGTCTTTGTCGCGCTTGAAATCCACCAAACGATAACGCTGCTTGTGACCACCGCCGATGTGGCGCGTGGTTTGCCGGCCCGAGTGGTTGCGGGCGCCGGTGCGGTTCTTCTTGATGGTCAGGGATTCGAGCGGACCGCCCTTGTGCAGGTGCGACCGGTCGATTTTGACTACGAAGCGCGCACCCGGTGAGGTCGGCTTCATCTTGATGAGTGCCATGGCCTTCGCTCCTATTTCGCCGAGGCGCCGGTGAAGTCTATGGACTGGCCTTCACCCAAGCGCACGTAGGCCTTCTTGAAGCCATTGCGCTTGCCCGGCATGTTCTTGAAGCGCCGCGTCTTGCCGGGACGATTCAAGAGGTTGACGCCCTCGACCTTGACCTCGAACATCAGTTCGACGGCCTGCTTGACCTCGGCCTTGGAGGCATCGTCACGCACGCGGAACACGTATTGGTTCGCGTTCTCAGTAACGGTAGCGGCCTTTTCCGACACGTGCGGCTGAATCAGCACGGTCATGAGTCGTTCTTTATTCATTCGCGCCTCCGAGACGCTGGTCCAGCAACTTCAGGGCGCCCACGGTCGCGACGACCTTGTCGTGCTTGACCAAGCTCAAGGGGTCAAGCGCGGATACGGCCATCACTTCTACGTGGGGAACATTGCGGGCCGCGAGAAACAGTTTCTCCTCGTAGGCCTCGACCAGAATGAGCGCCCGGGTCAATCCGAATTCGGCCAACTTGGCCGTGAGCAGCTTGGTCCGGGGCGCCGCAAGCTCGATCGACTCCACGGCCACCAAACGATCCTGACGCACCAGTTGCGAGACCATGGTCTGCATGGCGGCGCGGTACATCTTGCGATTGACCTTCTGCGAAAAATCGCGCGGCTTGGCGGCGAAGGCGCGACCGCCGCCGACCCAAATGGGGCTGCGGATCGAGCCGGCACGCGCCTGGCCGGTGCCCTTTTGGCTCCATGGCTTCTTGCCGCCACCGCGCACTTCGGCGCGGCTCTTCTGTGCCTTGGTGCCGGCGCGGCCGGCTGCCATGTACGCAGTCACGACTTGATGCACCAGCGCTTCGTTGTAAGCGCGCCCAAAGGCGGCGTCCGACAATTGAATCTCGCTGGCGGGTGTCGCATTTTTCAGCTGGACTTTCATGTGGGTCTACTTCTTGTCGGCTTTGGCGGCGCCGGCCTTGGGTGCGGCGCCTTTCGCGGCAGGAGCGCCCTTGGCGGCAGTGGGAGCCTTGTTCGGCATCAACTTCTGGCGGCGCGCCTGGCCCAAGGCCTTCACCGACGGCCTCACGATCACGCGGCTGCCCTCGGCGCCCGGAACTGCGCCGCTGATCAGCAGCAGATTCCGCGCCGCGTCCACTTCGACGATGCGCAAATTTTCGATGGTGCGGTTGCGCACACCCATGTGGCCCGACATGCGCTTACCCTTGAACACGCGTCCCGGGGTCTGGCGCTGGCCTATGGAACCGGGAGCGCGGTGCGACACCGAGTTTCCGTGGGTCTTCATGCCGCCCGCGAAATTGTGGCGCTTCATCGTGCCTTGGAAGCCCTTACCCACCGTGGTGCCGGTGACATCGACGACTTGGCCGGCGGTGAACATGTCGACTTTGATCTCGCCGCCCGCGGCCAGCGCATCGCCTTCGCCCTTCCCTAAGCGGAATTCCTGAGAGGTATAGCCGGCGGCGACATTCGCCTTGGCGAAATGGCCGGCCAGGGCTTTCCCGACCCGCGATGCGCGGCGGCTGCCAATAGTGACCTGAACCGCGCGATAGCCGTCGGTTTTATCGTTCTTGACTTGCGAGATGCGATTCGGCAACGCCTCGACGACCGTCACGGGCACGGTTACACCGGCGTCGGTGAATACTCGGGTCATGCCGCACTTACGGCCAACCAGACCAATGGACATTGTCAATCCTCATACAGCGAGGGCTTCAATGAGCCTCGCATCGTTGCGAAAGATCAGCGGTTTGGACACACGGACCCCAAATCCCCGTAAGAATTTGGCGTCGGCACCCACGCGCTCCGACCTCTAAAATGGACGCGGGAGTATACCCGAAATCACCCTAAGTTCAAGCTTTCGGCAGCGCCTGGCCAGGCGCGCGTCAGCACTAATTCAATTTGATTTGGACGTCGACGCCGGCCGGCAATTCCAGCTTCATCAGCGCATCCACGGTCTTGTCCGTTGGGTTCAAAATGTCCATTAGCCGCTTGTGCGTGCGGATTTCGAACTGATCGCGGGCATCCTTATCGCCGTGCGGGGCCGTAAGGACCGTGAATCGCTCCATTTTGATGGGCAGCGGTACGGGACCCTTGACGGTGGCGCCCGTGCGCTTCGCGGTGTCCACGATCTCGCGAGCCGACTTGTCGATCAAGCGATGATCGAAAGCCTTCAGGCGGATGCGTATGTTCTGATTTGCCATGTTTATTTAACTCTTCCCAGGGCCGAAACGGCCCCGAATTACCATGCGCTTCGCGCAACTATTCACGGGGCCGAAACCGGCCCCGCCCGAAAAAGGTGGTGGATCTTACGCTATTCCAGACGCTTGCGCGCCAGAATTTCCCGGGGCCGATGCGGCCCCGCCCCAAAAAGTAAAACCTAAGCGATCACCTTGGCGACCACGCCGGCGCCCACCGTCTTGCCACCCTCGCGGATCGCAAAGCGCAGACCCTGCTCCATCG